>SVQC01000032.1 GCA_015065585.1 Oscillospiraceae bacterium
CCACAAACGGAGGATTTTCTCATCGGTTAACCTCTTTTGAACCACGCGACTATCGCGTGGTTTTCGTTATACAAAAATAAAAGAGGGGTTTCCCCTCTTTTTAATTAAATAAATCGTTCATAAGATTTTCTATTTTTACTTTTCTGTCTTCAGTTTCCTCTTTTTCAATATTAATAGAAACTACATCTCCCTCATTTGCGCCGACTAAAAGACAGGCTGGTATATCAACGAAGTGTCCCTTTTCTATTTCTACTACTGCATATTCGCCCTCAAATCTATCAATAATTACCTTCATATTAATCACCTAAACAAACCTTACATTTACTGTATCCATTGGATATTATTTTTTCTATTTTTTCGCTACTTTCCGTCTTATTGCTATCCTTCATTTTAGAAACGTATGAGCAGGACGGAATATGTATCTTTTTAGTTGAAGTATTAAGAATATATTTTTGCTGAGTATTTTCGGTAACTGAGGACGGCGTGCTTTGTACTATGGAATTTTGTGTCTTCGTAGCAGTAACATTTATAGTTTTACCGTCACTTGTGACAATAACCGTACCGCTTAAATCGGTGCGGTAAATTTTTGCGCCGCTATCTTCCCATCTTTTCACAATTTCAGTATGTGGATGACCGTACTTATTATCAGTACCGCAGGAAATAACTGCATATTTTGCCTTTGTTTTCTTAACGAATTTTTTACCGGATGAGGAATTACTTCCATGATGACCTACCTTTATTATATCGCAGGTTACATCGGCAGAAATTTCATCTTCCGCCTCAGTCTCAGCATCGCCCATAAACAAGAATTTATTATCTTTATAGGTTAATTTTAAAACTGCAGAATAATCGTTCGTATCGCCGTATTTATCCTTTACCGGCGATAAAAATTCAGCCTTTAGATTATTATCATTTATAATTTTCACCGAATAATCAGCCGAATTAATCTTTAATCCCTTGTTTTTTATAGTTTCCAAAAGAGACTCAAAGGTTTTCGTATTACTAATAATCTTCGGCATATAAATTTCGCCTATCGTAAAAGCATTAATTACTTTTTCCATACCACCAATATGGTCAGAGTGAGGATGCGTGGCAACAAGGTAGTCAATTTTATTATATCTCAAATTCTTTATATAATTGATGACTGTAGACGAATATTCACTCTCCCCTGCATCAATAAGCATTACTCGGTCGTTTGTCAGCTCTATAAATATACTGTCTCCCTGACCTACGTCAATATAGTGAATTTTAATTTCTCCGTTACCTTCGGTTTGTGTTAAATTTTGAGATTCGGCATCAAAACCTACCTCGATAGCACTACTTGACCCGTTTTGATTATCGGCTTGGGTACACCCCGCAAAGAAGCAAAACATAACAGCTAGAAAAACAGATAAAAGGACTCTGAGTTTTTTCATATCTACACCTCTTAACCCTATTTTATCAAACAAAAAACACCTTGTCAAATAGAATAAACAACAAAAAAATTTCCCGATGAATTAAAATTCATCGGGAAATTTTTTATTAATAGTTGTACTTCTTACGAGCGGTATAGGTAGTGTGGAGAGCTTCGTGTGCCTTATGGCAACCGTAGGACTCAAACCATTTACCTTCGCCGTAAAGTTCTTTAATAATGGGAGACTCGTGAGATTTTCTCAAGGTCATAGCTGCATCCTGGTCATAAAGAGCCTTAGCGCGAACAGCTTTAAGGTCAACGGTGTCGCGTACATACTGAGGCTGAATAGGCTGACCGCCGCCGTTTACACAGCCGCCGGGACAACCCATAATCTCAATAAAGGTCCAACCGTCAGGATTGCCTGCCTTAATCTTATCCATAACATCTTTAGCAGCCTTAGCACCGCTTGCAACAGCAACCTTAAGCTCAGTACCGCCGAGATTAACGATAGCTTCCTTAAGACCTTCAGTACCTCTTACAGCCTCAAGAGCAACAACAGTATTGTCATTACCGGTGAGCCAGTCGTTAGCAGTACGAACAGCAGCTTCCATAACACCGCCGGTAGCACCGAAGATAACAGCAGCGCCGGTAGCGGTATCGCCGAGAGGATTATCAAAGCCTTCATCAGGAAGGGCGGTAAAGTTGATACCGGCTCTCTGAATCATACGGGCAAGTTCTCTGGTGGTGATTGCAGCATCAACATCAGCTACACCGGCAGCATTTTCGTTATCTCTGCCGATTTCGAACTTCTTAGCAGTACAGGGCATTACAGATACAACATAAATATTGTGTGGGTCAAGACCAGCCTTTTCGGCATAGTAAGTCTTAATCATAGCGCCGGTCATCTGCTGAGGAGACTTACAGCTTGAAAGATGATTAATCATATCGGGATAGAAGTACTCACAGAATTTAACCCAACCGGGTGAGCAAGATGTAATCATAGGAAGAACGCCGTTGTTCTGAACTCGCTGAACAAGCTCGTTAGCTTCCTCTACGATAGTAAGGTCAGCACCAAAATTAGTATCAAATACCTTATCAAAGCCAAGTCTTCTGAGCGCAGCAGCTAATTTACCTTCAACGTTAGTACCGATAGGCATACCGAAAGCTTCACCGAGAGTTGCGCGGATTGCAGGAGCAACCTGAACAACAACGTGTTTTTCGGGATTATTAAGAGCTTCCCAAACCTGAGCAGTATCGTCCTTTTCAACGAGAGCGCCGGTAGGACAAACAGCAGTACACTGGCCACAGGAGATACAAGGAACATCGTTAAGATTTTTCTTAAAAGCGCAACCGATAGAGGTATCAATACCACGGTCATTAGCGCCGATAACGCTAACATACTGTTCATCACAAACAGCTACGCATCTGCGACAAAGAATACATTTATTATTATCTCTTACGAGATGAGGAGAAGAGAGGTCAAGGTCGTACTGAGGACGGAAGCCTTCAAAAGCAGCACCATCTACACCGTATTCAAGACAGAGCTTCTGTAATTCGCAGTTAGTAGAGCGAACACAGGAAAGACATCTCTTATCATGGGTAGAAAGAATAAGCTCAAGTGTAGTTTTACGTGCCTTCTGAACCTTTTCAGTATTGGTCTGGATTTCCATACCATCAGCGCAAGGATGAACACAAGCAGCAACAAGGCCTCTTGCACCGGTAGCTTCAACTACACAAATACGGCAAGCGCCGATTTCGTTTTTCTCTTTCATAAAGCAAAGAGTAGGAATTTCTACTCCTGCAATTCTGGCAGCCTCGAGAATAGTGGAGCCTTTCGGCACACTAACGGCAATACCGTTGATTTTTACATTAATCATATCCATTATATTTCAGGCTCCTTTCTTATTTCTTAGAGATTGCTTTAAACTTACATGTACCGATACAAGCACCGCACTTGACGCACTTGTCTGTATCAATAACGAAGGAAGCGAGTTTGTGACCGGGAGCAATATAATCAGTACGGGTAATGGCGTCAGCAGGACACTGTTTAGCACACATACCGCAACCGATACATTTATCCTTATCAATATCAAATACAAGAAGATTCTTACAAACACCTGCGGGGCACTTCTTATCAACAACGTGAGCGATATATTCGTCACGGAAGAAGTTAAGAGTAGCAAGTACAGGGTTAGGAGCAGTCTGTCCAAGACCGCAGAGAGAATTAGCCTTAATGTAATTACAGAGTTCTTCGAGCTTATCGATATCTTCGAGAGTGCCCTTGCCTTCTGTAATCTTATCAAGCATTTCAAGAAGACGCTTGGTACCTACACGGCAAGGAGTACACTTACCGCAAGATTCATCAACAGTAAATTCAAGGAAGAATTTAGCCATATCAACCATACAAGTATCTTCATCCATTACTATAAGACCGCCGGAACCCATCATACAACCAATAGCGGTAAGGTTATCATAGTCAACCTCGGTATCCATAAGACTTGCGGGGATACAACCACCGGAAGGTCCGCCGGTCTGAGCAGCCTTGAATTTCTTACCGCCAGGGATACCGCCACCAATATCATAAATGATGTGACGGAGAGTAGTACCCATAGGAATTTCTACAAGACCGGTATTTTCAATGTTACCACCGAGAGCGAATACCTTAGTACCCTTGCTCTTCTCAGTACCCATAGAAGCAAACCATTCAGCGCCGCGGAGAATAATCTGAGGAATGTTAGCAAAGGTTTCAACGTTATTCTCGCAAGTAGGAGACTCGTAAAGACCTTTAACTGCAGGATACGGAGGACGGGGTCTGGGTTCGCCACGCTTACCTTCAATAGATGCCATAAGAGCAGTTTCCTCACCGCAAACGAAAGCACCTGCACCAAGACGGATATGAAGGTCAAAGTCGAAGCCTGAACCGAAAATGTTTTTACCAAGCAAACCATATTCTCTAGCCTGAGCAATAGCAATTGCAAGACGTCTAACAGCGATAGGATACTCAGCACGAACATAAACGTAACCCTGTGTAGCGCCGATGGCATAACCACAAATAGCCATAGCTTCAATTATGCTGTGGGGGTCGCCTTCAAGAACGGAACGGTCCATAAATGCACCGGGGTCACCCTCGTCGGCGTTACATACAACATATTTCTGAGGAGCTTTATTGGGAGCAGTAAGTGCCCATTTACGACCAGTGGGGAATCCACCGCCGCCGCGTCCTCTAAGTCCGGAATCGGTTACAACCTGAATTACGTCTTCAGGAGTCATTTCGGTAAGAACCTTACCGAGAGCTGCATAACCGTCCATACCGATATATTCATCAATATCTTCGGGGTTAATTACACCGCAGTTACGAAGAACTACACGGTTCTGAGTTTTGTAGAAAGCTGTATCATTAAGAGAAAGGTTAGCTATATCAACATTCTCTTCATTACCGTCTGTGTAAACAAGACGTTCAACAATACGACCTTTTAAAAGATGTTCGCTAACGATTTCAGCAACATCGTCTGCGGTTACACGGCTGTAGAAAGTACCGTCGGGATGAACGATAACTACAGGACCGAGAGCGCAAAGTCCGAAGCAACCGGTCTGAACAATTTTAATTTCATCGGTAAGACCATTTTTTGCAATATGCTCAACAAAAGCATCCTGAATAGACTGGCTTCCCGAAGAGGTACAACCGGTACCGCCGCAAATAAGTACGTGTGCGCGAATCATAAACTATACCTCCAATTTTATCCTTCCTGAGCAGTAAACTCTGCAACAATTTTACCGCCCTTTAAATGCTTTTCAATAACTGTTGCTGCTTTTTCAGCGGTCATATGAACATAGGTTACTTTTTCACCGTTCTGATGAATTTCAACTATAGGTTCATACTGACAAAGACCGATACAGCCGGTCTGGGAAACGGCAACCTTATCATTAAGACCTGCAGCGTCAACGCCTTCAACGAAAGCATTAAGAACAGGACGAGCGCCGGCAGCAATACCACAGGTAGCCATACCAACTACAACACGGATACCGTCTACGCCTTCACGCATAACAACCTTATTCTTCATTTTGTCTCTGATTGCCTGAAGTTCTGCTAAAGTTTTCATAAGAATCTTCCTTTCCTATTCATTGATTGGATTTTCGTACTGTTCATTCAAATAGTCCTTAATCCATTTAATAACATCATAACTGTTAAGAGGTACACCCTCTAAAACACTTTTTAATTCCCTTGTATCAAGGCTGATTTTTCCCTCGGGTTTAATATGATTAAAAATAAAATCAAACTCGGGATGACCTTGTATAAGGGTTGTTACTGTAGCCACAACATCACCTAGCGGGGTGAAATCAATATGGTCGGTATAAAACACAGCGTTAACTACAGTACCATGATTTTCGGGGTTATCGATAGCGCTGACAGAATCGATTGTCATAGTTCCCCCCGTCTGCTCAGCTGCCATTTTTAAAAGAGGCAGTCCCAAGCCAACCTTACGGGTGGTGCGCGTAGTATAAAAAGGATTAGTAACACCCTCTAAAACTTCCTTTGACATACCGCAGCCGTCATCTTTTATCTCTATCGTAAAAAGATTATCTTTTTCGGTTAAGGTTATCTTGATAAGAGAAGCCTTCGCTTTTACCGAATTCTCGGCAACATCGAGAATATTAAGGGATAATTCTTTCATATTCTCACCTCAGCATTTCAAAGAGTTTTTTACGCACGTTAGCGCTGCTGTACGGAATATCATCAATTTCCAGCCACGCGTTATCATCGCGTAGGTCGGTTAAATAATGAGCATCAGAGCTGACTAAAATAAGTTTGCCGTCAAGGTCATATTTTTCCTTATAATCATTAATAACATTGCTGTTATGAAACTCAACGCAGGGAAAATACGGTTTTGCGGGCAAAGTACCCAAAACTGAGATAATTCCGTTTGCCTGTCTGTCTATATGAGCCGGATAGCATATACCTTTAAAACTTTTAACAAGTTTTACGGCATCATCAAGACAGATTGCTGTCGCTACAGGTAAAAAGTTTTCTTCTATTCCTATAATCTCATCATTACCATCCATAATCATTTGATGACCAAAAATATCAACGCGATTTTTGAAGGGAGTTCTGAAACCTTCTACTTCACTGTCAAACTTCATTGCATCTTCAAGTTCTTCAAAAAGACATACAAGATGTATATCTTCAGATGTAGTAAGTTCCATACCGGCAATTGGTATGATACCGTTGCGCCGCGCCGCTTCAAAAAAAGCGGGACAGTTTTTACAACTGTTATGGTCGGTAAGTGCCATTATATTAATATTGCATAAGCTCGCCATACCGGCAAGATTATTGGGAGTATTGTCATCATCTGCACAAGGAGAGAGACAGGAATGGACATGAAAGTCGTAATAGTAACGGCTCATTTTAAAAGCTCCGAAAGATAAACAGCTGTTTCATAGGCGGTCATTTTAGTAGCAAGCACATTAATGCCCTTATTTTTAGCTTCCTTCAGAACTTCATTATCAAGGGTAACACCCTCGGCAAGAAGAACACAGGAAACATCGGTAAGACTTGCAACAGCGATAACATTGATATTAGACATAATTGTTATCCAAATATTATCGGCACAACAATTGCCCATAACGAAGCTTAATAAGTCACCAATATAAACACCGTCTATTTCTCTTTCACCAAAAGGAAGTGAAAGAGCATCAAAGCCCTTTTCTGTCAGAGACGAAACCGTCATTCCTCTTTCCTCCGTAAACATTCACAAATGATACAATCCTTAACATCAGCAAGTCCTTTAATAACGTCCTCGGCAAAAGCTCTGCAGGTAGGCGCACCGCAAGAACCACAGTCGATTCCGGGCAAACCTTTTCTGAGTTTTTGTATATCCGCCATCATCCTCATAGACTCAGCCATACTGTCACTAAGTCTGCTAATGGGGTTATAAATCGGAAGGTCATTAAAGAAATACGATTCAGGAATATACTCCTTCTCTTCCTTAGAAAGAGAATTAAGTGAAACAGGAAGATAACGCTTTAAACTATGTAATCTCGCCTTTGCAATAAAAGGATTTTGCATAGTCATTGCGCCGCCGACGCAACCACCAGTACAAGCATTAAGTTCAATAAACTTAAGTGGTGGTATGTTACCGTTTTCAATCTGGTCAAGAACACGGTTAACATTTTCAATACCGTCAGCCGCAAGATAGCCTTCATTAAACACCGCAGTAGATTCACCGCCGCTGGAAGCCCAGCCAATACCTATTCTACCGGATTCGCTTAAAATTTCAGGCTCTGCATCCTGCTTCATTTCATTTATTAATAAAAAGTAGATATCGCTTATTGAAACAACCTCATCGACAAGACTCTTATAATCAGCGAAACCGTTCTTTACATAACTTGCCTTGGCAGGACAAGGAGATATAAAGCAAACACCGATTTCATCGTCAGCAAATTCAGGATGTTTCTCTTTTGCACGTTCTCTTGCAAGACGCGCCGCAACCTCCATAGGAGGAAGCATTTTAAGCAGATTATCGTTAAGAGACGGAAACCTCAGTCCGATTAATCTTACAACAACCGGACAAGCAGAACTGATAACTGGAGTTTTGATGCCGTCGGTTTTGAGATAAGTACGAGTATACGCCGAAACAAGTTCGGCAGCCTTAGATACCTCAAAAACATCATCAAAGCCAATCTTTTTCAGTCCATCCAAAACGAAATTTACATCATCAAGATTTTCAAATTGTCCATAAAGCGTAGGAGCAGGAAGTGCGATTTTCCATTTAAACCGTTCCATAGAATCAAGTTTGGAACACACTGCCTTTTTTGCATTATGTGGGCACACTCTGATACACTCGCCGCAATCAATACAACGCTCCTGATTAATAATGGCATGGCCATCGTGTATGCGGATAGCCTCCGTAGGACATCGTCTTAAACAGGTAGTACAGCCGGTACATCTGGATGTATCCAACTGTACAGAATGTTCATATGTGTACATAGGTTAATACTCCATTAGATTGATAGTTAAAGGTTAACCCTCATAGTAATTGTGGTTCCCTCACCTACAACTGTTTCAATTTCCATAGAATCTGTATAACGTTTCATATTCGGAAGACCCATACCGGCGCCAAAGCCTAAAGAACGTATACCATCAGGTGCGGTTGAAAAACCTTCCTGCATAGCAAGTTCAACGTCTTTAATACCGGGGCCCTTATCCTCAAGTACGATTTCAATATACTCTTCATTAACCTTGACTATAGCGACACCGCCTTTAGCATGAATAACCATATTGATTTCGCCCTCATACATAGCTATGGAAACACGACGTATTGTATCTGAAGGAATTCCTAACTGACGAAGGTTCTTTTTTATCTGAACCGACGCCTGTCCCGCTGAAGTAAAATCATCACCGTCTACTTCAAAACGAAAGAGTAATTCTTCAGACATTTGATGACCTCTTTCCCATAAGTCCGTTCTGATAAAGCAAACCGCAGGCATTAAACATACGTCTCTCGGTTGACATTAAAACTATTCCGCTTTCGCGGGCAAGTTCAAGCATCTCCTCGCTGGGTTTTTTAGAACGAACGAATACTATACAAATCATATCCATCATCTCAGCAGTCCTGATAACCTGAGGGTTAACAAGACCTGTGAGAAGAACAGCCTGGTCTTTAACATAAGCCAGAACATCGCTCATCATATCACTTCCGCAAGCGGAATAAACATGACGCTCAATCTGGTCTTCACAGCAGAGAACCTCTGCCTCAAGGATTTCTTTAATAGTCTTGATTTTCATAAACTTTCCGTCTTCCTTTGCTGTCTAATTATTCAGCATATTTAGCAAGAATTCCAGGAATATCGTCGGCAACAAGTCTGCCGTAAACATCCTCGTTAACAGTCAAAACGGGAGCAAGACCACAAGCACCGATACAACGGCATGCGGTTAATGAGAACTTACCGTCTTCTGTACATTCATCAGCACCGATTCCGAGAGCATCCTCAAGCTTCTCCATAAGAGCGCCTGCACCTTTAACGTAACATGCAGTACCAAGACAAACAGAGATGTTGTACTTGCCCTTAGGTGAGAGAGAGAACTGAGCATAGAAGGTTGCTACACCGAAGATTTTTTCCATAGGTATTTCCATACCTTCCGAGATAATCTCCTGTACCTCCATAGGAAGATATCCGTAGATATCCTGAGCTTCCTGCATAACGGCAATAAGACGGCTCTTGTCGTGCTTATTTTCGTCGATTACTTCACGAAGCTTCTTTTCCTGCTCGGGAGTACCTTTAAAGGGGTAGTTGCTTATTTTCTTTTGCATTTGCCATATCCTCCTTAAGCAAAATTTTCAGATGGTTTACTGCGCAAATCATATTCCGCGCAGAATACTCCATACTATGCTTCAAATTATATCATATACTTTAAAATATTTCTACCCCTTTTTTGAAAAAATGTTATTTTTTTAACATATTTTTTTAAAAATTGACTAAATGCGCGTATTGTAATATAATAACTATGATTTGGAAGTGATAAGATGAGTTTTTATGAAGAAAAAATAGCTTCGGTTTACGATGAAAATACAAGCAAAAAAATCATTGAGGGCTGTAGCAAAAAACGAAAAACAACCCTTAGAATAAATACCATTAAAATCGCTAGGGAAAATGCAATTAATATTCTCAAAGAAAACAAGATTAATTTCTCAGTTTCACCTTTTTCCGATACTGCCATAATTATAGAATCTGGCGAAGAAAAAATACGTAATACTTCCCTTTATAATAACGGGGAAATCTATCTTCAAAGTCTTTCGTCTCAACTTCCTGCGCTTCTACTTAGCGCAAAGGAAAATGAAGATGTTCTAGATATGACAGCCGCCCCTGGCGGCAAAACCAGTCAGATTGCAATGCTCACATCGAATAAATGTAATTTAACCGCTTGTGAAATGAATCCTAAACGCTCTGAGCGGCTTAAATACAACCTTTTAAAACAAGGTGTTACCTGTGTTAACATTATGACCGTTGACGCAAGGAATCTTGAAAATTTTTTCTCTTTTGATAAAATTTTGCTTGACGCCCCATGTTCCGGAAGCGGCACAATTAACCTTAGCAACGAAAAAGAAGTGAAAGGTTTTACTGACACTCTTGTAAATAAATGCGTCAAATGGCAAAGTTCACTTTTGGATAAAGCATTGACACTACTTAAAAAAGGCGGAGAAGCGGTTTACTCTACATGCTCGGTATTACCTGAGGAAAATGAAACGTCTTTAAAGAAACTCCTTAAAAAGCATAATTGCATAACCGTAAAGCCAGATACAATCAATACCGCTTGCCTGCCCACATTGCCCTGCTCTATTGAAAATGGTATTTGTATCTGTCCTAACGATGAATTCGAAGGTTTTTTTATGATAAAAATAAAAAAACTGTAAAACTAAAGACCTGCAATTGCAGGCCTTTTTTAACTTAAGTCAAATTCAATTTTCTTAACCTTATATTTACCGTTTATTTTTTCATCATAATCCACATAAGCGCCACAGTTTTCAGTATAAAGCAAAAAGGTCTTACGCATTACACCTTTTCGTTTTTTTGTAGTTTCATTTTGCTCTAAAAAGCTTCTGAATTTTTTAAGTCTTTTATCCTCAACAGCAAGGCTTTTAGGAAGTGTCGTTGAACGTACGCTTTCGGCAATATCACAGAGTAAAAGGTCACGAATTCTCTTTTCATCACTTCCCTTTTCAAAATAGTGATAAACACTGTCTACGTACTGATTTAAGGGAATTGAAGCGTTCCCCGTAAACATACCAATCTGAGTAAGTGTATCAAAAGGATTGCGCTTTTGCTCATTAAAAAGATAATTTACAGTGCGAGAGAATCTTCCGCTGTTTACAAGGCGTTCAAGGGCGTTTTCAAGGCTATGAAGCATAGAAATTTGAGAAGAGCTAAGCCAAGGAGTTTTAGTGACCTCATAAGGTGGTTCTGAAAGAAATTCAATAGGAAAGTCGTCGCTATTTTCTCGCATCGGTGTTCCATAAAGAAGTTTTAAAAAGCCGAGCTGAAGTTTATCAGCATTAAGATAAAAAGCAGTATTAAAGCTATCTCTGAAAGATTTATAATCCTCTTTTGGCAATCCTGCAATAAGGTCAATATGAGTATGAATATTACCCATTTTGACTAATTTTTTAATATTTTCTTTAAGGTGTTTTATATTAGTTTTTCTATATATAGCTGATAGGGTTTCGCTATTGAAGCTCTGCATACCAATTTCAAATTGGATAACGCCTTTTGGAGCTTTTTTAAGCAAGGCAAAATCCTCTTTTTTGAGCAAATCACCGGCTATTTCAAAATGAAAACATACATCGTTAGAGAACGCTTTTTCATAATTTTCTATAATAAATTCAAAAATTTCTCTAGCTCGTATGCTGTTTGAGTTAAAGGTTCTGTCAACAAATTTTATAATTTTACTTCCCGAATTTGAAAGCGCAATAATCTCTTTTTTAGTTCTATCAATAGGAAAATATCGCACTCCGCCGCATCTTCCCGACAGGCAAAAAGCGCAGGAAAAAGGACAGCCACGGCTACTTTCTATATAAGAAATTCTACCGGAAAGTGAACCGAAATATTCCTTTATATACGGTGACGGTGGAATTTCTTCGGTAACGTAAGGCGCTTTAATTACCATCTTTTTATTTTGACGGTAGCAAAGACCTTCTATTTCATTTAATTTTCCTTTACCGCAAAGAAAATCGAGTAATTTAGTAAAGGGCTTCTCTCCCTCTCCAGAAATAACAAAGTCCACAAAAGGATTTTCCTTTAGTATTTTTTCAGCACAGTAGGAAACCTCGGGACCGCCGAGAAGAATTTTGGCATTTTTGATTTTTGGTGCCAGAGAAAGTACAGTAGTAATATTCCAAATATAGCAGGAAAAGGCTACAAGGTCAGCCTTTTGGTCATTAATCCTATTTAAAAGGACATTAAATTCTTCATTTACTGTACCCTCAACTACAAAACAGTCAGCATTTTTACCCTTAACCGACGCCAAGAGATACCAGGGTGCAAGAGAACTATGAATATACTGAGAAGTCAGCGAAACAATTACGGCTTTCATTTCTTTATATACGCCTCAAGTCTGTAAATTGGAAAACCAAGAGAAGAAAAACGCTGTTCATACTCGGTAACGATATTGTCTTCAAAATCACTACTGTGTAAATCAAGAGCAATGTTTTTAAGGGTAAAACCGTTTTCGCTAAAGCTTTCAATAGAATATTCAAAAAATCCTCGATTATCGGTTTTTTGGTCTATTTGTGCATCCACGGTCATTATTTTTTTATAAATAGACAAAAAATTAGGTGCAGTAAGTCTATGAGAAACATAAGCTTTTTTTGGGAACGGACAAGAAAAATTAAGATATATTCTTGAAATACTGCCATCTTTAATATACTTAGGAAGATATTCCGCGCCACATTTCAAAAAGCGCACGTTAGGAACATTACGGCACTTTTCACAGGCAGTAACGATAACATTAGCACTTTTTTCAACGGCCAAAAAGTTTATATCAGGATTAGCCTTTGCTATTTCATAAACAAACTGCCCTTTTCCGCAGCCTACCTCTAAATGAACGGGTGCATTATTAGAAAAAAGTTCCTCAAAGTCAAGATATTCAGGATTATCCGCAGCATTCATATAATTTCTGTCATCAGTCATTTTTATAAGCAGATTTGAACAAGCCGCAAGTTTTTCTTCAAGATTCTTCTTTTTTCTCATTCTCATAGTTTTTCACCCTTAAAGCACAAAATTTACCGATAATTATAATACAATAAAAAGCGACACTTGTCAATTTGCAAGGACAAAACTATTGACTTTTAATTCCTTTTAGATTATAATATCAAGGTCATAAACCGAGGTGTGGCTCAGTTTGGTAGAGCGCTGCGTTCGGGACGCAGAGGTCGTGGGTTCGAATCCCGTCACCTCGACCAAAAATTCCAAGGACTTTATGTTCTTGGAATTTTTACTTATTACCTCTTCACTCTTCACTTTTAACTAAAAAAGTTCTTGGAATTTTGAAGTAATAAATAGGTAATAGTGAAGAGATGAAAGTTGAAAGTTGTATAGTAAAAAAGGACTGTTCAAAGAGTGAAAATATGGTAAAATATTTTCAGGAGAGTGAACGGGATGAAAAAGAAAGTGAATTACACAAGGGATTTTAAAGTGCAAGCCTACGAACTGGTTTTGAAAGACGGGGTCAAAGTAAAAACTGTTGCAGATAAAATGTGAATCAGCAACGTAATGCTGTATCGTTGGATAGATGAGTACAGAACCTAGCCTAATAATTAAAACTGTATCAAGATTGTACAACACTTTAAAAATCCTTGTTCATAAGAACAAGGATTTTTTATAGACAATATTAAAGCTTATCTACATCTGCTTCAGTAATAATCTTAAATCCCGCGTCACGAAGAGCCGTTTCAGCCGCATCATTATCTTCGACGCGAATAACCACGTATGCATGCTTTTCGGTACGAGCCATAAATGCATAGAGATATTCCATATTGATTTTGTTATCATCAAGCACTTTGAGAGCTGCAGAGAGTTTTCCGGGTTCATCTCCGATTTTCACACCAACAACGTCTGTAATCTTAATGAGATAACCCTCTTCTTTCAAAATCTTTTCGGCGGTTTCTTCATCATTAACAATAAGACGGAGGATACCAAAATCTTCTGTTTCTGCGATAGATAATGCGCGGAGATTAATATTGTGTTTTGAAAGTGTATCAGTAATAGAAGCAACCTTTCCTTGTTTATTTTCAACGAATACTGTTAATTGTTTAATAGCCATAAGTTTTCTCCCTTCTGATATTATACGAGTTTTCTTTTATCAATTACACGAACAGCCTTGCCTTCACTTCTTGTAATACTCTTGGGTGCTACAAGGTGAACAGCAGGGTTAATACCAAGCATAGCCTTCATAGCTGCGCTAAGTTCTTTTTCCATTTTAATGATATCAGCCACCTTATCGGTGAACTTTTTAGGAGTCATTTCTACATCCACTTCAAAGGTATCAGTATTCTTAACTCGGTCCACAACAATCTGATAATTCGGCTGATAGCCTTCGTTAAGAAGAACGGTTTCAATTTGACTCGGGAACACATTTACACCACGGATAATAAGCATATCATCCGTTCTACCCATGGGTTTTGCCATCTTAATGAGTGTACGACCGCAAGAGCACTTTTTGCGGGAAAGAACGCAAATATCACGGGTGCGATAGCGAAGAAGTGGGAAAGCTTCTTTATCAAGAGAAGTGAATACAAGCTCACCCTTAGAGCCTTCGGGAAGGACTTCACCTGTATCAGGATCAATAATCTCAGCGTAGAAGTGGTCTTCATTTACGTGCATACCCGTCTGTTCACTACATTCGAAAGAAACACCGGGGCCGGTGGTTTCGGTGAGACCGTAAATATCGTATGCCTTAATACCGAGTACTTCTTCAATACCGCGGCGCATTTCTTCTGTCCAAGGCTCTGCACCGAAGATACCTGCTTTAAGAGGAATATCTTCCGGTTTGTAGCCTTGTTCTTTTAAAGTTTCACCGATATATGCCGCATAGGAAGGAGTACAGCAAAGAATTGTAGCATTAAGGTCTGTCATAAACTGAATCTGTCTTTCGGTATTGCCGGAAGACATAGGAAGGGTTAAGCATCCAACCTTATGAGAGCCGCCGTTAAGCCCGGCGCCGCCTGTAAACAAGCCATACCCGTATGCAACCTGACAAACATCCTTATTTGTTCCGCCAGCCGCAACGATTGCACGGGCACAACAATCTTCCCAAAGGTCGATATCCTTTTGTGTGTAAAATGCAACTACACGACGACCTGTTGTGCCAGAAGTGGATTGAATGCGAACACAGTCGTTAAGAGGTTTTGCTAAAAGACCGTAGGGATACGCATCACGCAAATCTGCTTTTGTGAGGAACGGAAGTTTGCGGAGGTCATCAATACCTTTGATATCCTCTGGCTTTACGCCTTTTTCGTCCATAAGGTTTTTGTAATACGGTACGTTTTCGTAAACGTGCTTTACCTGTTTGACGAGTTTTTCAGATTGAAGCTTTCTCATTTCTTCAATCGGCATGGTTTCAATTTCTTTCTGATAGTAGTTTTGTGCCATTTTAGCCACCCTTTCTTTTGCTTAAATTTACTAAGCAATATTTTTTTGTTAGGTACAAGACCTTCGGAGTGTAAAGGACATAAAAAACGCCCTCCGCATTCCGATTAAGAATACAGAGGACGAGAAAATCTTTAATCCCGTGGTACCACCTCAGTTCGCCACTACCTCACGATAGTAGCCTTTTCAAGTACTAACATACCTTAGTTCTATGACGGGAACTCCCGTTGCCTCCTACTAAAGAGATATCTCTTATTCAGTGCACTGCTAACAGAATGAATTCAGAAGGACATGCACTTTGCCTCGCACCAACCGGCAACTCTCTTCAGATTCTTTCCAACCTACTAGTTTCTGATCTTCGCATTTAGTGTTACAACTTATTCAATTGACATTAAATATTGTAACACTACAAATTAAAAAAGTCAACAGCTTTTTTCAATTGCCTTTTCTTCGTATAAACACGCCTAAATACAATCAAAATACAAATATTTATGATACAATGCTCTTGAGTTAAGTCACTTTTCTCCACAAAGCTCCTCACTCTTAATGTCAGTAAAAAATATCCCCAACTCATGTGAACAAGTCCAGTAAAAACGGACAATAGAAAAAAGAATCCTCCTATGGTAGAATAAAAACAACTACCATAGGAGG
>SVQC01000033.1 GCA_015065585.1 Oscillospiraceae bacterium
TCGGATTTTATCTGCGATAGCCTTTATCTTTTTTTCTTCGTATACCTTCTTTGCCATTAATAACTCACCTCATCTCCATTTGGCATATTATTGAGAACGATATCGGCTATCGCATTTTTATAAGACTCCTCATTTATAGCCGCTTTAATAGCCTCGTCCACCGCGATACCGCTTTGTGGATTTAATGATTTAGGATTATATACCCTGTCTGATATCATGGAATATGGTTTCCATTCCTTGCCATTCCACCAATAATAGCAGGAGCCATAAGCACCGGCAAGAAGAAGTTTAAGAATTGCTCTATCTCCAATGGAATAATCATAATCTTTATTAAGTGGAATCGAACCCGCTAAATATAGATTTAAAAGTTCCGAGTCATACTCATCGGTATGGCCGTCATTATCAAGGTCATATTTAAATGCCGCTTCAGTTAAAACAACATCACCATATTCCGCATAGTGTTCGGTACCATCAATCAAAACCACATATTCACTTGTCGAATTATCGGAAACATTTGTTTTAGTAATTCCGATAAAGTTGCGCTTACCGGACAATAGTTTGAGATTGAATTCCTCAACTAATTTCTTAGCGTTTTGATATTCCTCTTTGGCTTTTTTTGCATTTTCAAGGCTTTGCTTCGCATAATTCTCGGCCGCAGCTACCGGGGTGGATACATTGACAATTTCCCTTTCCTCTGATGCCGTACCATCAGGAACGTTTTCAAGTTCCAATAATGCAGGTTTAACGTAAACTATAAGTTCCGTTTCATCAGCAAGTATCATGCATATAACCAGATACGCTGTAAATGTACCTCCTGCAGCAGTAACCGCCTGACCGATTTCGTATGTTAAAATATTATTTTTTAAACCAAGTTCTTTAGGAACTGTTGGATGATACCCGCCACCGCTATCATAAACATCAAATCTGTAGTAAAGTTTACGACCTGCAGGAATTGCCTTTAATTTATTTATAAGTTCATCCATTAACCTGAAGTTCAAAACGGTAGCATTATGCTCGTTTTGAACCCCGGCGCGCTGTACCGTTTTAGGAAGAATATCGTTTATGTATACCGAATAGTTAATTTCTCTTATATTCATAAAATCATCCTTCCTCAGTGGTTACCTGAACTTCGTCCTCAACCCTCTGCCATATATAGCAGGTAAAGCTGGGCTGATAGTTATTATGAGGCTGACCGCCGCCTACCTTTTGTGTTAACAACTGTCCTTTGCCTTGGTTGTTTTCTTTAGTACCGGTTCTAAAGGCCGCATAACCGCCATCTGCAGAACTCCAATAGAGTTGTCCTGAAAAATCGTGCCCGTGACTTGGCATTTCTTCTGTCGTAAGCGTATGCTCTGCTTCACCGAACTCTTTGCCGGAAGTCTTAAGGTTTTCATTCTCAGAATTGACGTCCACGCCCACCAAGGTCTTGCCCTGGGCTATAAGCTTCCACGTGCCTCCGAAAATGCTATGGGGATTCTCACTGTTCATAGTAAGATAAATACTTCCTATTGGATGAATGTTATCCAGTATTTTCTCCTTAACCTCATTTGCAATATCTCCCGATATTTGAGCCTTAAGCTCCGCAAGGTCCAATTTAATTACATTTCCAAACATTCTATCTTTTCCTTTCTGCGCTAAGGTGTTACCCTTAGCGCTTTGATTTTTACCTGTATAACGCTATAAGCGCCGCTTTGATATCACTGGGTAAATCCATCTCACGAACTGCTCTGAGCTTCTCCTTTTTTGTAACCGAACCGTTTTTGTTATAATCGGCGTTATCCTTATTTGTTGCAATTTTAGAAAGATAATAATACTCAGCTCCAATGCCCTTATTTTCAGCCTCACGCACATTATCGTAGGGGTCGGTCTTTTTCTTTTCACCTTTCTTTTCGGGTTCTTCGCCGATAATATCGGTTACTATTTCTTCCGCAACGAAATTTGAAATGTTATTTTCAACTTTTTTCTTTTCTTCAGCCGAAAGATTATCAAAGAAAGCGATTCTATAAAGCTTGTTCATATAATCCTGAAAATCATCCTGATATTCGTCACTGTTTTTCTTTATAGACTTTTTAAGACCCGATTTAATTGCATCATCATCGGCGCCGAGTTCTTCAAGATGGTCTTTTACCTTCTCAAACTTTTCTGTATCTCCGCTTTCCGCGGCGCTGAGTAATCTGTCATAGTTAACTGACTTACTATCTGCTTTAGCGCCTATTGGTAAATCCTCACATATCGCGTACCATATACCGTCCCAGGTTGTTTTATTTTCACCTTCAATAAAACTCTTCCCGGTATTAAAGACAGCCATAAAATCACGCGATATATTTTTATACGGTATACCGATAAAAGCACCAAGAGCATCAAGAAACGTATCAAACTTTTTGCCGACACTCTCTTCTGCATCAAATAAGCTTTTTGCTGCAGATACAAATGTGTCTATAGCTTCCATATCGGAACGCTTAACATCATATCCTTGAATAATAGAATAGATATCTCTTATGTAAGGTAGCATATTAAACGGCAAAAAATTATCAATACTTTCGGTAGCAACGTCGCTGAGATATTTTTCTAAATACGATTTGTATTCGTCATCATCTCTGGCGGCAGTAACGAGCGACTTAAGTAACGCTGTAAGCACTGCAGTAACCGCTACCGCAGAAACCTTGCTTAAACCTTTTTTATAGTTTTTAGACGAAAAATCCTTAGCCGCATCATAAAGCATATTAAGCGTAACCGTCGGCTCGGCCATAAACGCTGTTGCCATTTTCACAATCGGAGAGTTGCTTCTCATAATCTGAGAACGGCTGATAGTTGAATCGTAAACCTGAGTCTTATCAATAACCTCACTTACAAGTTTACCTGCCTCGATTAAAAGTTCTTCACTGTCAACCTTAAGGTCGGTTTCTGCAGCTACTTTATTTTTTGCTGCTCTCCATATTGCACTCCAGGTCTTCTCATCAGCTTTACTTGCTGCGTAAGAAAAGGCACCATCCCTGTAACCCTGCTCATTTTTAAGGAAGGCTGAAGTTTTATTTTTTACACCTTTAGGTTTTGTCTGCAGTAACCAGTCTGCCGTTCCTGTGCCAAGTCCGGTATCAAAACGGCCCATTTCTTTAAACACTGCTGCACCGCAATACTTTTTGAGCTGCTCATAATCCCCTTTGCCGCCTTTAGCACCAAAGAAATATTTAGGCTCTATATATGCTATTGCTCGGCCGATGGATGCAGGCTGTTGAATCACTACAGAAGCTGAGGCCATAACCGCATTTGCTTTAAAAATTCTCAGCAGTTTATTGCTTGCCTCTTCCCCTACCGCAATACGCGCATCGCCATTCATATCTTTAATGAACTGCTCAATGTACTTATTGGCGCCGGTGCCCATTGTGGTGCTTATAAGACTTTTAAGGCTCTGACTGCGCTCATCCTCAGCGCCTACATTTTGATTAAAGTTGTAAATCTTTGTAAGGTTATTTAGCGGTACAGTCAGCGCGTTATACATAATCATCTGATTACAGTGCTTGGCCGCAACGTTCGAAAAGCCTTCAATTACAATAGGGGTACTTGCTTTTTTAACTGTATTCTTTGTAAAAGAAGCGCTCTGATGAGTTTTCGGTGGCTTATATCCGGGCTGTGTAGCAAGATAATCGTCCGAAGTTTTATATGGGATATAATAGTCCTCATTAAATTTACGAATACCGTAAAGTTCCAAAGACGTTTCATTACCCAGCGCCGCCATATTTTCAGACATATACTTAACAATACTGTTTACATACCCTATCTGCTCATCACTTAACATCGTGCTAAGCTTTGTAATATCTGATAGCGTTATTTGTATAGCAGCATCAGCCAGTTCATCAATTAGCAATTCATTTATTTTTTCAGACGTTTTACCGCTTTTATTTATGCTCTTAATACGTTCATTTAACTTTTTCGTCAAAAACGTAATACCGCCTGCAAAAATATGCCTTGATTCCTGAGCTTTGTTTGTAAGTTCGCGTTTGGCCGTAGCATATAACTGCATAGCCTGTTCAATGCTCAAGGTTAGCTTACCGCCATATTCGGTATCAAGCTCTACTGTTTCATTTTTCCAGCTGTCATAGTTATATTTTTCTTTAACATCAGTAAAATAATTTTTGGTATGGTCGAGGTTATGCGCAATCTTGTCCATGCCGCGCCGTATCTCGTCATACAGCTTTTTAAGGGTATCGCCGACGTTCTCAAAAAAGTATACCGGTGACAGATTATTATATTTTAAGAAATTACGAGAGCCCTCTATAAGTGGAAGATTAGCAACACGCTTTTTGCCCGAAAAATCCTTTATAGCTTCGCGGCCAAGTGTTTCGGTTTCATACTTCTTACCGGCAATTCTTATCTTGTCTTCTTCATTAACGATATGGTTTATATTATCAATAATGTTTCGAAGTACCGCCACCTGTACGCTATTAAGTTGATTAAGTCTTTTACCGTCAATTGCATCGGCAATTGTTATAATCATTTCGCTTATTTCTTCATCGAAAACACTTTCGGTGTCAAGGCCTTCACCTTTCGACTCTTTTGAAACCTTGTCATACATAGAACTAAGGGTATGAAAATCTCGTCTGTCAAAAACAGTTAGGTCACTTCTGTAAAAGATTTCGCAAATATCCATAACCGCCCACTTAAAGCCTTCAGGTATATGCTTTGTGTTGCTGTTAGTGGTAAGTTTTTTATATAGGCTGTTTACCGTCTTGCGTATTGCCTCAATATTCTTCTGACGGTCCTGGCGAATTTCTCTTGCCTCAAGCTCAGCTTTAACAATTTCGTCAACCGTTTTATCCATATCCGCAAAACGCTGTTTGGTAGCATTTGTAAATTCTCGGTTTTTCTTTTCAGAAATCTTCTTCTGTGCTTCTCTAGCCTTATATGAAATTTCTTCAGTACGGTCATAAACCGCCATATCAAAAACCTTTTCTGCAAGATTTTCCTCAGGCTTAACCGTCTCATCAGAAAGAGCATCCTCGATAATCTTATCTGCAGCTTCGCGAATTTCGTTTTTAATATCTTCAGTTAAAGCTTCAATGCTCGTCAGAACGTTACCGTCTGCATCGTACTTAGCGTTAACAACATCCGATATTTTCATTAACCTTTCGAAGTCGCCCTCGATATCGTTTGGGAAAAGTTCGGCGCCGAATTCTTTAGCAAGTTCGTCATAAACTTCATTGATATCCACACCGCTTTTTGATAGCCATATTTTTCCTCGGTTTTTTCGCCTGAAAGAATTAAAACCATCGGGAAAATCACCGTTTTCAATGTCTTTGGAAATTTTAATGCGCGCCATATCAAGTATATTGATGATTTTTCTTTGACGCTTATACTCTGCTGAATTAACGTTAGGCGCTTCAACAAGTTCCCGCGCCAACTCTTCAATAATTCCATCCGCTTCCGATATGGCATTTTCGTTCACATTATCGGTTTTGCTCTGCATTATAAGGTCTAATGCATTAACTAATTTATTTTCAAGTTGAGCCCTGTTGCTAATTGCCTTGTTTTGAGTAAAGAAAGTATTAAAAATCTCTTTAATTTTGTTTCTTTGAACCGTCTTTCCAATTGATTTAGCACCATTATCTGAAATATATTGCGCCATTTCTCGCGAGATTTTAAATGCTTCAGAGTAATTGTTTTCCTCTGCTGCTTTAGCTATTTCCTTAAGATAATTTTCAAGCTCTGCGCCATCAATATTACCACCGTATTTCTTAACAAGACTTTTAGCATATCTCTTACGCTTATCCGCCTTAAATTCCTCGCTAAACGGCACCGCAATGGAATGAGAGTCGGTGTTATCCGAATTTTCCTTGACAGTAGGAGAATTTTGTGGTAATCTACCATTAGAGTAGGTTTGCTGTTGTAGAACATTTGAACTTTCGTTCGAATAGTTCACGTACGCGGGACCTACTTTTTTTGTTTTACCATTTAAAGCGTACAATACGCATCTGCCATCTTCTGTTTTTGCAATGTCTATAGATATTTCATAAATTAATTTTTTCTTAGCATCAATTACATAAGCTTTTCGGTGTAGCCAACCATTACTATCAAATTTTCCATGGCCATCCGGTTCAGAGAAATAATCTTTCTGCTCCTCAGAAACGTCGATTATCTCGTTTATATGTATGGTTGATAATTTTGATATATTATCTGTTGTGTTAATTAATTTACCTATCGCTTTATGAGGTTCGGCATTATTCTTGCTAACACGCTCGTTTAGTCTCGCAAACTGAAGATTTTGAACATCACCATTTTCATCTATAATAGGCATGATAAACGTACCGTTGTTCTTAATTCGATTAGTTAGATAATCTTTTAGAACATATCCCCAGTTTCGCGGCTTTGTACCATCAAAAATATTAGTATCTAATAATACACCCGGTCCATATTCTTTTCCGTTTGTATCAACTATATTTTTTATTATAGAATGTTTTTCTATAGTAGAATTGCTTATACTATTCACCCTCGAATCATACACCTTAGCAATTTGAGAGTTTAGATATTCAAGCTCGTCGGCCATATCCTTAAAGGTGGGCTGACCTTTAATTTTATTTATAAGCTCTCTTATCCAGTCAACGAATCTCTGAAAACCGCTTCGGTGATATTCTGATAGTTCCTTTAAGGCCTCATAAGATTCATTTTCAAAATTACCGTCAGTACCTTTTCCACCAAGCAAACGCTCAGCAACAAAATCAGCAACAATTTCACGTTCTGCTGCTTCGTTATCGAAAGTAGCTTTTTCTTCGTCACTCATTTCTTCAGAGCTCATATAATCCCGGTACTTAAGCTGGGTTAGTCTTTTAATAGCTTCGTCACCCTTAAGTTCCTCGCCGTAGTCGTTCTTAAGGGCAGTTTCGCAATAATCTCTGAAGTTTATGCTCTTACCAAATAAAAATTCCTTAAAGCCCTTATACAGCCTTCTGTTCTCAAGGTCGTGGGTGAATTCGTGCTTTAATACCTCAATATACATTTCGGTAAGAGTAAGGTTCGGGTTAATAAATACCGTCCTTGTGTCAGGATTATATTTACCTCTCTTTATTTTTTCATTCCATTCGAGAGATAAACCAAATAAATCACAAAGGCTCTTAACCTTTTCCTGCCTTTCAGCCTGTTTCTTCCTATCCGCTTCCGAAATTTCTTTTGCTTTGGTGGTATTCTCTGAACCCTCACCGCTATTCTCGGCGGTGTTTTCTTTTTGCTCAGCTTCCTTTTGCTTAATATACTGAGAATACGGAATATCTCCTGCCTCAGCTTCTTGCTGGGCTGTGGTTTTACCCGAAGCAATACTAAGAAGCTTTATCATACGGTTTCTTTCTTGGGTTTTAGCTTCCTCTTTGGTTTTACCCGTAACCGCCGCATTTACTATCTCAGTAGCGTTATCAACAATATTAAGCTTATTTACAAGATTTACCGCCCACTCAGGCGCGCTACTTGTAGCCGATGAGTTGTCTGTGGCAGGTGAAACGTCACCTTTTACCGCTTCCTGCGCCGAGGAAATTGCTCTGAGTATTTCACCGGCTGTGCTGTTATGCTTAACATAACCTTGGTCGGAAGAAGACATTTTATCTCCTGTAACATATTTACTCACGGCTTTTATAATCTTATCCGCTAACTTGCCGTTAACCTTATTTTTAGAAAGTTCATTTTTAACGGCAGACTCAATAAGGTTCTGCTTAACCTGGGTGCTGTTCTGCGCCGTAGTAACCGCAATCTTACCAAGCATACGCTTATATGTAGCGTTGTTCTGAGCGTTATTCTTGCTGTTCTTGGTATAATTCTTTAAAGCTTCTGTCTGACCTGCAATCTCGGGGTCAAGTTTACCCATACTTTCAGCAGCGAGTAAAACCGTTTCTACTTCGCCTTTGCTGATTATAGCGTTACCTACAGCTTTATAATTGCTCATCTGAACCATACCGCCGGCGCCACCCATAGCGCCACCGGATATAATACCGCCTAAAGCCGCTTCGTAGATATCCTTAAACGCGCTCTGTGCGGCTTTTTTCTTAGCTTCAGCTTCGCTTAGACCTTCTTCTTGCATATATTTTCTTACAAGCTGGTTATAATCGCTCATAGAACCGCGAATGGCTTCGTCAGTTATTTTGTTCAGTATCTCACTCGCTACCTCTTCGCTGGCTTCTATTCCCGCCTGTTGAATAGTTGATAACATCCACTGCTTAAAAGTAGTGGGTTTTATATTATCGAGGAAGTTTTCAACCGAGAACTTTTCGGTTGCCATTTCTATGAGACCGCTTGCCAGAGAGCCTATAATAATCTGTCCGTCACTTGCCCCTTGCTCTACAAGTTCCTTTGCTCTGTTCGAGGCGGCAGTTGTAGCCATAATAATCGGATATGCATTTCCAAATGCTGTGGCGCCAACAAAACTATCTGCAGCACTCATAAGTGACTGATAAACAAGATTCCAACCGTCATTGCCTATCATTTCACCTGTAGTGCCGCGCACCGTATTAGCAAAATTAACAAGCGCATAGGAATTACCGTAAACATTGATATCCTCACCGGCAATCAAATCACCTGCTGCACCTAAAACAGCCGGTACACCACCGACAATGTTTGCAGGAATGGATAAAGCGTTGTATCCAATAATTGCGAGTGTACCCTCAAAGCCACCTGCCGACATATCGCTTTTAATTGCTTCTGCAATATCATCATTTAATCTTTGAGAGGCGGTGTTTTCCATATCTTTGAGGAAATTTTCCGCCGTTTTGGTTCCTTCCTTTTTATCTTTTGCCAAAAGATAAAAATACACGCCTTTTTCTTCGTCCTTTAGTTTTGGTAATACGTTTTCAATAAGCTGGTCAAGATTCTCTGTCGGAAGGTTTTTTTGGTCCCAATTCTTATTGCTCCAATCTTTTGCTTCCACATATTCAGTTTTATGAATATCTTGGCCAACTTTCTTATACTCTTCAAAATCAGCTGCATCAAGATATTTAGAATAACCCTTGTCTTCAAATACCTGTTCATTTTTATATCGTGTACGGGCAGAATTTAATTGAGATATTCGTGAGTTAATTTCTTCAAGACGACTATTGATATCATTTATTTCTTTTTCGTGCATTGCTGGTTGATTTAAAGAATAATTATATACCTTCCACTCCAGCGCGCCTTTCTCGTTTTTAAGTGCTTTTAGCGTTTCGGTATAATAGCTCTCATTCTTAACGCCATGGGTTATATCATAATTAGATAGCCATTTTATCAGAGCTTTATCTTCATCAGAAAGGGCATCTATTCCTTGATATTTTGCAAGCTTATCCTTTACCTGCTGAGGTGTAAGCTCACCGTACTGTGTGGAAAACTTAATATCATTTTGCCAGTCGGTATACTGCCCTTCGTTTTCAAAGTCGCTATAAAAATCAATAGCGTTTTGTGTAACTTCGATATTGTTTTTAACAGTACCCTGTATATCCGTAAGATTTTTAGAAAATTTATTATAATTTTCTTCTGAAATATAATTCTTGATTGAATCAAGATTAGCTTTTAATAAAGGAAGCCCGATATTCAAATCAGAATATCCTTTTTTAATACTGGAATAGTCGCCGTATTTAGACAAATCAGTTTGCGAAAGATTCGTATATTTACCAATCATTCTATTGTGCGATTCTATAAAAGAATTCACCTTATTTGTTTGCATTCTGTTTACATACTCATTATAAGTTTCATTCTTTTGCTCTGTTAAATTATGCTTTTTTAAATATTCACTGTAAGACATTTTGAATCTCCCTATTTAAACGAATACTTACTATAATCCCATGTTGTATTATTTTTTTGCTTATCGCTTTGAGGTGTTTTCCCATTAAGCACATCATTAATTCCAGGTGTTTTCCCATTAAGCACATCATTAATTCCGTTTCCAACCCCCGCAGATATTGTTTCTATAGCTCCGGTAGTAACACTTGACGGGGCTGGTGTGGTAACTCCCCAAATATATTTATTAAAATCATCTTCAGACATCTCGATAAAATTCAATAATTCTGTTGGAGAAACCCCATACTTCTTGCAATAATTATTTATAAGTAATGCCTTTTGCTTGTCTCTGCCTTCATAATCTGCGCTGTTAAGCTTATCATATAAATCATTCAATTCTTTTTCTTGATTATTCGCCGCACTTATCCTTGCCGCTGTTATCTTAGCTGCTGCTTCCTTTTCTGCCGCATACTGAGTGTTATAGCTCTGTTGTGCCAACTGGTCAAAGGACTGCTGAGTAGCAAGAGCATACTGCGACTTCTCAGTCTCAACACCTGCCTTATACTGCGCAAGCTGTTGGCGTATTGTATTTGCGGCGGCGGTTTTCTGTAATTCGGTTTCAAGAACCGCGTTACCGTAGGCAAGTTTTATTTGTGTCTGACGGTTACGGTTATAACCGGACTTAGATTGTCCCATATTTGCCGCTGCTTCGGCCGCAAACTTTTCATTAACAATTCTGTCTACATTTGCTTTATCAAAAACCTTCTCGTAGGCAGCATCACTCTTTACAATTTCATCGTTATATATTTTTTCGGCATTCAAAACCTCTTTATCGCGAATTTCATTATATTTAGCAATAGCTTTTTGCGCCTGCTCATCCGTTTGCTTTTTTATAGCGTTATAATCCGCCATTATTTAACACTTCCCATCATTTTATAATTTACCGACACCTTGCCAAGAGAAAATACACCTTCACATTCAAACCTTACCGCAAACTTTTTTATAAAATTAAGCTGAGGATAGTGGCGCATCGTGTTAAAGTATCCGGGCAATGAGGTTGTCACACCGTTCAGAACGATATATGAACTGAATATATTATTTTTATCGGTGGAGATTTTTATTTCCGCCTCACTGTACCCTATTTTAGGAGATATAAATTTACTGCTTTCATCAGATAACTCCCTCTTAAGCCTTATAAGAATCTCATCGGTACCGTAATTCACTTCATCAACCGTTTCTACTGCCTTTGTTCTGTCGGTAACATAAGACATTTTCACGGCATCGCCCTCGGTATTGCCTATCTCAGCAAATACGGTGCATATTTTTTTATACATTTCAGGATAGTTAAAATCAAAAATCTTACTCTGAAGCATAGAATAGATTTTTTTATCCTCGAATATCAAAGTTTTGTTATCGTCTAAAACCGCTATTTTATCCTTGTAAACATTTTTGTTCGCACTATAACAAATTAGGTGCGATTTATCCAAAACCGTAAAGCCGTTTAAATTGCCGCCTATTTCGATAATGTTTTCAAAAGTGGCGGGTGCTTCAATATAAAACCAAGGAAGTTTTGATTCGGCCGCTTCCTCGTTTTTGTAGGAATAAATATATCTGTAGCCATAAGAGGTATAATCCATAAAAAACATTCGTTTACCTATGCACAAAACATAATATCCGTTATATTCACAAGCAGAGGCTTTTTTAAGCTCGTCTGCAGAAAAACATTTAAGCACGTTGTTAATAGGTCCTGAAACCTCGTAAATATTTCTCTCGTTATACTGATTAGCTGATACCAAGGTATATACTCTGCCGTTACTGTTAAGCCAAACAAGCCTGTTCGCGCAAAGTCTTACCGTGTCCGGGCAATCACAACCGACACTACTCGGTATCTGAGCTAAGGGAAATACAGCTGTAGCAACCGACAAATCGGTTGCGGCGCTGTTAGTCACACTTTCAATATCTCCTGCCGAATATGTAGAATAATGGATTTCGCGGTTTTTGAATATAACAAGCATATCTGATTGCTTAGCCATCTGTGTTATGCCGTTGTTATTTTCACCAACCTCACTGTTACAGTCTGCCGGGAAGTATAACGGGTCGTTAAGTCCGCTCCATTGCAGTATGTTGGAAATCTCACCCTCAAAACCGCTTATAAATAAACGTGTTCCTGAAATAAGTCCGCCGTTACCGCCGAACCACTGAGCATTTGTTGCGGAGAATATCTGTTCTCTTTCTGCGGCGGTACCTTTATATTTTGCTGTAATGGTGATACCAGACCTGACGTTGTTTACAAAATATCCCTTACTGTCAGCGCCTTCAGGCAAGTCACCACACACAAATAAAAAGGTTGTATCGTTATAAAACATTACTCTTTTTCCAAGTACACCGATTTTTATACCGTCTTTCTCGTTTACCTTGTCTTCGTAGCAGGTTTCGGTATGTGAAGTAATTACTACCGAATGTTCAACGGTCTCACCGCTATCTAACGTTATTTCTACCTTTACGGTACTGTTAATCGGCGGGATATGTGAAAGTCCGTATATCGCCTTATGCGACTCTACGCACAATTCTTTATTAAATGCCGTCCATTGAATTCGATATCTGTCTCCGATAAGATTATATCCTTCGATACTGTCACCGTTTATATCTTGAATTAAGCTACCATCACTCCTGCAGTTTGTAACAATTAACGGCGCATATATTTCTTCATCAGAAATTTCACCGAAATCCTTGAATATTTTATATACATTTTCCTGACCGTTTGCAGGCTTAAAGGTAATAAAACTGTAAACGTGTCCATTGTGTATAGCGGACCATTCATTGATGATACTTCCGTCAAAAGAAATAACACCTTTACATTCCAATGCGCCGTTATCTGAGCACTTACAGAATGCCACACCACCGTCAAACCATACTACAACCATTTTCGAACCGTCAGAGAATATCATATCGGTTTGCTTGACCTTTATAATCTCTCCCTGGGGCTTGTAAAAACTATTCTCATTAGAAACAAGAGCAGGACGGGTACGAAGGTTCCCGTCCTCTGCTATTACGTTTATACCGTCAGAAAGCTGATTATCCGCAACGGCTCCACTGTCATTACATGCGTTTATACCGCCTACAAGAGACGGCAAACTCAATCTTACAGTTCGGCTTTTTGATATCCTGTATCTCATCAATATTCTCCTATCGGTAATGTGTCTTTAATTTCTGTTATTTTTGTGAGCTTAGCTCGTTTGCGGTTGTAGTACGCGGCATACAACTGTTGTTTATCGCCGTCATCCATCATTTCAGCAATCAAACTTGCCACACCGTGAGGAATAATATCGTTTATAATCTCCTCATCAAACTCAAGCTCATCGTTAACTCCTGTTATCATCTTATACCCGGTTAACCCTAAGGTATAATATATATCCATAGCTATGGTATTTACCGCCGCAACTGCTTGTTTTGTAAGCTCTGCGGCGTTTTCATAACCAAGCATATTATTAGCCTGTAATATTATTTCCTGAGCCCTGCGCTTCATTTACGTTTCCTCCCGTATTTTGTTTTCCGGCGCCAAAAGCTGAAGACAGTATCTTCTGCTGCTCCTCTGCAGGTAGCTTATAAAATTCCTGTTTCTCCGCTTCACTCATTCCGAGCTGAGTTAATATTTCCTCTACATCCGTTGTAGTATTGTTTTGAGCACTCTGCAGTTCTCTTATCAGTCCTGTTTGGTTAGGTATTGTATTCTTAGGTAAACTTTTTAGATATTGCAAAGGTGTAATAATCTGTGTTTGTAGCAGATTATTCAAGTTAGAAATATCCTGACTCACGCCCCACATTGTAGAAGCACCTACGTCCACTCTTACGCTGAGAATCAAATCCTTATACTTCCCGGCATCAAAGGGCAAATACCATACTCCGCTTTCATCCTCAATTTTCAGGTGCCGTTTACCGTAGTTTTTAAGCCACATTTCCGCCCATATCCTCGCAACGTCTTCACAAAACTGATAAAATCTGTTCTGATGAAGCTGCATAGGCATTGTGGCCGCTTCCCTTGCAACTACCAATGCCGACATATTATTCGGGTTAACGTCACCGAGAGCCGCATCGTTAGCGCCTGCGCAAGAAAGGGTTGTATTTATAAGGTCGTTTACCGTCGCCTGATAACCGCTTCCAAAAGCAGGTGGATTAAGATACGAAACCGCGCCGCGTATATCTCCCTCGCCGCCGTAAACCTTTATAATCTCTCCCGGCATATTAGTTATCTTGTCTACTACCGTATCACCGTTTTGCAGCATAATCGGCATACCGTTCATCATCTGAGCCCATACCCAAGAAGTAAGAACTCTGTTTATAGCTATCTGATTTGGTATGAGATAGGTAATTTCACTATCTCCATATATACAGCCCTGTCTTTCATCCCAACTGTATATTGCTATAGGGTATAATGAGATACCTAAATCCCATTCATTTCTTATAACGGCGCTCTCAGTAACCTTTATACCGTGTATACTGCAGCTTCCGTCTTCGTTATATTTTTTAAAGAGACGTGTTATAACCTTTGCACGTTTACTGTTTTCGGGTTCAGACTCACTTCTCTCACTCGATACAAAGGTAAAATCCTTGTCTTCTTTGATATTCGCAATTTCTTTGTCACTAATGCCGTTTGACTTTGCTTCGCGTTTTAATTCGGCAATGCTCTTTCTCTGAGCTATATCAATATACGGCTGACTTTGAATATCCTCGTTGTTAGGCTCACCGAAAACAACGTTTTCAATATTTAATACCTCGCAGGCAATATCTCCTTTGATTGCCTGTTCTTTGTTTTCATCGGCATAAAGGCCGGTGTTAATTTCACTGTCCCAATATGTATAAAGGATTCCGGTACCCGTAATATATGCATTCTTTATTACCTTATCCTTTTTATAGTCAAATTTAAGGCGCTCGGCGGAAACTTTAAAATAGTCGGATAAAGCTCCTGTTATAAGCGCGATTTCATTTTCTTTGGAATTTTGGCTGTAATCGGTTGTGTTACCGCTTGCTATTTCCTTACGCTCAGACTGTATATCGTTATAAAGCTCAACGGTATTTGGCACACCCTCTGCGCTGTAATTAACCGCTATAGGGTTTGCAGCAATAATAGCTCTTTTATATTCGCCGATTCGTCTTATGATATTATGGCGAACAAGTGGTTTATTTCCCACGTTAGCGCCGTGCCATTGGTCTCCGACATAAAAGCGTTCATTCATTTTAGACTGCTCAAACAGTCCTTTTTTACCAATACCCGCTTTATATTCACTGCCGGCCTTAAACTGACTGAATATATTCGCCGGCGTTAAATTATTCATTTCCATTTATATTTCTCCTGAATTTTTAAATGTTATACAGCACCAAAAGGGAAACGGCTTGGCCGCTTCCCTTTTTATGTATTTTTATGCTTCGGTACAGCCCTGAATAGCTTCGATAGCGCTCTTCTTAACGAAGATATCGTAATAAATTCTGTAGTCGAATTTATAAGCGTCTGCATCAAGATTCTGCTCAGGGGTAAAGATTCGCATTGTTTCTGTCTTTTTAACAAGACTTACACCGTTAACGGGTACAACAAGCATAGTTACGTCCTTAGCTCCTTCTGCTGCAGTAAATCCGCCTTCGGTAGTTTCACCGTCTTCAACGAAGGTATATGCGCTCTTCATTCTTGAAGAACTAACCGGAATTATCTTTACGTCATCAATGGTTTTAACCTTAAGAGAAATTTCACCTGATTTAAAATCAGAAATAATAACTTGTTTCTGGAATTCGGTGGAGTTCTGAAGAGCAGCGTACATAGCACCGTTTACGTAGCATACAAGCTCTGCGTCAAAGCCAGCCTTCTCACGCGCTTTCGCTACAAGCGAAGTAAAGGTTTTAAAGGGTGTAGCCGTACCTGTTGCAACAACGTTACCCTTTTCCTCTGCCTTACCGAGAAGCTTAGAAAGACAATATGCATCACACTCAGGTACTACCTGTGTTCTTACGTACTCTCCAA
>SVQC01000034.1 GCA_015065585.1 Oscillospiraceae bacterium
TCCCTTTTAGGGACCTAGCCAGTAGGCGCCCCTTATAGGGGCTGTGCATACCACTAGTTTACTAGTGGTTATGATTAGCCTTTTAGAATTTTATTAAAGCCTTCTATCTGTTTTTCGGAGGGCAGGTAATCAGGACGGGTAGTACAAGGATAGGTGGGAGCAGTACCGTCGGAATACCAAAAAGGAGATAGCGTATCGCTTCTGTATTTATCTCTATCTTCTTTCTTTCTGAAATCGGGTATGTCATAGGGAACGCCAAGTTCCATCTGACTTCTGTGACCGAGAATAGCAACGCTAGACATACGGGTCGCAAAATAAACATCAAAGGGATGGGGCTTATTTTCTCTGATGCAATTAAGGAACTCTCTCGCTACACAGAAATCACCGCCGCCGTGACCTGCTTTTTTTATAAGCTCAGCATCTTCGCATTCCCATACGGGTTCGTAAAAGTTTATACCTTCTTTGCCCTCAGGAATATTCCAATCATTGTATCTAAGCATCACTTTGCTTGTACCTCGTACATTTTCAACCATACCTTTTTCACAGCAAAGTCTGTATGAATTGGAACTTGCGCCAAATGTAGCGTGACCGGTAAATTTAAATACCGAATCGTCATCGTTAAGGGTGGTAATAATAGCAGCACGTTCTCCTACATGTGAGGCCCGGTCGCAATCTTCTGGGAGAGGATTCCAAATGGGCATAGCGGTTACTCTGATAGGACTTGCTCCGGTAGCATACATAATTGGGGCAAGGGAATGTGTAACGTAATATGTGCGGGGAAGGTAACATCTCCAATGCTTGTCGCTGTCATATAAATAACGGATATTGTTCCACGCGTCTACGGTTGAGCCGTAAGGATTACCTGCATGGTTATATTCACCCTCAGCATAAAGGCATTTGCCAAGTGTTCCGCCGTCATATATTTTCTTCATTTCCTGATTAAAAAGCATATAAGGATAATTTTCTGCAAGCATAAATATGGCGTCACTTTTTTCAGCGGCTTCTACTAATTTTACACCTTCTGCCATAGTGCCGTTAGACACACACTCGGTACATACGTGAATATTCTTTTCAAGACATTTAATGATATATTCGGTATGCTCGTGAAAATAGTTGGCAACAAAAACAGCCTCAAGACCGTTATGCTCTATAAAGGAATCGAAATCCTCATAGCAGGTAACCATATCACCAAGTTTTTTCTTAGCAGATTCAAGGCGGTCTACTTTTTTATCGCAGACGGCAACTATTTCCGCGTTATTTTGCAGAAAGCTGTCAACATAGGAAGCACCTCTGCAATAACCAAAAATACCAATTTTTACAGTTTTCATTTTCATTACCTCCAAGTAATTTTCAAAATGTTAATTTCGGGTATATAAATAAGGAGTAAAATCCCTAAAAATGATAAAATAACAGCGAAAATTTCTTTTTTATTTGGCTTTTTAGCACAGAATAAACTGATTATGGTGGAAACTATCATTGTGCCACCCGTAATAAATGGGTATTGCACCGAAGCGGGCAGAATATAAAGAGCTATCAGTATAAGCCAGTTTGCAACATTACTTAATGTACCGCTTCCTGCCATAGCAATAATGCTTTTTAGATTAAGTTTTTTGTTTTCGCCTTTAACTATGAAAAGGAGTAAAACGGCTATTATAATACCGAGAAGGGTTTTAAAGAGAGAATAGCCTGTAGAATCCATTTTTGTATAAGGCATAGCCTGATAAATTTTAGCAAGAACACCTGACATACCGTTAAAGGTGAAAACGCCTATGTAGTAAATAGCAGCCTTATCTTTGCCTTTGCCTTTTTCTGTGGTTATAAGGAGCGCTATAGTAATTATTGCAAAGCAAACAAGTTTAGCAACTGTCAGCGGTTCACCGTGGAAAAGAATTCCCGAAACAAAGGGCAGTGCCATACCCCCAAGCATCGAGAAAAGTGAATAAAGGGATAAATTTATTTTTCCTAAAGATTTGAATGAACAATAGGAAAAAAGATATCCGTTTGTTATGGTTAATAAACTCATAATAACAACAAAGGGTGAAAAACCTGCTGTTATTTGGGATAAGACGGTTTTGAAACCAAGAGGTATTATGTTTATAATAAAAATGGCTATAAAACCTATTATGCCGCCGCCTATATGAGAAACTACCGTAGCTTTAAAACCGCTTCCGTAATTTCTTCTGAACATATCCGAGAAGAAAAACATAAATCCAAACATTACGGTGGATGCGGTAAGTAGTCCGTAACTTAAAATTTCTGACATAGCAAACACTCACTTTCGAGTATATACTATCATAAAACTAAATCAAATAAAATAGAAAAATTCTATTTAATTATGTAAAAAAACCATATTTTTATTGAATTTTTTTCAAATTGATGTAAAATGATAGTGGTGATTATATGGAAATTCAAAATATATGTAAGTTTACTACAAAGTTAAATGATAATAAAATATATACAAGAAATTTTGTTTATGAAAAATCCTGTGATACCTTTGAACAAACTGTAAATCATAACAGAATGTATCTTGTTACAGGCGGTAAAGGTAAGTATACTTGCGGTGAAATTACAAAAGAGGTAGGAACAGGTTATTTATTTTTCTCCTTTACCGATATTCCTTATAAAATAGAAAGTTTAGATAAACTTAAATATATCTACATTTCTTTTGACGGAAGCCGAAGTGGTGAACTTTTTGAAAGGTTTAGCATAAATAATTTAAATTGTGTTTTTGACGGTTTTGAGGGTTATATTTCTTTATGGGAAAATTCTCTTTCTAAGGCAAATGAAAAGAATCTTGACCTTATAAGCGAGGGCGTTTTGCTTTATACCTTTGGTGAAATGGCGCCTGAAGAAAAGAATAATGAAAAAGAGCTTATAGGTAAAATTATTAAATTTGCCGAAAACAATTATACCGACAGTGAAATGAATTTAAATATACTTGCAGATAACTTGGGTTACAACAGCAAGTATATTTCTCGTATATTCAAAAAAGAAACGGGAATGAATTTTTCGACTTATATTACAAATGTGCGAATTAAAAATGCAATTTTTCTTATAGAGCAGGGGGTAACCTCAATAAAAAATCTTGCTTTGCTGTCAGGCTATAAAGACCCCCTTTATTTTTCAAATGTCTTTAAAAATACTATTGGATTATCGCCTAGCGAATATATTTCAAAAAATAAAGCAGATACCGATTAGGTATCTGCTTTTATAACGGTTAAAACATTGTCTGAAACCTTAAATTTTATATTAAATTTTCCATAGGTCATACCGTATTCGCGGTCATCAGCGTGGTAAGACGGTCTTGGGTCAAAGGATAAAATTTCTGAAAGTTCTTTAAGAGTATCTTTATCAATATCTTTTGCAATATTATCAGGGAAAATAACCTCTAATTTATGTTTTTTTGTTTCTAATGTAAAACCGTCTTTGGCATCAGATATGCAGTCGCTGAAAGGAATATACGGTTTAATGTCGTAAATAGGTGTACCATTTAGCATATCAGCACCCTTTACAATAAGTACAGGACCGTATTTTTCACTTATTTTCACCTTTATAAGTTCAACAACGGTAAGGCCCAAGGGATTTGGTCTGAAAGGCGAACGCGAGGCGAAAACTCCAACCTTTTTATTTCCTCCAAGTCTCGGCGGACGAACGGTAGGTGACCAATCCTCAAGTTTGCTTTCACTAAATTCCCATATAAGCCACAAATGAGAAAATTTATCTATATATCTTAGTGCATCAATATTACGGTAATGGGGTTCAAAACGTATCTCGCTTATAGCGGAGGATAGTCCGCTTTGACGTGGGATGCCGAATTTTTCGGTAAATTCATTGTGAATTTTAGCAATAATTTTCATTAAAAGTTTTCCTTAAAATTTTTAATTTGCAAATTTAACATAGAAACGGGAAGTCCAACTATATTAAAATAGTCGCCGTCAATTTTTTCTACCAAAAGGCTGCCTTTTTCTTGAATTCCGTAAGCGCCGGCCTTGTCCATTGGTTCGCCGGTAGCAATATAATTTAGTATTTGCTCTTCGCTTAAATCAAAGAATTTTACGTTTGATGTACAGGAAAAGCTCATTGTCTTCTTGCCCTTTACAAGACAGCATCCCGTGATAACCTTATGGGTGCGTCCGGACAGTAAACGGAGCATATTAAAAGCGTCATTCTCATCATTTGGTTTATTAAGCATAAGTCCGTCTATAAATACCGCAGTATCACAGCCTATAACGAGGCTGTCGGGATGGTCTTTAGCTATAAACAACGCTTTTTGGCAGGCCAAAAATTCAGGACTGGATTCACCTTCAATTCCGTCAGGCAGACTTTCGTCGATATCGGCAGAAATACAAAGGGCGTCATTTGTTATAAGCTTTATAAGTTCACGTCTTCTCGGTGAAGCAGAAGCAAGAATAATATTCATAAAATTTTTCTCCTAAATTTAATAAAATAAATATAACATAATTTAATATGCTTTTCAATTATTTAGTTTATTTTTTGCTTTTAAAGGTAATAATAACTAAAAAGGAGAGAAAATTATGAAAATACTTTTTTATGACACAAAGGCTTATGACAGAGAATATTTTGAAGAAAATCTGATTGAACAGTTTGAAAATATCAAGATAGATTTTCTTGAAAGCGATATAAACACTGCTACGGCAAGTCTAGCGTCAGGTTATGATGCAGTATGTGTATTTGTAGCATCTCCGGTAAACAGCGTAGTTATGAAAATATTAAAGAAAAGCGGAGTTAAACTTATACTACTAAGATGCGCAGGTTTTAATAATGTTGATATTGCTGCTGCTAAGGAATGTGGAATAACAGTACTCAGAGTTCCTGCATATTCGCCTGAAGCTGTAGCAGAACACGCTATAGCCTTAGCTCTTGCCGTTAACAGAAAAATTCATAAAGCATATATTAAGGTTAGAGAAAACAATTTTAGTCTTGTAGGTCTTACAGGCAGAAATTTTCACGGTAAAACGGCGGGAATTATAGGAACCGGAAAAATAGGAACTGCAATGTGCAAAATATGTTACGGACTTGGTATGAAGGTTATGGCGGTAGATGAAAAGCCTGAAAAAAGGCTTGATTTCGTTGATTACGTTAGTACCGATGAGTTGCTGGGCAGAAGTGACCTTATTTCACTCCATTGTCCATTAACGAAAGAAACTTACCATATAATAAACAAAGAGAGCATAAAGAAAATGAAGGACGGTGTTTTGCTTATAAATACCTCCCGAGGCGCCCTAATTAATACCGAAGATTTAATAAGTTCAATAAGGGAAAGAAAGTTTTCCGGTGTAGGACTTGATGTTTACGAAGAAGAAAATAACAACGTTTTTGAGAATAGGGAAGACGATATACTTGAAAGCTCAATAACTGCAAGACTGTTATCATTTCCCAATGTTATAGTTACCTCCCATCAGGGCTTTTTGACTGCCGAAGCTCTTTCTGCTATAGCAATTACCACTTTAGAGAATGCTTTGCAGTTTGAAAAGGGCAATATTATACACAATAATCAGGTGAAATAAAAGGAGGCACCGCCTCCTTTTTTTGAAGTAAACAGAAATTTACAATTTTTCAAAATTATTCTTCATTTTCTATTGTTTTTCTACAAAGTGTGTGTTATACTTAGCAAAGTTATGATAAAAATCGTATTTTTGCGGTTTAAGGTAGGATAGGAGCGTTAAATTTATGAAAAAGAAATTGATTTTGGTTACTTCACCCCCGGCAAGTGGTAAAACCTATATTTCAAAAATGCTTGCAACAAATCTTGACCATGTTGTTTATCTTGATAAGGATACCTTAGTACCCCTTTCAAACGTGGCTTACAAGGTTGCAGGTGAAGAAATTAACCGTAGTTCACAGTTCTTTGAGGACAACATAAGAAACGTAGAATATGAAGTTGTACTTAACTTTGCTTTTGAAGCATTGCAGTATGAAGATATCGTACTTATTAATGCCCCCTTTACAAGAGAAATCAGAGATACTGAGTATATGATTTCTCTTCGCAAAAAACTTAGAGAATATGATGCGGGTATAACTGTGGTTTGGGTTAAGACCGACGTTGAGGTTTGTAAACAGAGAATGATTGAGCGAAATTCTCCAAGAGATACCTGGAAAATTGCAAACTGGGATGAGTATATTTCTAAAATTGATTTCTCAATCCCTGAAAATCTTAACGACCCCTCCGTTGTTGACCAGCTGCTTATATTCAATAATTCTTCACAGGAAGAATATGAAGAATCAATGGCAAAAATGTTGAAAGAAATTCAGTAAAAAGAAAAAATCCGAGCAATAGCTCGGATTTTTTTAATAGAAAGTTGCAAGTTCGGGGTTAGCGGGAGAGGTTAGTACTACGTTAATTGCCGTCAGCACAGGTCCTTTTTTACCATACATTTTATGCTTTTTTAGTTCTAACTTAGCTGTTATAATAACCCAATCCCGTTGCTTTAAGGATTCAGCGCCGCTATAGTCACATACAAGTCCCGAATATGTTATATCGTCGGCGCAACAGGTCATAACGTGTCTGCCTATAACGAAACTGCCTTTAGGCATAGCAGGGTTTTTAGCTACAATACCCTTGAATTTTACGGTCTTTCCGTCATATTTAGGAAGTTCTTCGCTTAAATCACGGTACCATATAGCGAAATCCTTATCTTCGATATTTATAATATCTGCCTCTATATCAAAGGGCAAAGGGTCTTCTATATCATCGTATGCCACGCTTCCGTCAGCATATTCATAGGCAATTGAAGCTTTTCGGCTGATACCGCGGACGATTTTATGGAGAGCCATTTTATCTATATTGTCATTATAACGGTTGAAAATGATAAGCTCGCTATCGGTCAGCTTATCCACTACAAGACTTCTCATATTGGCATTATAGCTTACGGCAGTAGTTGCATCCATCAGCATAAATTCCTGATATAAAATCCATTCTTTTGGCATAGCATCATAAAAAGACTGAAGCATCCACATTCCGTTATATTCAACAATTACTCTTGTGGCTTTTGTTTTTTTAATAAGAGCGTCAAGATAATCTATGCTTAACGTATCTTCGCTTTCAATCTCCTCGACTATAACCTTACCGCCGCTATAAAGCGTTGTATCATATTCTTCTTCGCCGTCCTCACAGAGCAAAAGCAGAGTAGTGTCCTTGCTTTCAAAACGGGGGTCTTTTAGTGTTTCATCGATAAATTTGGTTTTACCCGAGTCTAAAAAACCTACAAATAAATATACGGGAATATCCACGTTTTACACCTCTAAATACCGAAAATTTTGGATAATTTTTCTTCGTTTAAATCTTTGCCGATAACGCAAAGTCTGCCTATTATACCGGCATTTCCGTTTCTAACACTTATTTCGCCTGGTACGTAGTCAAAATGAAGCCAATTTCCGTTTTCACTTTCAACAATACCTTTTGCTCTGAGTATAACACCGTAGCTGTTGTCATTTTCTATTGAATTTAAAATAGTTTCAAGCGTTTCGGAGGTGTATTTTTTAACCGTCTCTCTGCCAAAGCTTGTAAACACCTCGTCAGCGTGATGATGGTGGTGTTCATGGTCATGGTCGTGACAACCACAATCACATTCGTCACCATGCTCGTGATGATGTTCATGGTGATGCGCGTGCTCGTGATGATGCTCATGACAACCGCAATCACATTCTTCATCGTGGTGGTGATGATGCTCATGTTCAAGTTCTTGTTCATGTTCATGATGAAGCTTGTCCATATCCTGTTTTAAAGTATTGGTTTGTTCCATAGCCGAAAGGATAGCCGAGCCGTCAATTTTATCCCAAGGAGTAGCAACTATAACGGCATCTTTATTGTGCTCTCTTAGTATTTCTACAGACTTTTCAAGCTTTTGGTCGGTAATATTATCGGTACGGCTTAGAATTATTGCTCCTGCGTGTTCAATCTGATTATTATAAAATTCGCCGAAGTTCTTTGAATAAATTTTGACCTTACCAGCGTCGGCAACTGTGGTAAAGCTGTTTAAAGTAACATCCTTAATATCAAGTTCTTTTACAGCCTTGATAACATCGCTTAATTTTCCAACGCCCGAAGGCTCAATTAAAATTCTGTCGGGGTGGTAGGTTTTAATAACCTCATTAAGTGCTTTGCCAAAATCACCTACGAGGGAACAGCATATACAACCTTGATTCATTTCGGTTATTTTTACTCCTGCATCTTCTAAAAAACCGCTGTCAATACCGATTTCGCCGAACTCATTTTCGATAATAACAATCTGCTCGTCTTTAAAGGCTTCTCCAAGTAATTTTTTTATAAGGGTGGTCTTTCCTGCACCGAGAAAACCTGAAAAAATATCTATTTTTGTCATCATAATAACCTCACAGAAAATATTTATTCTATTATACTACAAACATATATTTTTTGCAAATAAAATGATTGCAATTTGATAAATACTTTATTATAATGATCTTACAAAGCCGTAATGGAGGTTTGGTTATGGCAATAGAAAATTTCAGTGTATATAATTACGATTATTACGGAAAACTTAATTATCACTATAAGCCTGAAAAGGGCTGGGTTAACGACCCTAACGGCCTTATATATTTTAATGGTTATTACCATCTTTTTTATCAGCATCTGCCCAATGCAGAAGTACCGGGTTCGGGACTTATTATGTATTGGGGTCACGCAAGAACTAAGGATTTTATTAACTGGGAAGAAATGCCTATAGCTCTTAGCCCTGATATGCCTTATGATGGCGGCGGCTGTTGGTCGGGTACCGCAATAATAAAAGACGATATTTTATACGTTTTTTATGCATCTATTCACTATATTGATGAAAAGCGTATAGAAACAGTTAGTGTCGCTTATTCAAAAGACGGAATAAACTTTACTAAATATGAAAATAATCCTGTTATAAAAGGATATCCTGCTGACGGTTTTCCGGATTTCAGAGACCCTGCTTTAACCTATTATAACGGTAAATATTACTGCATAATGGCAACAGGTAGCGGTACTGCACCTACTGATAAAGAAAAATATGGCAGACTTCTTGCCTATGAAAGTGAAGATTTACTAAACTGGGAATATTCGGGTATTGTTTCTGAGTGGAATGACTGCTATTTTACTGAATGTCCTTCAATTATTCCTTTGAATGATGATAAGGTAATTCTTTCTTGCTCGGTTGTTCCTACTGATTGGAAGCATTATTTTGATATTATGATTGGTAACTTTAAAGACACTAAGTTTAACTGTGAATTTAAAGGAAGCTACGATAAAGGACCCGACCTTTATGCAGGACAAATGTTTAAAGACCATTTAGGCAGAATTCTAGTTATAACCTGGATTCCAGGCTGGTATTTAAAATTACCTCGTTGTGCAGGTACATGGTCAGTACCGAGAGAGGTTACCTTTAAAAACGGTAAGATTTACGGCTATCCTGTAAAAGAACTTCAGCATTTTCTCAAAGACAGCGATGAAGCCGTTAAAATTACCGAGGATGGTTTTATAGTAGAGCGTACTGACAGAGAACCGCTTATTTATAATGGACCTACCGATAATATTAAAATTCTTCGCGACGGATACATTCTTGAAATATTTGTAAATGATGGTGAGGAAGTTTATACAGTACTGTTATAACGATAGAAAACCGTGGCATAAAAGCCACGGTTTTTAAACTTTTTTAATGATTTATTCTTTCCATACGATAATTTGCTGTTTGCCGCCTTTAAGCGAAGCAAAAGGACCGGGGATTATATTATCGGTATGGTTTTCACCGATTAAATCCTTGCTGAAATCAATTTCATTTCCGTTGCTTTCTTCAAAGTTTTGTTGTGGCAAACGGGCTTTTCCAAGTCTTTTAGTAGTAACAGCTTCGCACTTAAATGTGCAAAGGTTTTCAGGTACCTCGAGGCTTAAAGTCCATATTCCGTCCTTTGATGAAATAGATGCGGCAGCATTATCTAATATAATTGCGCTTTTTTCGTTGGCTGACGGAGTGGCTTTACCTGAATATGCATTGCCTTCCACCATAACGGGTGAGGGATTATCAACAAATATACCAAATCCAACCTTTGGTTGATTCGAATTTATTGTTTCTTCAAACTTTTCATAAGAAGTATATTTATCGCAGTTTTTTGTGAAAGGGTCAATGGTATCGCTGTTTTTATTGTGGTCTATAAATAGGTTGTTAAGATATCTATCATCTCCGTCGTAGATTTCACAACACCCTGCTACAGCAGTTGAGTGGGGGAAATGGTATGGGGTAGAACGAGTAAGGTCTTTTAAATCCTTGATTTTGCCAATCAAGCCAAATACCAAAGGTGCTGCAGTTATGTATGTTATTATTTTTAATAACAACGTCAATAGCAGCGTGGAATTTAATACCCGCCATCTCGTGTCCCCAATATTCATGCTTTAAGCCAATATTGTATATATGATTATGTTCTACTTTACTGAAAACACAGCCCATATGACCTACAACACCGGCTTGACCGCAATCGTAAATCTCATTGTTTTTAACTATATGAGAACCAACGGTGTCTTTATCCCAACCTAGTTGAATGGCAGAAAATACTGCTTCTAGCTGGTGACGGTGATTTGATTTGCGGCCGTATCTTATACTTAAATTATGGCCGGTAGCCTCGTCTTTGCCAAGACTTACAGCACAGCATTTTGCATCGTGTAATATATTGTTTTCGATAATCCAACCCTTACTCCAATGGGGACCTACCATACCGATTTGGTCAGCGGTTGGCGGTGCCCAAGGAGAAGCAGTCTGAGCAATCTCAAAACCGCGTAAGGTAATATAATTTATACCGGTAGATTTTGGATAGAAGCAGCAGGGTCGCACGTTTATTTCAATAAATTCTTCATTAGGATTATAATTTTGAAAGTTACAGAAAATTGTAGTATTAGTTTCATCTACGGTTGCATACCATTTGTAAGTTGTAAGCTCGGGGTTTGCAACGGTTTTATCTTCTATCTTGTTCCATAATTGATACGAACCTTGAAAACAAGACGGGTAATTATTGTAAAAAGGCGTGCTATCATAAAGGTCTTCCATTGATTTTGCTTCAAACATTGATGTGCCGTTTATATATACGTCGCCAAGGTGTACTCTATAATCTTTACAGGGGTCCTCAAACCAGTCGCCCTCTACTTCCAAGGCATAGGGATTAAAGTCGCCGAACATTTCGTTTGGTAAAACCTTTTTCCAGACAGTCTCTTCAACCCTTTCCCAATTTTTAACTATTTCGGAGCCTTTTATGACAGGATGCTCACCCTCCACAGCTTCATAGGTAATTCTATTATGATTGCTTGTACCTGCGTTTTTAGGATTAATCCATTCACGATAAGTACCGCCAAAACTTTTACCGTATCGCCAGGGGCGGCAATTTGAGCCGCATGATTGATAGTTTGAAAGGGGGCATTTATTGAACCGTCTGATTGGTCATTTCCTATATTAGAAACATAATAAATCATGAAAAACTCTCCTTTAACCTAAGAAAATTTGGTTTATGATGTGATACACAAAACTGACTTTTGAAACGCGAATCACAATTAAATATTACAAGACAAAAAGGGATATTTCAAGAAGTTTTTTTACTTATTTATAGACATTATTTGCCTTTATGATTTGTTTTGAAAGATAGATTTACCAACTCCATAAAAAACAAATTCCGAGCCGACCAAAACGGTCAACCCGGAAATTTGGTGCGGGTATTCTAAACGGATTTGTCAATCCAACTTGAGATATGGTTTAAAGTATTCCATTGCTTCCGCAGTAGATACTTTCATTTTATTATCGATAGATAAAAATGCTCTGGGAAGATTATGAAATCCACATATATATCGTTTTACGGTAGTGCGATAATTTTTAGCCTTTGAGGTTAAAAAAACGATACATTCCGCAAGTGAAGTTTTCATAAATATAGCAAGTTCAATGTAGTTATACGAAAAACTTGAATCGCTATGTAATGATGATAAAAGAATATCCGTCATATCCTGAAGTTGATACAATTCATTAAGAAGTGTTAAACGATTTCTTTTAAGTAACAACTTTCTTTCATCATAATTTTTTAGTTGAATTGATTTTTCATATATTTCTTGAGAAAGTTTTGAAATCATAATTACCACCACCTTGTATTTATTATATCACAATGGGTTCTAATTCACAAGCATCGTGGATGGATATCCACACTTGTTAGGGTTGCCCCCTAATACCCAAAAACTTGCTCAAAATAAAAAAGAATGTTCATAGCGGACTAAAGTCCGTTATGAACATTCAACATGGTGCGCCTGAGCATTCTATAATCGAACCGTTTACCTCTTTTAAGGTTATCGTTTTGATTGTTTAAGCAAAACACTTATCTTTCTAGAGACTACAATCTATTCAAACTGCAGCAGAAAAACATAACATAAACCGATAATTTTTCTCTCGCAATGTGTTATTGTTTTCTTAACATTTGCACTATATAATATAGATGTCGACAGAAATTAAACCTTGCAAGGCAACGATACTTTAGGAGGAAATTATGAAACTTGCTATTGGTCAAAATATACGTGATTTTAGAAAGAAAAACAATTTAACACAAGAGACACTTGCCGATCGTTTGGGCGTGTCATATCAATCAATTAGCCGTTGGGAAAACGATACAACCTATCCTGACCTAGAACTAATTCCTGCTATTGCTGAGATTCTTGCCGTTACAGTTGACGAACTTCTCGGAATGCCACAAATTGAGAAAGAAAAACGTGCTGTAGAAACATTTGACGAGCTTCGTCGCGAGTGTATGAAACATGATTACGATGCTGATAAAATCGTAAATCTTCTTCGAGATATACGCAGAAATTATCTTGACAGTAAGTCTGCATGGCGACCGTGGGTAGAAGGAAATGACAGAGCGTTTCGCGATCCTAAAATACTTCCAGAGGTTCGGTTAATGGCTGAATTGTTTCTTGAACGTCAACCAATGAATCCACATGTACTTGAAACAATGGCGGAAATTGAAGACGAAGAACATTTACAGGATTTTTTAAAGAAGTATACAACATCCTTTGATTGTTCAGAGAGAGCATTGTTATTTAATAGATATTTGCGTCTCAGTGATGATAAAAATTTCGAAGCGGAACGAAGGTACCAATTGTTTCATGCAATTGACACTATATTTTCACACCGTCATTTAGTCAAACGGCATGCAAGTGCTGAGTATATACATTTCGCTAATGAATTTTTAGAAAAGCTACTAACTCTTATTCGTTGTGATGCAGTTGATGATAATGTGGATATGTGGATAACATTTCGTTTAGAACAAATGACCAATTCTGCTGCACGATATGTGAGTTTGGGTAAATTTGATGAGGCAATTTCGAAGTTGGAAGCAGTAGCTCAATTGTTGGAACAAACAATGAAAATTACAAAAGAGATTATTTTGCCGGTGTCGTGCCGTTTTCTTGACGGAATGGAATGGCGTGCCAAAGAAGAGTGGATTACAATCGATAATAATCCAGACTCTCTCAAGGAACGATGTATTTTTATTGAAACATTAATGGGCAGAGGGTCATCTTGTCATTGTCTGTTTCCGAGCCAATATTTTGATGAACTTAACGGAAAAGATTTCGAACCGCTTCGCAACCATCCAGAATTTGAAAACCTCTGTGAACGTGTAAAAGCACTCATTATTACAAAACCAAATGAAAAGTAACCATCACACTGCCCCCGCAGTACGCGGGGGTATTCTTCGTCAATTAATTGTGTCAAGAATTCCTGATAAAATAATTTTGTGGACTAAAACGCTTTGAAACGAAGAAGTGGCAGTGCAGAGCAAAATGCTCTGCACTGCCACAAACAAAGGCTATTTAACATATTATAAGAAAACAACAAACCCGAACGTTTCACCGATTGGTAAAAGGTTCGGGTTTGAATGCTTTGGTGCGAGTGATGGGACTTGCCGTCTGCTTCGGCGATGCCTTGCATACTAACTGTTTGTCGACCCAACGCTTTGCGTTCGGTACCCGACTGCACACCATATTCCTAAAAAACAGTCCACCGGACTGTTTTTCTTTACGGAATATGCCCTCACGGGTTCAAGTCCCCATATACAAAAAATAAAAGAGCCATACCTTACGGTACGACTCTTTTATTTTGGTGCACCTGAGCATTCTATAATCGAACCGTTTACCTCTTTTAAGGTTACGGTTTTGCTTGCTTCTTTATAATTAAATGTTATGACCAATTTCTCGTCGTAGAGATATACGGCGTTTACAAAAATGTCGATTAGTCTTTGTTTGTGTTCCTTCGTTTCCAAGCTCATGCTCTGAATATGCTTGAGCCATAATACTAAGCCCTCTTTCGTGATGGTGGGTTTCTTCATTTCTTCCTTGATGAGCTTTAATTTAATCTCATCTCTTGTCTGCTCCAACTCTATCATTCTTTGTTTTGTAGTCGGAGTTATAATTCCTTCTTCAATTGCTCTGAGCAGATTGTTCAGTGCGTTCTCTGTTTCACTAAGCCGTTGTTTAAGTAGTTGTATTGCGGGATTTTCTTTCTTTGCATTTCTGAACACAATACTTGCGATGTCATCAATAACATTATCATCAATCATCATCTCATGGGTGTGTTTAACAACAATGTCTTCAATCCATTCTTTTTTTACCGTTTTTTTATCACAAGTATGTTTGTACTTAGCGTTGTTGCATTTATAATACCGATGTACCGTACCGTTTCGGGCGGTTCCGCTTTCACCGGTCATATAAACACCGCATTTACCGCAAAACAGTTTTGTTGTCAGTAAGTAATCGTCTTCAGCTTTATGTCTTGCTGTTGCTCTCTTATTCTTCGCACGCTCACGCTGCACCTTGTCAAATAACGCCTGCGGGACTATTCTTGGTATGCCGTCTGGGTTAACAATATCTCGGAACTTGTATTCACCAATATACCTTCGGTTTTTCAGCATATCCGTTACAATATTAATGG
>SVQC01000035.1 GCA_015065585.1 Oscillospiraceae bacterium
TTCTCTGAGGCAGTTTGCCTTTAATGGTAGCATCAAGGTCAGCAAGAGGATTACCGGCGCCTGTTACACGCATAGCTGCGTAAACATAGCTTCTTCCTGAAAGGGGGTCACGTATAGCGCCGCCAATACAGGTAGCCGCACCACCGAAAGGCTCGATTTCTGTAGGATGGTTGTGAGTTTCATTTTTAAACAGTAAAAGCCAAGGTTCTTTTTTGCCGTCAATAGTAACGTCAATTTTAACGGTACAAGCATTAATTTCTTCAGATTCGTCAAGACGGTCAAGTTTGCCTTGCTTTTTAAGATATTTAGCTGCAATAGTGCCGATATCCATAAGATTTATGGGTTTTGTTCTGCCGAGTTCTTTTCTTACTTCTATATACTCGTCATAAGCCTTCTGAAGAAGCTCGTCATCAAATTCGGCACTGTCAATAGTAGTGAGGAATGTGGTATGACGGCAATGGTCAGACCAATAAGTGTCTATCATTTTGATTTCTGTAATAGTAGGCTCTTTATTTTCGCTTCTGAAATAGTTCTGACAGAATTTAAGGTCGTCTAAATCCATAGCAAGACCCTGTTCTTTTAAAAAGCCTTCAAGACCTTTTTCATCTAAAGCATTGAAACCCTCTAGGGTGCGAACGGTAGTAGGAATGTCATATTCGCGCTTAAGGGTAGCAACAGTATTCAAAGATGCTTCTCTGCTTTCAACAGGGTTAATAAGGTGCTTCTTAATAGCAGCCTTTTGGTCATCATTTATATTGCCTTCAATTATATAAACCTTTGCTGTGCGTACATTGGGACGGTCAGTCTTAGAGATAATCTGAATGCACTGTGCGGCAGAATCGGCTCTCTGGTCAAACTGACCGGGGAGGAATTCAACGGCAAAAACAAAAGCGTTTTCTGAAAAATCAAGCTCTGTAAAGGTATCATCAAGCTGAGGTTCTGAAAATACGGTGTTTATGCACTGATTGAAAAGTTCCTCTTCAATGTTTTCAACATCATAACGGTTTATAATTCTTACACTTTCTACGGCAGGAATGTTAAGGAAAGAGTGAATGTCGCCTAAAAGGGCATCAGCCTCACCTGCAAGACCTGCTTTCTTTTCTACATAAATACGGTAAACCATAATCTATCCATCCTTTGTAATTTGCGCTTATTTAAGTGCCGCAAGCGCTCTTGAACCAATATCGTTACGCTTATATGCGTTTTCAAAATTAACCTTTTCGGTTTGCTTATAAGCCTTATTTATTGCGGCGTCTAGTGTATCAGCAGTTGCGCTGACGCCAAGAACTCTGCCTCCGGCAGAAAGAAGTTTATCGCCGTCTTTTTTTGCACCTGCAAAATAAACGGTGGCGTCAATGTCTTTATCAACGATAATAGGAAATCCGCTTTGATATTTTTCGGGATAACCATTACTTGCCATAACAACACAGCAAGCTGCACCGTCTTTAAATTTAACTTCGCATTTATCCAGCGTTCCGTTTGTGCAAGCTCTCATTATTTCGAATAGGTCACTGTCCAGAAGTGGTAAAACAACCTGAGTTTCGGGGTCACCGAAGCGACAGTTGTATTCAATTACCTTAGGACCGTTAGGAGTAATCATAAGTCCGAAGAAAAGGCAACCTTTAAAGGCTCTGCCTTCGTTTTCCATAGCGCGAATTGTGGGAATGAAAATTTCATCCATACAAATCTTTGCAACATCTTTAGTATAGTAGGGGTTAGGGGCAATAGTACCCATACCGCCGGTATTAAGTCCCTTGTCATTGTCTTTGGCTCGCTTGTGGTCCATTGCAGAAACCATAGGAACAAGGGTCTTACCGTCGGAAAAAGCGAGGACCGAAACCTCTGGGCCTGTAAGGAATTCTTCAATAACAATTTTGTTGCCTGAAGCACCGAAAACCTTGTCCTCCATAATAGAGCGAACAGCATTCTCGGCCTCCTTGAGAGTTTCGGCGATAATAACACCTTTGCCGAGAGCCAGTCCGTCAGCTTTAATAACGGTAGGCAGGGGAGCAGTTCTTAAATACTCTATAGCCTCCTCCAAGTTATCGTAAACACCATAGGCGGCGGTAGGAATATTATATTTTTTCATAAGGTCCTTAGAGAAAACCTTACTTCCTTCAATAATTGCGGCCTTTTTGTCAGGACCGAAGCAGTCAATACCAACAGAGTTTAAGGCATCAACCATGCCTGCAACCAACGGGTCATCGGGGGCAACAACAACGTAATCAAGTTTTTCTTGTTTAGCAAAATTGCATATTCCGTTAATATCTGTTACGGGGATATTAATGAGAATGGCATCCTCTGTCATACCGCCGTTGCCGGGAATAGCGTAAATAGCATTGATTTCTTTGCTTTGCTTTAGCTTTTTTATTATAGCGTGTTCTCTTCCGCCGCTACCTATAACAGCAACCTTCATTTTTAAAACCTCGCTTTATATTAGTGGTGGAAAAGTCTCATACCGGTAAATGCCATAGCAATACCGTATTTGTTACAGCAATCAATAACTACGTCGTCGCGGATTGAGCCGCCGGGTTCTGCAATATAAGAAACACCGCTTTTTTTAGCGCGTTCAATATTATCGTCAAAGGGAAAGAAGGCATCACTGCCAAGAGCAACTCCGGTTATGGTGTCGAGATATGCTCTCTGTTCATCTTTAGTGAAATGCTCAGGCTTAGTAGTAAAGTATTTCTGCCAATTTCCGTCGGCACAAACATCTTCTTCATTCTGATTAATATAGCCGTCAATAACGTTATCTCTGTCTGGTCTGCCAAGTTCAGCCTTGAAGGGAAGGTTTAAAACCTTATCATGCTGACGAAGGAACCAGGTATCAGCCTTAGAGCCTGCAAGACGGGTACAGTGAACACGGGATTGCTGACCTGCGCCAACGCCAATAGCCTGACCGTCAACAGCAAAGCATACTGAATTGGACTGAGTATATTTAAGGGTGATAAGAGAAATTATAAGGTCGCGAACTGCACCTTCGGGCATATTCTTATTTTCGGTAACAATATTCGAAAGAAGTTCTTTGTTGATTTTGAATTCGTTTCTGCCCTGTTCAAAGGTGATTCCGTATACCTGCTTGTGCTCGATTTCTGCAGGAACAAAGTTGGGGTCAATTTTAACAATATTATAAGAACCTTTTCTCTTGGATTTAAGAATTTCAAGGGCTTCTGGTTCGTATCCCGGAGCAATAACGCCGTCGCTAACCTCACGTTTGATCATAAGGGCAGTAGTAACGTCGCAAACATCGGAAAGAGCAACCCAGTCACCGAAAGAACACATTCTGTCGGTACCTCTAGCTCTGGCATAAGCACAGGCAAGGGGAGAATCGTCAAGTCCTTCAATATCATCAACAAAGCAAGCTTTTTTCAACTTATCGGATAAAGGAAGACCGATAGCCGCAGAGGTAGGACTAACGTGCTTAAAGGAAGTAACGGCAGGCATACCAATAGCTTCCTTTAATTCCTTAACAAGCTGCCAGGAGTTAAACGCATCAAGAAAATTGATATAACCGGGACGGCCGTTAAGAATTTCAATTGGTAAATTGCTACCGTCGTGCATAAAAATTTTAGCAGGTTTCTGGTTAGGGTTGCAACCGTATTTAAGTTCAAAGTCTTTCATAATATAGCCTCCTGTTACTTGTTTTTATTAATAATTATGTTGGTGGGTTCACTGCCGTCGAGAGGAATCTGACGAACAAAAAGTGAAACCTTATTATCTTCGTTAAGGCTTTCCCAACACATATCGGCAAGTTCTTTTGCGGTGTTGGGTAGAACAACGGCTTCGGGTTCACCGTAGAAAGAGGGGATTGGGTCGCCGTCGCATTTATAGGTATGAATAAAATGACCTTTAGCATTAAGAGGCCTGTAAGAGTAGGTGTAACGCTGACAAGCATCGCTGTTACCGTCTGCGCTCTTTAAAATGGACATTTTATAAGTAAAATCAGTTTTATCAAAGTCATAGTAGCAGATGCCCGAAATTCTGGGAGTGAAATTAGGAGCATCGGGCTCAAACTCTCTTGTGTTTAAAGCAGCTTCAAAAGCAAAGGGGTCCGAAGCGTCATTAACAACAAAATCGTAAATTGTGTTAGTCTGGTCACCATTGGTAATGATATCGATATCACCATAGGCAAGATAGGGATTATAAATAATAAGACTAGGGTCGGAAAGCTTACTTTCGTCAAAAGCCTTAGTGCGCATACCGTTTTCAAAAGCTTCGAAAATACGGTTGCGGCTGTTTACGCTTCTGCCCATAATGAAATATGCCATTAAAGCACTTTTGCCGTCAGCAGATTTACCGATAACAATACCTCTGCCGGGGTATGAATTGTTCTTAAGTAGACTTTCAAGATTAAAAATATTGCTCATTACCGTTACTCCTTGTTAAAATTTTTGCTAACTAATTCAACAGCTTCGGGAAGAATTTTCCATTCAGCCTGTTCCATAACTCTTTTCTGTAAAATTTCGGGGGTGTCTCCATCTTCGATGCTTACAGCTTTTTGTAAAATAATTTTTCCGCCGTCGGGTATTTCATTAACGAAATGCACTGTAGCACCCGTAACTTTTACCCCATATTCAAGGGCGGCTTTATGAACTCTGAGTCCATAAAAACCTTCTCCGCAAAATGAGGGTATAAGGGAGGGGTGAACATTAAGAATTCTGTTTTCATATTTGCCGGTAAAATCAGCACTTAATATGCACATAAAACCGGCAAGAACTATAATATCTATTTTTTCTTCATCAAGTATTTTAGAAATTTGTTTTTCAAATTCATAGCGATCGCCTTTATTTTCAATAACAACCGATTTAATACCTGCATTCTTTGCACGCTCAAGCGCATAAGCGGTAGGCTTGTTTGAAACAACAAGGGAAATTTCTCCACTGTTTATAATACCGCTGTTTTGAGCATCAATAAGAGCCTGTAAATTAGTTCCGCCTCCCGAAACTAAAACGGCTATGCGAGTTTTTACCATAACTCTACCTCTTTTTCGCTTTTAACGATTTCACCGATGATGTAAGCGTCTTCACCGTTTGCTTTAAGTATTTCTACTGCGTGTTCCGCGTCTGCTTTATCAACAACAGCTATCATACCTACGCCCATATTAAAGGTGTTAAACATATCTCTTTCGGGAATGTTTCCAACTTTTTCTATGTATTCGAAAATAGGAAGAATTCTAACGTCGCTCTTTTTGATTTTAGCGCCAAAGCCTTCGGGAAGACTTCTCGGAATATTTTCATAGAATCCTCCGCCGGTAATATGAGAAACGGATTTAACCTTAATTTCTTTCATCAGAGCAAGCATACTCTTTACATACATTTTTGTGGGAGTTAAAAGGGTTTCCCCAAGGCTTTTGCCGTTTAAATCTTGGATGGGAGAGGTAAGGTCGGCATTTTCAATATCGAAAACGCGTCTTACAAGTGAGAAGCCGTTCGAATGAACTCCGGTAGAAGCAAGAGCAACTATAACGTCGCCTTCTTTAACAGAATTTTTATCAAGTATTTTTGATTTATCAACAACGCCGGTACAGTATCCTGCAAGGTCGTAATCATCCTCGGGCATAAGACCTGGGTGCTCAGCAGTTTCGCCACCGATAAGTGCACAACCTGCCTGAACACAGCCCTCAGCAACACCGCCAACTATATCGGCGATTTTTTCGGGAATATTTTTGCCGCAAGCTATATAGTCAAGGAAGAAAAGGGGCTTAGCGCCACAACAGATAATATCGTTAGCGCACATAGCAACACAGTCAATACCGATAGTATCGTGCTTGTCCATAAGCATAGCTAGTTTGATTTTTGTGCCAACACCGTCGGTACCACTGACTAAAACAGGCTCGCTGATATCAGTAAGGTCAAGACCAAAGCAACCGCCAAAACCACCAACGTCGTCAAGACAACCTTCATTTTTTGTGCGATTAATGTGTTTTTTCATTAACTCTACTGATTTGTAACCTGCCGTAATATCAACACCGGCAGCCTTATAACTTTCACTGAAACTGCTGTTCATAGTTTTGCTCCATTCTGCCGTTTTTTTATCAAAACGGCGGTATTTAATTTCAAAAATTATACTTTTAAAAACAACGAATTCTCCGACCCTAAAAATCGGAGAAAGGTTGTTTAGTTATACTGTTTACTGATAATGTCATTTTTCTCAAGCACCTTTGCGGCGGCAGAAGTTCTTTGTTCATCAAGCTTTTTACCCAAAGCATCATCGCCAACGGCAATAATCTGTGCGGCGAGAAGGGCGGCGTTAGCGGCACCGTCTATTGCAACGGTGGCAACGGGGATACCTGCGGGCATCTGTACGGTGGATAAAAGGGCGTCAAGACCGTCTAATGTAGAAGACTTAACAGGTATACCGATAACGGGCAGAGTAGTAGCAGCGGCTACAGCTCCTGCAAGGTGGGCGGCTTTACCTGCAGCGCAAATAATAGCACCGAAGCCGTTAGTTTTGGCATTTTCGGTAAAATCCCTAACCTCTTTAGGAGTACGATGGGCAGAATATACGTGTACTTCAAAGGGAATATTTAATTCCTTTAATGTATCGATAGCCTTTTGTACTACGGGAAGGTCACTATCGCTTCCCATAAGAATTCCGACTTTTTTCATAAGATTTCTCCTATCCGCTTTTATACAAAACAAGGCAGTTCCGCAAAAAACTTCGGAACTGCCCAGACGGTCGACATGTAAAACACTTAATGCTCCCATGCGGTAACCCGCTAATCCGTCAGTTGCAAAAAGCTACATATAGATATTTTACAATTAGTATTATACATTATTTCGTTGTTTGTGTCAAGAATTTATAGTTGCAAAAATAAGAAAAAATGCTGCCGAAAACGGCAGCATTTTTGGTGAAATTCTATGAATTAATAATTTTCTTTTCTTACTTCGAAGTAAGATTCCGGATGAGCACAAACGGGGCATACCTTTGGAGCCTTAAGGCCAACTACAATATGACCGCAGTTGCGACATTCCCAAACGGTAACACTACTCTTTTCAAATACAGCCTTAGTTTCAACGTTGTTAAGTAGTGCACGGTATCTTTCTTCGTGAGCCTTTTCAATAGCCGCTACAGCTCTGAACTTATATGCAAGAGCAGTAAAGCCTTCTTCTTCAGCCTCTTTAGCAAAGGTATCATACATATCGGTCCACTCGTAATTTTCACCCTCGGCAGCAGCTAAAAGGTTAGCGGCGGTATCACCGAGACCACCAAGCTCCTTGAACCATAATTTAGCGTGTTCTTTTTCGTTTTCTGCGGTCTTAAGGAAAAGCTCGGCAATCTGCTCATAACCTTCTTTTTTAGCAACAGATGCAAAGTAGGTGTACTTGTTTCTTGCCTGAGATTCGCCTGCGAAAGCTGCCTGTAAATTTTTTTCGGTTTTTGTTCCTTTGAGTTCCATAAGTTTTATCTCCTTCAAAATTAATTTAATTTTTTGTTATTATAACCGATAAATCGGTTAATGGCAATATTATTGTCTGCAATTTTTACATAAATAATCAATACTGAGATTGTATGACAGTATAGGTTCTTCTAGACTTTCTTCAATATGACGGTGTATATCGGGAATATTTATATCGGTTACAGATTTACAGCACTTACATATTAGATGGTCATGAACAACAGGGGATTTATCATAAAGGTCTGCAGAGTCTGCGATTTTGACCTTTCCGATTTCTCCCATACCGTAAAGAGTGTTTAAATTGTTGTAAACCGTTGCGAGAGCAATTCCGGGCATTTTTTCTCTTGCCAGTATAAATATATCATCGGCAGTTAAATGCCCATCCATATTTTTAACAATATCAAGTATCAACGAGCGTTGTTTTGTAGCCACATTACACCTCCAAAACAAGAATTAGAGTTATTCTAAATCTAATTATACATATTTTTGGGATTTTGTCAAGAGAAAATTTATTGAAAAATTCAAAAAAATTATGTATAATTATGTTTAGCTGAAAGGTGGCGCCTTTTAATGTTTTATAACAAGGAAATTTATATAAGCACCGAATATTGCGATACAACCGTAAAGCTTGGAGGATATAGATTTTTTTATCTTCTGCAAAACGCAATGATAGACGGCTTTGAGGTGAGTGATTGCGGTAACACGGGACTTAAAAATAAATGTAACGGCTATTGGGCGGTTACTAAGACAAAACTAGAGGTTTTTGAGCAACCGTCTTATGGTGAAAGTGTTAAGGTAAAAGCTGATTATTCTGATGATGGAAGGTTAAGGGTATACGTAAATACCGAAATACTCTCTTCTAGCGGTAGATTACTGGCAAAGGGCTGTCAAGAACTTTGTATTTTAGACTTAACGTCACATCGTCCAAAGAGGCTTATCGACACATCTCTTATATTAAAAGGTTTAAATGTCGTTAAAATTTTGGAATTCGAAAAATTTGTTATAGACGGCGATGTAAAGAGGGAATATGAGTTAACGGTACTTTCTCAGCATATAGATATGTCACACCATGTCAACAATATAGAATATATAAGAATGGCTGAAGATTTATTCAGTATTAATGAGCTTGAAAATAGATTTATCGGCAAAATGGAAGTTCATTATATTAATGAATGTCGTGAGGGCGATATTCTTTTATGCAGAAGAATCGATAATGAAAACTGTAGTATGGTAAGAATTACAAACGGTGATAAAGTTGCCTTTGAAATGAAGTTTGAATTTAAGTAAGGAGAGTGAACAGGTATGGAATTTTTTGTGCGTGGATTTATAAGCGTTGTCAGATACGTTCTGCCTGTTCTTTCTGTTTTATTACTCTCAGTTTCAGCTATAGGTCTGCTTAAAAAACGGTTTAAACCATATAAGCTTGTACTTAACGTAGACGGACTAAAAGAAATTCCGCTTTCTAGCGGAGAATATTTAATGGGGAGCAGCTCTGAATGTGATATAGTGATAAGCGGTTTAAAAAAGAAACACGCCGTGCTTTCTATATCAAATAATTATATGACCATAAGGCCGACTAATAAAAGTAAGATTAAAATAAATGAAAAAATAGTAAAGGGTGAAAAAAAGTTTGCTCCAAACGATTCTTTAACAATGGAGGACAGAGAACTGTCCGTTATTATGAAAATTAATAAGGACAAGTCTGTCGACAACCGTTTTCTGCAAAAAGCTATAGTTTTTTCTTGCCTTAATATTATACAGATTTTTGTCTTTTTTTGTTTAGTTTTTGCTTTTAAGGAAAAGGCAACGGTTTTATTTATTTGCTTTGGCACACTTATTATAGGGGAATGGATATATCTTTTTATAACCCGATTTTTATGCGCATTTATTGAAATTCCTGTTTTATTTTTATTTACTTTTGGTTTAAGTGTTGCTGCTCACGGTGAGCCATCAACTATGATAAAACAACTGTTGTGCTTTGCTGTTGGATTTGTGCTAGCTATACTATTAGAAAAAATTCTTATAAAGCCTTCGGTTGCTATAGGTTTTAAAGGTATTGCCCTTATAGTAGGTATAGGACTTTTTGTGATTAATATTATTTTCGGTGTGGTATATAACGGTAGCCAGAACTGGATAAATGTGCTTGGATATTCCGTTCAGCCCTCTGAATTTATCAAGGTTATACTCATATTTATTTCAGGAGCCGCAGCGGATAAAATTAATGACAAAAAGGATATTCTTCCTTTTTCGCTTTTTACTATTATAAGTCTTTTAATTCTCGCTTATTTAAGTGATTTCGGAACGGCGCTTATTTATGCTGTGTGCGCCGTATCAATTCTCTTTATAAGACTTTGCAGTTTTAAATTGCTTGGAATTTTAAGCGGTGGTGCTGTTATTTTCGGCGGCACTATTATGCTCATTTTCCCGTATGTTGCTAAAAGGATTTTTTCGTTTGGCTCTGCTTTTGAAAATGCTAGTGATAGCGGCTATCAGCAGACGAGAACTATAATTGCAGCGGCTTCCGGCGGTCTTTTCGGAATTGGAGGAGGCAGAGGAAGTTTAGTTAAAATTCCTGCTTATGATACTGATATAGTTTTTGGTCTTATTACTGAGGAATGGGGACTTATTATAGGTATTTGTGTGCTTTTCTGTTTTGTTATTTTTGCTATTTATGCTGTGAAAACCTTAACTGTTTCCTCTAGCAATTTTTATAGTACTACCTGCTGTGCGGCAGCTGTACTTTTACTTGCGCAAACGGCTCTTAACGTTTTCGGCTCGATGGATATGCTTCCTTTTACGGGAGTAACCTTACCATTTATAAGTGTGGGCGGCTCGTCGGTAATTGCCTGTACCGTTATTATGTCGTTTTTCAGGGTGGCGGTCCGTGACGAACATATAATTTTAATAGAAAGAAGGCGTAAAATTGAGAAAGCATAAGATACGGCGTAATGCAATGATAACTGTAATAATGCTTTTTGTTATTGCCGTCGGAATATTCGTCTTTCGCCTTATAAAATACGGTAAAGATTGGGCACTTTATGAAACCAATCAGCATATATATTCTTCCGGTAAGCTTGTTAATGCCGGCGCTGTAACCGACCGTGACGGTAACGTGCTTTCAGAAACTGTTGACGGACAGCGAGTATATAATGAAGACAGTAATATCAGAAAAGCTACTATTCATGTTGCAGGAGACCACGAAGGTTATGTAAGTACGGGTGTTACTAATGCATGGAAAAGTCAGCTTGTAGGCTATTCCTTTTCAAATGGAGTCTTTACTTTTTCGGGTAAGGGAAATAGTGCCGAACTGACAATTAGTAGTGATATAAGTGTTGCTGCTATGAAAGCACTAGGCAAAAATCCCGGTTGTGTTGGGGTTTGTAATTATAAAACGGGTGAAGTTTTATGCATGGTAAGTACCCCTACCTATGATATAAGTGATGATGCTGAATATGAAAAGGCAAAAAGAGGAGAACTTGGTAGTGTGTTTGTGAATCGCTTCATTTCATCGTCATATACCCCCGGCTCGACCTTTAAAATAGTTACCGCCGCGGCTCAGATAGATTCGCTGGGAAAAGGGGCGTATAATTCTCCCCAAATTTGCAACTACGGTACGGTTATAGAAAATGAAAGCCTTTCCTGTTTGGGCAGACACAGGTCGGTAACATTAGAAAACGCTTTTGCACATTCCTGTAATTCGTATTTTTCCTTGACGGCATTGTCACTGGGGAAAAATACAATGACAAAATATGCTGAGATTTTTGGATTTAATAAAACCTTTTATATTGACGGTATTGAATGCGGTAAATCGGTATACGACGTAAGGGATGCCAGAAATATTGATTACGGCTGGTCGGGAATTGGTCAATATACAAATCTTATGAATCCCGTACAGTATTTAAGTATGGTAAGCGCTATTGCTAACGGCGGTGATTATAAAGAGCCATATTTTGTTCACTGTCTTAGAGATTCAAACGGCAAAATTATTTATAAGGCTGCTCCTAAAACCGTTACCGTAATAAATAAGGATACGGCGGATAAGGTTGCGGCGCTCATGGACTACGCCGTTAAGAATAATTATGGTAAATCTACCTTTGGCTCTCTTGATATATGTGGAAAAACTGGTACTGCCGAGGTTGGCGGAGATAAAGAAAATTCATTATTCGTAGGCTTTTGCAAGGATAGTGAATTGCCTCTAGCGTTTGTAGTGGTTACCGAAAGTAGCGCCGGTAGCGGTACAAGTGCAATGAAGGTAGCGAATAAAACCCTGCAAGCGGCAAAAAATACTCTTTGCAAATAGAAAAAGCGGACAGATTTTTTCTGTCCGCTTTTTTCTTTAGGAAGGGAAGAGTGATTAGCAGCAGCCGTTATCACATCCGCAACCACAAGCGTTATTGGTACCGCAACCGTTACCGCAACCATTTCCGCCACAGCAGAAGAGAAGAAGAAGGATTACGATAATCCAAGTGCAGTTGTTGCCTAAGCCGTTACACATAGTGTATTTACCTCCTTTCCGTTATAGTACATATTATGCAAATCCGCAGGTTGTGTTACTAAAATAAAAAACTAGATAAACAGAGAAAATCAACGAAAACGAAAGAAAATCGAAGATTTGTCTTTCTTTGACCTTTAAAAACCCTAAAATTAGCCGAAACCGATTTTTGACTTTTACTGACCTTCTTATTATAATGATAGTCAGAAAAGGTCAAACGGAGGTAAAATATATGAAAATGAGTGATATTATTACTCAGACTATTATAAAAATGCTGGATGAATCAACCGATAATAAAACTGAAATTCAGCGCAACGAGTTTGCCGAAATGATGGGATGTGTGCCAAGTCAGATAAATTATGTTTTATCGTCACGCTTTACACCCGAACAGGGGTATATGATAGAAAGCTACCGCGGTGGCGGTGGATATATAAGAATCACCAGAGTTAAATTAGACCAACCGACCGCTATAATGCATATCGTAAATTCGATAGGTAATTCTATTGACTCTATGTCGGCGCGTATAGTTATAGAGAACTGTTTAAGAACTGCTTTGATTTCTAAGGAAGCAGCAAAAATTATGAGTGCTACCGTTTCAAACGGAGTTATGTCGGCTGTTCCGATTAACTCCCGAGACGAAGTGCGTGCCGCAATTATCAAGCAGATTCTTTTAACCCAGATATAAAGGAGGAAATATTATGATTTGTGAGAAATGTGGTAAAAATACAGCTACTACCCACATCCGTTCTGTAATAAACGGTGTTGTAACAGAAAAAAATCTCTGCGCTGTTTGTGCGGCTGAAGAGGGGTACAATAAATTAGGACAAAATTCCCTTATGGATATGCTATCTTCTATGTTTGGTGATAAGCTTTTATCTGAAGAAAATATCTCAGAGGAACGCTGTGACTGTTGCGGAGCTACCTTTTCAAAAATTGCCTCAAACGGTAAGGTTGGATGCGGAAAATGTTATGATAAATTCAGAACACAGCTTTTGCCTTATTTAAAGAGGGTTCACGGAAGCACTAATCATATCGGTAAAAAGCTTTCAAAGGAGCAACTTATTGTTACACCTACCGATAAAGTAAGTGAGCTTAGAAAGAAACTTGCAGAACTTGTCAAGAATGAAAAGTATGAAGAAGCCGCCGTTATCCGCGATGAAATTAAAAAGTATGAGGAGGAAGAGAAGGATGAGTAATTGGTATACCGATAAAAACAGTATAAATGATATTGCCGTATCAACAAGAATCAGACTGGCGCGAAATCTTGAAAATCTACCTTTTCCGTCCTATATGAACGATGAAATGCAGAAAAATCTTAACGAGCAGGTGAAAAAGGCTATACTTGAAAGTGATACGCCTTTTGCCAATTCTCTGAAATATATAAATATGGGGGATGTTCCCGAAAATGAAATATACGCTATGGTAGAGCGTCATATTATAAGCCCCGAATTTGCCAAAAGTTCTAAAGGTAAGGCTATAATTATTTCAGAGGACGAATCTGTATGTATTATGATTGGAGAGGAGGACCATATAAGAATTCAGGTTATTCTTGGTGGTCTAGCCCTCGAAAAAGCTTATGAAATCGCCGAAAAAATTGATGATTTACTAGCCCAAAAATTAAATTTTGCTTATGACAGTCAGCTTGGCTATCTTACCGAATGTCCTACAAATATTGGTACGGGTTTAAGAGCATCGGTAATGATGCATCTGCCTTTAATGGAAAGCGATAAAAGTATAAGTGAACTTGCCCAGACTATAGGTAAAATCGGCTTTACCGTAAGAGGTATGTACGGTGAGGGAAGTAAATCAAAGGCTTCTCTTTATCAAATTTCAAACCAGATTACTTTGGGCATTACCGAGAAAAATGCAATAGATAATCTGGGAGTAATTGCTAATCAGCTGATTGCCAAAGAAAAAGAGGAAAGAAAAAACGTTGATACTATTCAGCTTGAAGATTTAGTTTGGCGCGCTTACGGAACTCTCAAAAATCAGCGTGTGCTTTCAAGTGATGAAATGATGCGACTTGTTTCAAAAGTTAAAATAGGCATTTCTGAGGGAATATTGCCCTTTGAAAACACCTTGCCGGTGCAAATTCTTATAGAAACACAGCCATTTATGCTGTGTAGAAAATACGGCGATAGAACACCGCAGGAAAGGGATATTCTTCGTGCCAAAACAGTAAGAAATATGATGCCGTAGGAAAGGAATAAATACTTTATGAAATATAATTTTAACGGTTTTACTTCTAAAGCAAACGAGGCTCTAAACCACGCCATAAATTCGGCTCAGATTATGGGTCATACCTATGTTGGCAGTGAGCATATTCTTTTGGGACTGTGTAAGGTGGGAAGCGGAGTTGCTGCAGGAATTTTAAATAAACACAATATTACTGCTCAAAAACTTGAGGAACTTATGACACTGAAAATCGGTGCGGGAACACCTACAAGACTTTCTCCTGAATATTTTACCCCCAGAGCAAAAAAGGTGCTTGAGGTAGCCGTTGCCGGAAGTAATAATCTGGGGAAATCAAGCGTTGGTACAGAGCATATTTTAATAGCTGTTTTAAGTGAAACCAACGGTTATGCAGTACGCTTTTTGACCGAAATGGGCGCAGATGCAACCGAACTTGCTAAGGAGGCCTTTGAGGCTACCGGTATAGAAATAGAAGGTAATGTAAAAAACGATGAAGAAAAGGCTCAAAAGGACGGAAATACGGGTACTCTCGATAAATTCGGTACAGACCTTACAAAAGCTGCAAAAGAGGGGAAAATCGACCCTGTTATCGGTAGAGAAGAAGAAATAACAAGGGTTATTCAGATTCTTTGCCGCAGAACAAAAAATAACCCTTGCCTCATCGGTGAGCCCGGTGTTGGTAAGACT
>SVQC01000036.1 GCA_015065585.1 Oscillospiraceae bacterium
CACTTATACTACTTTTAGTCGCTCTTTCGCAAAAAAGAAGTAACTTTTGTCTACCAAAAGTTACTTCTTTTTTTATCCAAGCCGCAAGGCTTGGTATATCATCACCGCGCGAAGCAAGGTGCATATCATCAGCTCTATGGGTTGTATCTCATCACGCTTTAGCGTGTATATTATCGCCGTAAGGTGCATTTCTTCGTATTTACATTACATCAACAACCGGCTATTGACAAAATATATACTTCGTGATATGATGTATTATGCAAAAGGAGGTATGGCATGGATATTCAGTTGAAACGAGGACTTTTGGATGTCTGCGTGTTAGCGGCAATTAAAAATGAAGACTCCTACGGCTATAAGATAATTAAGGATATGAGGCCTTATATAGAACTTTCCGAATCTACTTTATATACAATTTTAAAACGTTTGGAAAATGCGAGTATGCTGACCGTAAAAACTGTGGAGCATGATGGCAGGCTTCGTAAATATTACCATATTACAGAAACGGGGACTCGTCGTATCGAAGAGTTTAGGGGAGATTGGAAAGAAATTCTCTCTATATACAGGTTTGTAGTTAAGGAGGATACTGATGAATAAACGGGAATTTTTAGAGGAGTTAAAGAAAAAACTTTCAGGTTTGTCCCAAAACGATGTAAAAGAACATCTTGATTTTTACGGCGAAATGATTGACGATATGATAGAGGAAGGACTTACTGAACAAGCGGCGATTTTAAAAATAGGTACGGTCGAAGAAGTCGTTTCACAGATTATATCCGATACTCCCCTTACTAAAATAGTTAAAGAAAGAGTAACTACCAAAAGAAAAATAAAGGTTTTGGAAATCGTACTATTAGTACTTGGAAGCCCGTTATGGCTTTCTTTACTGATTGCGGGTTTTACCGTAGCATTTTCGCTTTATATATCTTTATGGGCTGTCGTAATCTCTTTGTGGGCTGTTTTTGCTTCCTTTATAGGCGCTGCACTGGGCTCACTTATTTGCGGTGTGGGATTTATTTTAGGCGGCAATAACATTACGGGCGTTTTTGTTATCGGCTGTGGAATTGCCCTTGCAGGACTTTCAATATTAATGTTTTTCCTTTGCAAACTTGCAACAAAGGGTACGGCTTTTCTTACAAAGAGAGCTATTTTCGGTATAAAAAACTGTTTTATTAAAAAGGAGGAAGCATAATGAGCAAGACTGCTAAAATATGGCTTATTGCGGCAATTTCTCTTTTGCTAATAGGGTGTGTTATTTTTGGAGGCGTTATTATGGCTATTAATTGGGATTTTTCAAAATTATCAACGGAAAAATATGAAACAAACAACTATGAAATTAATGAAACCTATAGTAATATATCGATTATTACCAATACTGCCGATATAAAATTCGAGGCGGCACCAGACGGTAAAAGTAAAGTGGTTTGTTTTGAGGATAAAAACGAAAAGCATAGTGTAGAAGTGGCTGACGGTACTCTTAGTATTAAAATTGTCAGTACGAAAAAATGGTATGAGCATATTGGATTTGATTTTAAAAGTCCTAAAATAACCGTTTATCTGCCAGAGAAAGAATATGGCAATCTTTTTGTAATGGGAAGTACGGGAAAGATACAAATACCTGAGAAATTTGTATTTAAAAGTATTGATATTAAAATGAGTACGGGAATGGTAGAAAATTACGCTTCTGCGGTAAACGATATTAAAATAAAGACTAGTACTGGTGGCATTTCAAGCCAAAACGTCAATGCGCAAAGCATTAGTATTAACGTTTCTACGGGTGATGTCAATCTTAAAAACATAAACTGCAAAAACTTTATTTCCGAGGGTGATACCGGAAGTATAACACTAAAAAATGTTATAGTGACAGAAAAAATTTGCATTGAAAGAAGTACGGGGAATATAAAATTTGAAGAAAGTGATGCAAAAGATATATTGGCAGAAACCGATACAGGTAGTGTAAAGGGCAGTTTACTTTCTGAAAAGGTATTTATAGTAAGAAGTGATACGGGTAAAATAGACGTGCCCAAAACCGTAAATGGCGGAAAATGTGAAATAACCACCGATACGGGAGATATTAAAATAGTAATAAAATAAAATTTGCTGACATTCATTATGAATGTCAGCTTTTGTTTTTGAACAAACTAAGTAAAAGGAAGTGATGTTATGAAAATAAAAAAATTATTTATTGATTTACTGTTTTATATAGTTGGTTCTTTTATTTATTCTGTCGCTTTAACGATGTTTATTTCTCCTGCCCAGATTAGTCCCGGAGGATTTACGGGACTTGCCCTTATAATAAATTATCTAATAAAAATTCCAACCGGTATGACAATTTTTATTCTCAATATCCCTCTTGTTTTAATTGCTGCAAAAAAATTCGGAAAGCATTTTATTTTAGGTACGGCTATTGCAACGTCAATACTTTCACTGATTATTGATATATGTGAAAAGTTTATTGGAGCTTTCGAGGGTGATTTGATTTTAAGCTCAATTTTCGGAGGTATACTTATGGGTGTCGGGTTAGGACTGGTCTTGTTCAGGGGTGCTACCACCGGTGGTATAGATATAATCGGTAAGCTTATTAATGATAGATTTCCTTTTGTTTCTATAGGCAGAACTATTTTACTTGGTGACACCGCGGTAATTATATTATCAGCAATATTTCACAGAAATTTTTCTGCATCTCTTTATTCTGCCGTTACGGTATTTATAACTTCAGTTGTTGTCGATAAAATACTATATGGCTCAGATGGCGGTAAGCTGATTTATATAGTGACAGCAAAGGCTAAAGAAATAAGTAAGAAAATTATAACCGAAGTGGGCAGAGGAGTTACAATTATTGAGGGCACGGGGGCATATTCGGGTGAAAACAGACAAATGCTTATGTGCGCCGTTAGAGTGCATCAAGTGTCTGTTGTTAGCAAACTTGCTCAGAGCGAGGATGAAGGTTCCTTTATAATTGTGTGCGATGCGACAGAAATAAGAGGATACGGCTTTAATAAAAAGTAAACCGGTACTTTTGTACCGGCTTCCTTTTTTAGTTATTGCTGTTATTATCTTTTTTATTCTGATTATTCTTATTCTGGTCGTTTCTGTTCTGGCTATTCTGGTTATTCTTGTTCTGGTCGTTATGGTTATTTCTATTCTGGTTATTATCATACTGTCTGTTTTTATCGCTCACAAAAATCACCCCGCTTTCACTATTATTTTTTGCGAAAGTCGGGGCAATATTCATTAAAACTTAAAAAACAAATTGTAAGCGTTTTGCCGTGTGATTTTTAAAACTTCATCTGCGCTTATACCTTTTATATCACCGATTTTTTCTGCGATATAAGGAATTAATGACGAGTCATTTCGTTTTCCTCTAAAAGGGACGGGCGCAAGATATGGTGCATCGGTTTCGAGTAAAATTCTGTCAAGAGGTGAATTTTCTATTACTTCCGGTAAATTTTTTGCGTTTTTGAAGGTTACTACACCGCCAACGCCTATATACATACCTATTTTAATTACTTCTTTAGCCATTTCGGTGCTGCCTGAAAAGCAGTGAACAACGCCTTTTGGCGTATATTCTTTAAGTATCTGCAGTGTATCACCGTGGGCATCGCGGTCGTGAACGATAACGGGCAGGTTTAGTTTTTGTGCCAGTTTAATTTGCTCTATAAAACCGTGCTTTTGCTTTTCCTTATTTTCCTTATTCCAATAATAGTCAAGACCGATTTCGCCGATAGCCAAAACTTTTTTAGTAATAAGGCTTTTAAGGGTGTCTAAATCAAGATCGCATCGTGAAAATTCCTCAGGATGATAACCGATAGCGGCGTAAACAAAAGGGAATCTTTCTGAGAGTGATATAGCTGCCTTTGAAGAAGCAATATCGGTGCCACAGGTTATAATTTCGCTCACGGAGTTTTCTGTATTTAGTTTTGTGAGCAGTTCTTCAATATCGGAGAACTGCTCATCGGTATAATGAGAATGAGTATCAAAAATCATGTTATCTTATAGTAGAGCCGGCAGGAATATCATCGGCAAAAATAACCTTTACGTCGTCTTCACCAATATCTGCGGCAAGTATCATACCTTGAGATTCAACACCGCAGAGAACGGCGGGCTTAAGGTTAGAAACAATAATTACGGTATGACCGATAAGCTCATCGGGGGTATAATATTTTGCAATTCCGCTGGCTACGGTGCGCTCAGATCCGCTACCGTCATCAAGGGTGAGTTTTAAAAGCTTCTTTGCTTTTTTTATAGGCTCGCAGTTTATTATTTTAGCTGTTTTAAGCTGAACCTTCATAAAATCTTCAATGCCGATTTGAGCAAGAGTTACGGCATTTACGGCTTCATTCTCTTTTTTAGCCTCTTTCATTTTTTCTTCCATTTCACGAGCTAGTTCGTCGAGAACCTTTTCTGTATCAAGACGGGAGAAGATAGGAGAGGGAGTGCCTACGGTAAATTTCTCTACTGCAGAAATTTTAATAGCGCAATTATCACAGCAAATCTGACGTCGTATTTCCTCGGAACATTTAGGCATAATTGGGGTCAGAAGTACTGAAATAAGTCTTATATTTTCAAGAAGATTAAACATTACGGCTTCAAGACGTGGCTTATTCTCCTCATCCTTAGAGAGAACCCAAGGCATTGTTTCGTCGATATACTTATTACATCTTCTAACAAGGTCCATAACCGTTTCACAAGCATCGGCAGTATGATAAGAATCCATTTGTTCGTTAAACTTTTTAATTGTTTTCTCTGCAAAATCATAAAGCTCATCATCAAGAGCGACTTTTTGACCGGCATTTGTAACCGTACCGCCGAAATATTTATTAGTCATAGCGATACTGCGGTTAACGAGATTACCCAGGGTATTTGCAAGGTCGGTATTAAACTTGTTTATAAAGGCTTCATAGGTAATATTACCGTCCTGAGTAAAGGGAACTTCGCTTAAAAGATAATATCTTACAGCGTCACTTCCGAAACGATTAGCAAGTTCGTCGGCATAAATAACGTTACCCTTTGATTTGCTCATTTTATCCTCACCGAAAAGTACCCATGGATGACCTAGAACCTGTTTGGGCAAAGGTTCACCCAAAGCCATAAGGATAATAGGCCAGTAAATAGTGTGGAAGCGAACAATGTCCTTTCCTATTACATGCAGGTCGGCAGGCCACAATTTTTTATACTGTTCTGAGGGATTTTCGGTGTCATAACCAATACCTGTAATATAGTTCGAAAGAGCGTCAATCCATACATAAATAACGTGTTTATCGTCAAAGTCAACGGGTACGCCCCATTTAAAAGTAGAACGGGAAACACAAAGGTCAACAAGTCCGGGCTTTATAAAGTTATTAATCATTTCTGCCTTTCTTGCGGCAGGAAGGAAAAAATCAGGATTATCCTCGTAGTACTTAACGAGACGGTCGGCATATTTAGAAAGTTTTAAAAAATAAGCTTCCTCTTTTGAATCAATAACCTCTCTGCTACAGTCGGGGCATTTGCCGTCAACAAGCTGTGAGGCGGTGAAAAAGGATTCACAGGGAACACAGTATTTTCCTTCGTAGGAGCCTTTATAAATGTCGCCTTGGTCGTAAAGCTTTTTGAAAATCTTTTTAACGGCGGCTTCGTGGTCGGCATCGGTAGTACGGATGAATTTATCGTACTGAGTATCAAGACTGTCCCAGACCTGCTTAATCTGGCTTGAAATATCGTCTACGTAAAGTTTGGGCTCAATACCTTTTGCTTTTGCATATTCCTCAATTTTCTGACCGTGTTCGTCAGAACCGGTCATTAAAAATACTTCGTAGCCCTCCATTTTTTTATGTCTGGCTATGGCATCGGCAAGAACTATATCATAAGCGTTTCCGATATGTGGCTTACGGGAGGTGTAAGCAATAGCAGTGGTAATATAAAATTTCTTGTTCATTTTATCATACTCCTAATCAGGAAAAATTTACGGTTTGGTAAAGAGATATGCTATACCGCCTAAAGCATAACATATTAATTGATAAAGGGCAATATATACCGCCGAAATAAGACTGGTAGCACTTCCGAAAAATGCATAAGCGAAGATTATAATTCCTAAAACTACAGTTATATAGTGAACTATGGTAAGCAGAGAAACCGCTTTAGTCACCTTATTGGAAGCAAAAACAACAGAGGCAATAGCAGAGGCGCTCTTTTTCATAAATGCGCCGGCAGAAAGACTTTCGGAGTAGTTGGTGGCGGTCTTATACATATGAACGCCGCTTCCGCTCATTATCTTAACCGAATCGCTATAAAGGTCGAAATAATCGCAAAGCATCTCTTCACTTATGTTTTGGTCACAGTTATTTATAAGCAGAGTCAGTCCCATAGCCGTTATTCTGTCAAGTTCTTTGGCTATCACTTTATCGGGAACATATCTGAGAGTGATAAGGGCAAGAGCTTTACCGTCACAGGCAAGATAAACGGGGAAACAACCTTCGCTTAGTATTTTTATATCAAGTGAGGAATCGGGAGTGTCGATTTCATGGGCAATCATAAGTGAACGGTTTCCAATAAAAATACGCTTATCGCCAACCCAACCCGTAATACCTAATTTTTCCTCATATTTTATAGAATCGGCAACAGGGATTTTAATGTCACTGTTTGTCTGGGTGATTTTCTTAAATACGCTCGCGAGAGGACTGTTAATGCCAGTGGTTATAGCACAGGCTATAGAAATAGTTTCCTCAAGGTTGTTTTCGTTTAAAACCTTCATATCGGTAAGCTGTATACTGCCGGCGGGGAAAAGGTCGCCGCAATCTATAACGCAGGCGTTTGCCTGTTCAATCTGACGGGCGGCATTAACACCGGTTAAAGCGGCACCGTAACGGCTTGTATGACGTACAGCATCACTCATAGGCTTAGTAAAGCAGGCAAGTGCGGTAATGGGGGCGAATAAGAAAGAAAAGCCGACACAGGAAGTAACTGCCGAAGTAAAGTTATCTTTATAAAAGCCGAGGAGTGTGGCAGCAATCAGTGAAAAAACAAGAGAAACAATGAAAATAAGCTTTCCTTTGCCGTCAAGGTCCACGTTTATTGTGCTGTTTTTCATAAAATCGGTAATGTTTCGGGATCTTCTTTGGGCGGCGATAAGTACATCGCCGTCAATTGCCCGCCTTGCCATTGCAAAGGTGGTTGGCGCATCGTTAATAAGGGACAGCGCATACTTATCGTTATTTGCTGCAGCTATGGTAAAATTAACATACATATACTGATATTTTTTGAATAGCCAGAAACTTCTAAAGGCTAATGATAAAACCGTCATAAAGCCAAATCCGTAAGCGATATCTGAAGCTGTAGAGTTTATGATGGTAATCATTATGCCGGTTACGGCAAAAATAACGGCAGCGGCAAGGGGTGTATCAGCAGAACATCGTTCCCCATTTAGTGTCAGAAAGGATTTAAAGATATCTATATTTGTTATAACACAAATTAAAGTGGCAAGGCAGGTAAATACTGTAAGAAGTATACTGAATTCTTCTTTGAGTTCTGAAAAAGAGGGGAGTAAGAATACGGATAAAACTATGAGACAAAGTGATGAAACGATAAATTTGAGGAAATAGCTTTTTCTTAAGCTTAAAATCTTAAAACGGATTCGTTTTCTGTCGTCTGTGCTTATATATTCATCTTCAGGTTCAAAGCTATCGTCAATTAAAGGTAAATCTTTTTCTTTAAGACTTTGCGCTTTTTCTTTTTCTAAAAGCTCACCCGAAATATCAACGTCACGGGTATTGCCAATGAGGTCGTCGTTGATAAATACCGACATTGTACCGGTGAAATCACCGTTTTCTAAACTAACGCCTTTCTCATTGGTATCTATATCCGAAATATCAGGAATCTTTTCCTTTGTAATAGTAGAAAAAACAATAGTTTCCTCAAAGGATTCGGCTTCAATATCTTCCTCGGGTTCTTCGTTTACAGTTTCTTCTTCATCTATACCCAAAATGGAAGCGACGCTTTCAAGGGTATAGGCGGGTTTTTCCTCGGGAAGAGTTTCATCTTCTCTGCCGTCCAGAATAAAGGGCAGACAGCTTTCCAATATGCTCTCGTCCTGAGTGATTTTCTCTTCCTTGGAAACGGTATCGTCAATAATATCGGCTATAAGATTTATTTTTTCGCCTTTTTTTAGGGAATTTTTACGCTCGTCCTTTACTGTTTCACCTACTTTGTCTAAAAAAGAGGTATCAATATTAAAAAAAGGCGTAAATTCCTCTTTTATTTCTTCAGTATTGCTTTGATTATTTTGCTCTTGACGGGATAGCATTTTTTTACGGATTTCGTTTAGGGGGTTGGCACTGTAAACAGGTGTAGAATCGTTGCTTTCTTCACCGATGATTTCATCCCTTGTCAGTACATTGGGTTTGGGAGCGTTCTGGTCCTTTATTTTAATGGAATCAAAAAGATTTTCTTGCTCAAAAAGTATTTCTTCCTCAGCGAAGTCTTTTTTATTCTTCTTAAATAAACCCATTAAACAGCACCCCCTTTGTTAATTTTGCGTTTTTTAACTACTTCATACATAAGTACGCCTGCGGCAACCGAGGCGTTAAGTGAATTAATCTTTCCAAACATAGGAAGTGAAATAATCTCATCGCATTTTTTTCTGACAAGAGGACCTATTCCTTTTCCCTCGTTTCCTATAACGATAGCACAGGGTACGCTGTAATCAAAGGAACTGTAATCCTTGCCGTCCATATCCGCGCCGAAAACCCAAACGCCTTTTTCTTTAAGCTTTTCTATTTCATTTGCTATATTGGTGACGCGGGCAACGGGCATATATTCAAGAGCACCGCTTGCGGATTTTGCTACGGTGGCATTTAGTGACGCGCTTCTGCGTTTAGGGATTATAATTCCATGGGCACCGCAACATTCAGCAGTACGGATAATAGCACCAAGGTTGTGAGGGTCTTCGATTTCATCGCAAATGATAATAAAAGGCGCTTGTCCTTTTTCTCTGGCAAGAGCGAAAATGTCCTCAACCTCGCTGTAGGACTGACTTGCAAACTGAACGGCAACACCCTGATGGTTGGCACCGCCGCAAAGGTAATCAAGCTTTTGAAGCGAAACTTCTTTTATTAAAATTCCCGACTGCTTGCATTTTGCAATAATAGCCGCAACACTTCCGCCCGAAACCGAGTGGGCGACGAGAAGACGGTCTATTTCTCTGCCCGAACGGACAGCTTCAAATACGGGGTTTCTTCCGCATATAATCTGTGTTCTGGCTTCTTCTTCGTTAAGGTTATTTTTTTCTAATATTTCATTTTCCATAGCAGGAAATCAACTCCAACAATTAATCATTATATATTATAGCATAAGAGAATATAAAAAAAAAGAACTTTTTGCCTGAAAAAGTATTAATTTTTGGGTAAATGGGAAAAATGTATAAAAAGGAGTGTTTTATATGACAGATTATATCAAAGAAGTTAAAGGTTTCCAGCTTATTGACTCAAGAGGAAATCCTACCGTTGGCTGTTTTGCAATAACGGACGGCGGTTATAAAGGTTTTGCTATTGTGCCGTCCGGAGCTTCTACCGGTGTTCATGAAGCGGTAGAACTAAGGGATAACGATAAAACCTGTTTTTTGGGCAAATCGGTAAATATGGCGGTGGATAATATAAATACCGAAATTAACGATGTTTTAAAAAAGGAAAAATTCTTCTGTATTAACGAAATAGATAGAAGGCTTATTGAACTTGACGGTACTGAAAATAAATGCCGTCTTGGTGCAAACGCTGTTCTTGCTGTGTCTCTTTCCTGCGCCAAGGCTCTTTCAAACAGCGCGAAACAGCCTCTTTATAGATTTATAGGTGGCGAAAACGCAACTAGTGTACCTGTGCCTATGATGAATATTCTAAACGGTGGCGCTCATGCAAATAATAATATTGATATTCAGGAATTTATGATTGTACCCCACGGAATTGAAACCTTTAAAAGACAAATGCAGGCAGGCTGTGAAATTTATCATAGTCTGGGTAAAATTTTGAAGGACAAGGGGCTTTCCTGCGGTGTTGGAGACGAGGGCGGTTTTGCCCCAAACCTTCAGAGTGACGAGGCGGCGCTTGAGTGTATTTGCGAGGCGATTTCTGTTTCGGGGTACGATACTAAACAGGTTGGTATAGCTCTCGACGTAGCTTCTAGCGAATGGGTAAAAGACGGAAAATACGTTATGAAAAAAAGCGGTAAAACTCTGGACGCGGCGGGACTTTGCGATTATTACGAGAGGCTTATCGGTAAGTACCCAATAATCTCTATTGAAGACGGCGTAGGTGAAGATGATTTTGACGGCTGGAAGATTTTGACCGAGAGAATGTCGGATAAAATTCGCCTTGTGGGCGATGACCTTTTCGTTACCAATACAAAACGATTAAAACAGGGTATAGAAAGAAAAATTGCCAACAGCATTTTAATTAAATTAAATCAGATAGGGACCTTAAGTGAAACTCTTGACGTAATGCAGCTAGCCGTAGCAAACCGATATGAAAATATTGTTTCCCACAGAAGCGGGGAAAGTGAGGACAGCTTTATAGCCGACCTTGCAGTAGGCACCAACGCGCCCTTTATTAAATCGGGTGCGCCTGCCAGAAGTGACCGGGTAGCTAAATATAACCGTCTTTTAATTATTGAAAGTGAATTGTAAAGGAAAAAGCCGTATCGACTGATACGGCTTTTTGTTGACTGTTTGCAGTGTTTTATGATAGTATTATCTTAAATAAAACGACGGAGAAAAATAAAATGAGAAATGATATTTGCACAATACCGGTAAACGAGGCTTTTGAGGAAAATGACGGCTGTCCAATGTGCCGTATGTATAAAACGGTAGAAAACCGTATAACCGATTATATTATGGGCGCTGCTATGATGGAACCCGATGTCAGAATATCTACAAATGAAATGGGCTTTTGCGAAAAGCATTATACCAATATGATGTCTAAAAGGGGACGGCTTCAGCTGGCGTTAATGCTTGAATCCCATATAGACGAGGTTGGCTCTAAGGTTTTAAAGGATAATCTTGTTACTCTTAGCAAAGAGGATAATGTAAAAAAGCTTAATCGGTCCTGTTTTATATGCAGTAAAATAGAGTGGGGTTTTTCCCGTATGCTTGAAACTATTTACCGTACCTATGAAAACGATTCTGATTTCAGAAGAATGTTTGATGAGCAAAAAATGTTCTGTATGCCGCATTTTGAACTTTTGAAAAGCGGTGCAAATAAGAAAAATATGAAGGTTTATCATAAGGATTTTCTTAAAAATCTTAACCGTATTACCAAGGGGTACTGTGAAAATCTTCATAAGGATATGAAGCATTATTGCTCAATGTATGACTACAGAAGCGGGGGAAAGGACGCCAATTGGGGTACTTCAAAGGATGCTGTAGAGCGTACGATTGCTTTTCTTACGGGAAACGATAATATAAAGTAAAAATTTTCTAAAAAAATATCTTGCATTAGCTTGACATATGTGATATAATCATTAAGCTGCTCTAATTATGGGCAGTAATAAATTACACACATTCCGCTGTTTATACAGATAGGTGCTCTTTGCCGGAGTTTCCTGTACTAAGCGGGATGGAGGTTTAACCTTAGGAGGAAAAACAAATGGCAGTAGTATCTATGAAACAGCTGCTTGAGGCCGGTGTTCATTTCGGACATCAGACTCGCCGCTGGAACCCGAAAATGGCTGAGTACATTTTCACAGAAAGAAATGGTATTTACATTATCGACCTTCAGAAGACTGTTAAGAAGCTTAACGAAGCATATCTTTTTGCACGTGAGATTTCTGCTTCCGGTAAGGACATTCTTTTCGTAGGTACCAAGAAACAGGCTCAGGATTCTGTTAAAGAAGAAGCTGAAAATTGCGGTATGCCTTACGTTAACGCTCGTTGGCTCGGCGGTATGCTTACCAACTTCAGCACTATTCAGAAGAGAATTGCCCGTTTAAGCCAGCTCAGAGAGATGGAAGCAGACGGTACTTTTGAGCTTCTCCCCAAGAAAGAGGCTGTTGGTCTTCAGCTTGAAATTGAAAAACTCGAGAAGTATCTCGGCGGTATCAAGGATATGAAGAAAATCCCCGGCGCTCTCTTTATCGTAGACCCCAGAAAAGAAAGAATTGCTGTTGCAGAAGCCAAGAAGCTCGGTATTCCGATTATCGCTATCGTTGATACCAACTGCGACCCTGATGAAATCGATGCTGTTATCCCCGGTAATGATGACGCTATCCGCGCTGTAAAGCTTATTGCTGAAACTATCGGCGCTGCTGTTATCGAAGGCCGTCAGGGCGAACAGGACGCTCCTGTTGCTGCAGCTAAAGAAGATACTATGGAAGAGGCAGAGGTTGCAGAAGTAACTGCAGAAACCGAAGCTGCTGAATAATTCTTTATATACACTTTTAAGAAAAGAGGAAAAGTAATATGGCTTTTACTGCTAAAGATGTGCAGACTCTTCGTGAGAAAACCGGTTGCGGTATGATGGACTGCAAAAAGGCTCTCGTTGAGTGTGACGGAAATATGGATGCAGCAGTTGACTACCTTAGAGAAAAAGGCCTTGCTTCTCAGGCTAAAAAGTCTGCCAGAGTTGCCGCTGAGGGTACTGTTGCTGCTGTTGTTAAAAACGGTGTAGGCGCTCTTGTTGAATTAAACAGTGAGACTGACTTCGTAGCTAACGGCGAGGGCTTTAAGGCTCTTGCTGCTAAGATTGCTGAAATAGTTGCTGATGAGAATCCTGCTGACCTTGATGCTCTTCTCGCTGTTTCTAAAGACGGTCAGACCGTTGAAGAAATGGTACAGGAACTCTTCCTTGCTATTCGCGAAAACATTAAAGTTCGCCGTTTTGTTCGTTATGAAGGTAAGGTTGTATCTTACATTCACGGCGGCGGTAAAATCGGTGTTCTCGTTAACTTTGAAACCGATGCTGACGCTGACAATGCTGAACTCGTTGCTTGCGGAAAGAATGTTGCAATGCAGATTGCCGCTATGAACCCCGCTTATCTTGACGAAGCAAGTGTTCCTGCTGAAGTTATCGAAAAAGAAAAGTCCATTATGATTGCTCAGATGAAAGAAGACCCCAAAATGGCTAATAAGCCTGAAATGGTTCTCGGTAAAATCGTTGAAGGCAAAATGGGCAAATACTATAAGGAAAACTGTCTTGTTGAACAGCAGTACGTTATCGACGGCGACCTTACCGTTGGTAAGTACGTTGAGTCTGTTGCTAAAGCTATCGGCACTCCCGTTAAAATTGCTTCTTACGTTCGTTTTGAAAAGGGCGAAGGTATTGAAAAGCGCGTTGACGACTTTGCTGCTGAAGTTGCTGCAATGGCAAAATAATAAACCTTTAAATTCAAAAGCACTCGCAAAAAGCGAGTGCTTTTTCTTTTTATTCTTTACTTTTACGCGGTAATGTGGTAGAATGTTCTTGCGACATCAACTGAATAATTTAGACCTTACGGGAAAAATACTTTGGTAAAAGGTGTTTTCCTTTATTTCCCCGTAAGGTGAATCGGTTGATGTCGCAATTAACTGAGGACAAACACTTTTTCGGCGTGCTCCTCGGAGTACGCTTTTTTATTTTACTTTTTCTTTACATTTTTTATTAATTGTGGTAAAATACACTTGCTACACAAACTAAA
>SVQC01000037.1 GCA_015065585.1 Oscillospiraceae bacterium
TTTTTAGCAATATTAAACTTTTCTTCTCTTGTGTAACTTGAAAGCTCAATAATTTCAAGCCTGTCACGCAGAGCAGGTGGAATAGTATCAAGAGAATTAGCGGTAGTAATAAATACCGCTTTGCTTAAATCAAAAGGTAGGTCAATATAATGGTCAGTAAAACTATTGTTTTGTTCACTGTCAAGCACTTCTAAAAGTGCGGCAGCAGGGTCTCCTTTATAATTAGAACCGAGTTTGTCAATTTCATCAAGCAAAATTAGAGGATTACTGCTTTTAGCCTGCTTAATGGCGGAAATGATTTTACCTGGCATAGCTCCTATATAGGTTTTTCGATGACCTCTGATTTCGGCTTCATCATTAATTCCACCCAACGAAATTCTTACGTAATTTCTACCCATACATTCAGCAATAGTTTTTGCTATAGACGTTTTACCAACACCTGGAGGTCCGTACAGACAGATAATCTGACCGCTTATTTCGGGAGCAAGCGAATAAACCGCGAGGGTTTCAAGAATACGCTCTTTAACCTTTTTCATACCATAAAAATCTCGGTCAAGAATTTTTTTGGAACGGTTTAAATTGTTTGAGATGCTTGTAAATTTGTTCCAAGGAAGCAATAAACACTCTTCAAGATAGTTTTTAACTACCGATGCTTCCTGTGAGCCTTGTGGCATTTTTAAAAGCTTATTGACTTCGCCGGTGAGCTTCTCTTTAACCTGTTCAGAAGCGTCAAGTGACATAATTTTTTCAAAATATATATCGTTTTCGTCAAAAGCATCGCCGTAAAGTTCTTCATTTATTGCTTTGATTTGCTCTTTCAGATAATATTCTCGCTGATTGTCGTCAATTTGTACGCGCACATTTTCGCTGATTTTATTATCGATCTTAAGTAGACTACATTCTTTAGAAATTAGCTTTAGTAGTACTTTTGCACGCTGATATGGATCTGCTTGTTCAAGTACATATTGACGGTCATCTATGGGTGCGGGCATATTTGCGGCGATATAGTCGCAAAGCTCGGAAATATCATCGGTGGTAGCAACATTCATCATTACATCGGTAGAAACACCGGTGGGCAAAAGCAGGGCGTATTGCTCAAAACCTTCACGAATTTTCCTAAGCATTGCCTCAGTATATTTATCTGTATGACGAGTATAGCTATCATCAATGCGGGTTATATTAGAGTAGGCAAAAGGACCCTTAATTACAGAAATATGTTTTGCTCTATAGAGTCCGTCAGCTACAACTTTAATGCTCTTTTCACTTAATTTCAAGACCTGTCGTATACGTGCAACACAGCCTATTTCATATATATCTTCTTCATTAGGGTCTTCAATACGAATATCCTTTTGTGCTACAAGAAAAATAAGCTGGTCTTTGTCCATTGCGTTATTTAATGCGGAAATAGATGCTTTTCTGCCGATTTCAAAATGAATTGTTGAACCCGGGAAGGCGATTATTCCACGAAGTGGTATCATTGGAACCTTAACAATAGTAGATTTAACTGAGATTGACATTCTTTGACCTCCGTTTTTTAATCAATCAATTGCTATTATACAATACGCTACGTATTTATTCAACAAAAAAATGAACATTTATATATTATTTCTTTATGTAATAATGTTGACAAAAAATAGAAAATTGGTTAAAATAATTATGAAAATGGAGGCGTTTTATGTGATTAAAATTTCACCATCAATATTGGGACTTGCTTCCGAAAGATTAAATGAAGTTATTGATGTTTTAAATATGAGTAAAACCGATTTGATACACGTTGATGTAATGGATGGTAAATTTGTGCCTAATACTTCATTTACCATTGAACAGATAAAAAATATTTTTCAAAAAACAACGATACCTCTGGATATACATTTAATGATTGAAGAGCCTCATAAGTATATTAAAGAGTATATTCCTTATGCAGAGTATCTCGGCGTTCATTATGAGGCGGTAAAAGATTGTGAAAATACACTTCGCGAAATAAAAAGATACGGTGTAAAGCCGTATCTTGTAATAAAACCTAATACCTCTGCCGAAGAAATATTTCCATTCCTAAGTCATTGCGATATGGTGCTTGTTATGTCGGTTGAGCCCGGCTTCGGCGGTCAGAAATTTATTCCGAAAGCACTTGAAAAAATCAAAAAAATAAAAAAATATATTAATGAAAATAATCTTAATGTTTTAGTCGAGGTTGACGGCGGCGTAAATAACGTTACTGGTAAGGAAGCAGTTACTGCCGGTGCAGATGTTCTTGTCGTTGGAAGTTATCTCTTTTCTGATAACGATATAATGGATAGAATAACTAAAATTAAAAATCTATAATTTTTTTCCTATTTCCTTTACGGCATTATTACTTATGAGTGTACCGTATTCCTCTAAAAGTTCTTTGAGAAATTTTTGGTTTGCCATTAATTTATCTAAAAACACCAACTGGGTTTTCAGTACTAAAAAATAGCAGTTTTCATATTTATATAAAAGTGATTTTTTATCATAAATGCTATAAAGCATAGAAATTATATTAAGTAAAATTTCCGAGTTGCTTATTTTATAAATAAATGTTCTTTCTTTACTTATACGAACTTTGATTTTATGAACATTTTGCTTATTCGTAATAATCGCCTCGGTTCAAAATTTATGTATAAGGAGTTATTAAAATGAGTTATATGGAGCTTAAAAGCGGAACCGATATAAGAGGCATCGCTTCAGATATTTTCGGTAAAGAAATTAATCTTACCAACCAAGCGGTGTCGGACATATCCTACGCATTTGTATGTTGGCTTACTGATAAAACCAATAAGTCTGCCGAAGAAATGACCGTTTCGGTTGGTCACGATTCCAGAATTTCTGCCGACAGAATATCCTGCTGTGTTATAGAAGCTTTAATCAACTCGGGTATAAATGTTATAAACTGCAATCTCGCATCAACACCCGCTATGTTTATGACTACCGTAATGCTAAAATGCGATGCGGCTATACAGATTACCGCAAGTCATCATCCAGCTGATAGAAACGGTCTTAAGTTTTTCCTTCCGTCCGGTGGACTCGACGGCAAAGATATCGCTGAAATACTAGCTTTGAGCGATAATAATATGCAGTATATCCCGAATAAAAAAGGTAACATTACAAATAAAGATTTTATGAAGGATTATGCTAAACTTTTGCGTCAAAAAATTTGCGATGCAACCGGCAAATCTGAAGAAGAAAAGCCTCTTAAAGGTTTTCATATTGTGGTTGATGCCGGTAATGGTGCAGGCGGATTTTACGCCACTGATGTATTAGAAAAGTTAGGTGCTGATATAAACGGAAGTCAGTTTTTAAATCCAGACGGTATGTTCCCGAATCATATTCCTAACCCCGAAAACAATGAGGCAATGGAAAGTATCTCTAAAGCTGTTATAAACTCAAAGGCTGATTTGGGTATAATTTTTGATACCGATGTTGATAGAGCAGGTTGTGTAGGTAAAAACGGCGAAGAAATTAACAGAAACCGTCTTATTGCTCTATCTTCTGTTATTGTAAGCAAGGATAATCCGGGTGCTACCATAGTAACCGACTCAGTAACATCCGATGGTTTGAAACTTTTTATCGAAAATAATTTAAAATGTAAACACTATAGATACAGACGTGGATACAAAAATGTAATTGATAAAGCAAAGGAACTTTGTGAAAGTGGTATTAATTCGCCTCTTGCAATTGAAACATCGGGTCATGCCGCTTTAAAAGAAAACTATTTCCTTGATGACGGTGCTTATCTAGTTACTAAAATTATAATCGAGGTTGCGAAAGGGACTGATATCGATAAATTACTTAAACCTTTAAAAATGCCTGCTGAGGAAAAAGAACATCGATTTAAAATCACAGTTTCTGATTTTAAATCATATGGTGAAAAGGTTATTGCTGAACTTGAAGATTTTGCCCAAAACAACCCTTTATGGAAAATTGCCGACGATAACAGAGAGGGTATAAGAGTCAGCGTACCAAACGGCTGGTTCCTTTTAAGATTAAGTGTTCACGACCCCGTAATGCCTATTAATTTTGAAAGTGACGTTAATGGCGGTATTAATGAAATCGTTGCTATTCTTAAACCATTCTTTAATAAATTTGAAAATCTTGATTTAGGTACATTTTAATTATTATTAAACGCCCCTTTCGGGGCGTTTTTTTAACATTCGCAGTTATTATTTATCGAGGGTGGGAAAAAGTCTTCGGTGGGAAATTCTATTCTGCTGAAAACATCGCAAGGTGTAACTGGACTGCAATTATCGTCGCAATGCTTTTCGGGCACACAGAAATCATAAACGGGTATTAGCATCTGAACATTTCTGATTAACTGCACTACGGTAAATAAGCCCAATGTAACATATATTGTATTAGCATCGTCTGGCAGATTAATCACTATGTCGTCTCCGATTATTTCTGCAACATTTTCCGGTATACCACAAATTACGTCATTTTCGTTATCTACGCGACGTATAACTGCAGATAGAGGTACAGGGTCAACAGTTTGAACGACACATCTTGGCAGATTTGTCGCACCGGCAAGCTGCGTATCAATTTCATTAAGTGAGGTAATATTAGAGAAAATTTTTGCGTTACCTTCACCACCGTATAAAATCACACGCTTTCTGTAACAGCTAACTCCTCTGACTTCGGTTGGTAATGTATTACCCGCCGTATAAACGTCAAGGTCAATAAGAAAATAAAAAGTCAGTTCACAGGAGTAAAAACCTTTATTAAAGTTCACCTGTTCAACATCCACTAAAACATTAAGTACTTCTGCATTTCTCAATCGTACATTTACTGCATTTGAAACCAGTTCCTGATTCGCTTCGGAGAAATAACACCTTAAATCTTCAAGGCAATCTCTGTCGCAACACGAATCGTAAACTCTGCCCGCATCAATGCACACGGCTTCTTTGCAAACTTCATTAAGATTGTTTTCGGCCATTATAAAGCCTCCTTATAAATAGTTAAGCATAGCATTTTGCTAAAACTCATTATTATAATATGAAACATACTTTCTACTTGCTACACATTTTCATAATATATTGACAAATTTTGCGTAAAGTATTATAATACTAGAAAATTTGAAGAGTAAAAGTTCGGGCGTGAAGTGCTGATGGGACGGGGAGTTGCCGGTCAGACGAAAATCATACGATTGCGGTCTGAATTTTGCATCCCGCTTCATAAGGCCAAAAGATAAGTTTATTCCTTCTTTCTGCCTCATGTGTGCGGAGGGAGGTTTTTTTATGCATAAAAGTAATAATGTTTGGGGTATTAGTAATCTATCAAATCTGAAAATTATGCTGACTGTTGCTCTTTTTTCGACCATAAGCTTTGTATTCGGCAAGTTTCTTGCGATACCGGTAGGAGATTATATGAGGTTCAGCTTTGAAAATCTTCCTATAATTTTAGGCGGAGTTTTCTTTGGTCCGGTTTCAGGTTGCCTTTGCGGCATTATCGCTGATATTGTGGGGTGTATTTTACGTGGTTACGTTATTAATCCGGTTTTAACATTAGGCGCTGCAGCGATCGGTTTTTTTAGCGGTTTTATATTTAATGTATTTAAAAACGTTAGATTATCAATAAGAATCACTTTATCAGTAATTATTTCGCATATTATTGGCTCTGTTATAATTAAATCGATAGGATTAAGTGTTTGGTATGATATGCCATTTCTATTAACCTTTGGTATGCGTACAGTCAATTATATAGTTGTAGGTGTAGCAGAACTAATACTTACTTATATTTTAGTAAAAAATAAAGGTTTTATAAACCAAATCAATCGCATAAAAAGGAGGTGATTAAGTGACCTACGACGAAGCGCTTTTATATATTCATTCGGTAAGTAATTTTTTCTGTAAACCCGGTCTTGAAAGAATAAAAGAACTGTGTTCAATGATGGGCAATCCTCATGAAAAGCTTAAATTTGTTCACGTTGCTGGAACTAACGGTAAGGGTTCATTTTGCGCTATGTTAGCTTCTATTTTAAAGGAATCGGGTTATATCGTCGGTCTCTATACATCGCCATATATTTTAAAATTTAATGAAAGAATCGCCATTAACGGTGTAATGATTGATGATAACAGCCTTGCACGGCTGACAGAGAACGTAAAACAATTCGCCGATAGAATGACCGATAAGCCAACGGAATTTGAATTAATTACAGCGATAGCGTTTAAATATTTTGCTGAAAAAAACTGTGATATTGTAGTTCTGGAGTGCGGTTTAGGTGGGCGGTACGACGCTACGAATATTATAAATTCAACTATTTTATCCGTAATTACCGGTGTATCAATTGACCATACAAATTTTTTAGGTAATACAATTAAAGAAATTGCCGGAGAAAAAGCCGGTATTATAAAGAAAAACACGCCTTGTCTTTACTGCTCAAAAAACAGTGAGGCCGACGAAGTAATTACAAATTATGCGGTTTTAAATAATTCACAGCTTTTTACAGTAGATGACAATCCTGAGGTTATAAAGTTTGATTTTGACGGTACAGTATTTAATTATAAAAACTATAAAAATCTTTTTATAAAACTTCTAGGTTCTTATCAACCGATAAATGCAATAAATGTTATAAATGCTGTTGAAATATTAATGGATTCAGGATACACAATAGGGGATAAGGCGATAAAAGACGGACTAAAAAACACCGTATGGCACGCTCGCTTTGAAAAGTTGCTTACGAATCCCTTGTTTATTGCCGACGGTGCCCATAATCCTCAAGGTATTGATGCGGCGGTCGATACGGTCAAAAAATATTTTGGCGACAAAAAGGTCACCATAATAACAGGCGTTATGAGAGATAAAGATTATTGCTATATTGCAAAGAAGCTAACCGAAATTTCTGATGATATCATATGTGTTACACCAAGCAATCCACGGGCGCTTCCTGCAAAAAAATATTCTGAAATATTTTTAAAATCCGGTGTAAAATGTAAAGCTACCGAAAATATAAATGAAGCTGTTAAAGCTGCTATTGTCGATTCCATAAAAACGAATAGACCGATTATATCTTTGGGTTCGCTCTATATGTATGGTGAAATAACGGCAGCTGTGGAAAAGTATGGCATCATAAGTTAATTTTTGTAAAAAAATAATGAAAATTGTAGAAATTTTTTCAACTTTTATCAAAAAATATGTATAATATATAATAAAATACTTGACAAAATAAAAAGTATAAGATAATATATACTAGTACGTAAATAAACTTTTGACGGTGCTTTTTTAATGGAATTCCCAAAGAATATTTCGGTTAATGATGAAAATGATATAATTCGACGTATACAAAACGGCGAAACTGATTTATTTTTAACTATTTCAGCTAAATATCTGCCTGTTATTAACCACTATGTTTCTGCACTTGATTTCAACTTGAGTGATAGGGATGACATTATTCAGGAAGGTCTTATGGCATTATACTCCGCAACCCGTGTATACGACTTTTCTTCGGCATCATTTTCTACTTTTGCTTCTGTTTGTATTAAGCGCAGCTTACTTTCGGCCCTTAGACATATATATCAAAAAAAGCATATTCCTGTTCATTTGATTGATAATATTGATGATATTTCCGTTATTGATGGTTTAGGTCCGGAGGAAGCTGTTATAAATAATGAAAGTTTTACTTATTTTCTGGATAAAATCAAACTTTCGCTTTCTTCCTTTGAATATAGCGTACTAGCCGCTTATTTAAAATTCGGAAATTATAACGAAACTGCTGATTATTTAAATGTTTCTGTTAAAAATATTAATAATGCTTTACAGCGTATAAGGAAGAAAATTTTAAAAATCAACAGGTAATACTGTGATTATATATGCCCATGTAGCTCAATTTCAGAGCGTTGTTATCAAAGATGTCGGTGTAATTCCGACCGGGGCTAAAACAAACAAGTGAGGTACAAATGATGTTCGAAGACAAGACTTTAGTTTGCAAGGACTGCGGAGAAGAATTCGTATTCACTGCAAGAGAACAGGAGTTCTACGAGTCCAAAGGATTTGCAAATGAGCCGCAGCGCTGCAAGCCCTGCCGTGACAAGCGTAAGAACGCAGGCAGAGCACCGCGTGAAATGTTCGAGACTACCTGCAGTGCTTGTGGTAACCCCGCAAAGGTTCCTTTCCAGCCGCGTGAAGACCGTCCCGTTTACTGCAGCGAATGTTTTGCAAAGATGAAAGAAAATTCAGCTGAAACAGAAGCTGAATAATATATTTTATGAGAAGTATATTACCGTCCACTATAGTGGGCGGTTTTCTTTGCTTTAATTTACATAAAAAAATTATCATTTATTCATATTTTATTAATACTAATGTTGTATTATATATTTATCGTGATATGCGGAGGGTATTTTTATGAACAAATATAAAATACTTATAGTTGATGATGATGAAAATATTTGTGAACTTATAAGACTTTATCTTGAAAAAGATAATTTTGAAACTATGGTGGCTTTTAGTGGTATTCGTGCCGTTGAGTTACAAAAAGAATTTAATCCTGACCTTATTTTGCTTGATATTATGCTTCCCGGCATTGATGGTTGGCAGGTTTGCCGCGAAATTAGAAAAGTATCAAACGTTCCTATTATTATGCTTACTGCAAAAGGTGAAACTTTTGATAGAATCTTAGGTCTCGAGCTTGGCGCAGATGACTATATACCTAAGCCTTTCGATACAAAAGAGGTAATAGCCCGCATTAAAGCTGTATTAAGACGAAGTAATCCAGTATCTGACAACGATTTAAAAATAGTTAAATATGATAAACTCATAATTAATCTTACTAACTATGAACTGATAGTTGATTCTAATACGGTTGATACTCCGCCAAAAGAGCTTGAACTGATTTTTCATTTAGCAAGTAATCCTAACAGAGTTTATACCCGAGACCAACTACTTGACGAAGTATGGGGATTTGATTATTACGGTGACTCTCGTACAGTAGATGTGCATGTAAAAAGGCTTAGAGAAAAATTGGAAGGTATATCTGACAAATGGAATTTAAAAACCGTTTGGGGTGTTGGATATAAATTTGAGGTAAAATAATTGACTAGACTGAGTACATTTAAAAAGTATTTTATTTCTTTTTCACTTGCTTTTTTAATGTGTTTTACCGTCATAATAGTAGTTGTAAGCATTCTTATAAATAATTTTATGACAAAAGATAAAATGCGCTCACTTTCAATATCTTGTGATGCTGTTTGTAGATTTATCGAACAGGAATATAGTTCTGAAATGTTTAGCAGAAATCTTAACAATATTGTTCGGACTATGTCAGGTGTTAATAACAGCAATATCATCATTATAAATACCAGCGGTAAGGTTATTTCCTGTTCCTGCAGTGATTATGCAATTGATAGCGTATGTGTTCATTCGGTAAAAACAGTAAGTGAAAGCTTTTTAAAAAAGATAGATAACGACTATGAAGAAATAGGCAAACTTAATAATTTGCATATATCTACACACTATACTTCAGGCAGAAAAATCGTTGACGGCGACAAGCTTTTAGGTTATGTTTTTTCGTCATCACCCGCCTCTGATTTAACAGAGTTTTACGGTGAACTTATTAAGCTGTATTTCTTTGGTGCAATAATACCGATTTTTCTTCTTTTCTTTGCTCTTTATTTTTTGACGTATAGATGGGTTAAGCCTCTAAAACTGATGTCTGAAGCGTCTATTGCTATGGCAAAAGGTGATTTTTCAAAACGAATTCCCGTAATGAGTAGCGACGAAATCGGTCAATTGGCTGTTTCATTTAACACAATGACTAATTCACTTGTTGAACTTGAAAGTATGCGCAGAAGCTTTATCGCTAATGTTTCTCACGAACTCAGAACGCCTATGACAACAATAAGCGGTTTTATAGACGGTATAATCGACGGTACAATAGAGAAGGAAAAACAAGCGTACTATTTAAATATTGTATCCACAGAAATCAAGCGCTTGTCCCGACTTGTTCAGGGTATGCTGAGCCTTTCAAAGCTTGAAGCTGGCGAAATTGAACCTAAACCGGTTGATTTTGAATTCAAGAAATTACTGCTTGATGTTCTACTTAGCCAGGAACAGCGAATTGCTAGAAAAAAATTAGATATAGTCGGGCTTGAAAATATTGATGGTGTCAAAATTTATGCTGATAAAGATTTAATACATCAGGTTATTTTCAATCTTTGTGATAACGCTATAAAATTCACTGATGATAACGGAACAATATCTTTTAGTGTTAAAAAAGATAATTCAAATATAGAATTCAGAATTAAAAACAGCGGAAGCGGTATCCCGGAAAAAGAATTACCGTTGATTTTTGACAGATTTTATAAAGGCGATAGTTCGCGTTCTGCCAATAAGGACAGCACGGGACTCGGACTTTATCTTGTTAAGACGATAGTTAAAATTCATAATGGTAACGTTTTTGTAGAAAGCAGTCAACAAGAACAATTTACAGAGTTCGGCATAAGATTGCCAATTAAATACGGAGGTAAAATATGAACGACTTTATAGAAAACGAAAATGTATCGGCCGATGGTGTTAACCAGCCGGAACAAATTGTTACCGAACAGATAAGTAGTGATTCTGCCGAACCGGTGTATGCAGAGCTTTATCAAAATAACAATAATTTTGATAAGATACAATATTCAAAAATAAATAAATGTCAGCCTATATCAAAAGGCATTAAAATCTTTGCATTTTTGATGGCTATTGTAATTCTAGTTTCCGCTTCATGCTTAGGCGGATATTATATTGGTAAAAGCAAAATTTTTGAAAATAATTTTACCGATACAACACTAAATCTTGAAGCAAAGCCAACTAATATTGATGAAATGACACCTGCTCAAGTGCTTATAGCAGTCGATAAATCTATTGTTGGTATTACAGTTTATAACAGTGAAGGGACTGCTTCCACCGCTTCGGGTGTTGTTTATACCGAAGACGGTTATATAATAACAAATGACCATATTTATGATTCAATAGCGGATGCTAAATTCAGGGTGCGCTTTTATGACGGTAAAGAATATTCTGCAGAGTTTGTAGCAGGAGACACAAGAAGCGACCTTGCTGTACTGAAAATTGATGGCAACGGCTTCATACCCGCCTTGTTTGGAAATTCGGATGAAATAATTACTGGTGAAAACGTTGTTGCTGTCGGTAGACCACTTCAGGCAAAAGACAATTGTATAACGGAAGGTATTATTTCCTTAAAGGAACGCAGAGTCACGGTTGCATCAAGCTATTCTATGAAAATGATTCAGACCAGCGCTCCTATTAATCCCGGTAGCTCCGGCGGCGCACTTGTAAATATGTATGGTCAGGTAGTTGGTATTACTTCATCTAAAATTTCCGGAGAAAAATATGAAGCAACCGGTTTTGCAATCCCAACTACTACAACTAAAAGAATTGTTGAATCTCTCATTAAATACGGCTGTGTCAACGATAGAGCAAGACTTGGAATATCATATCAGACCATTACTGAATTAATGAAAGAGGTAGGCGATTACAGAACTACCGGTATACTGGTCGTTTCTGTTAGTAATGACAGTGATTTGTTTGGAAAAATTAAAGAAGGCGACATTATCACACACGTTAACGGTACGGCAATTACATCTGATGAAATAATTCTTAGTATTATCGAATCAGCTAAGCCTGACCAAAAGCTTGAATTTACGGTTTATACAAGTGATGGTGGAAATAAGCAAGTTACTGCAAAACTTCTCCCTGATACAGGTTCTTCAAGCTACGTGTACGCTACAGTCCAATAAATTAAAAATATCGCAGTATAATAACTGCGATATTTTTTTATTTCACCTACTGATTTCGGCAAATTTCGCAAAGCAATTGTCATATAATAATTAACGGTGATTATATGACCGTTTATGCTGATGTTCTAATTTTAGTGAATGCAGTAATTGATTATTTTTTGATTTTGCTGACTTCTAAGTTAACCGGTACTTATTTAAAGAACTATAGAATTATTTTTGGAGCGTTTGTAGGCTCACTTTTTTCACTATTAATTTTTTTACCGTATATGGGCGCCGTTGCTGAAATTTTAATTTCTTTTATTTCGGCGTTCATAATAGTTATAGTTGCTTTCGGTACGACTAAAATAATGAAAAATACTCTTACATATATAGCTGTTGGGTTTATTTATAATGGATTAATGACTTCGTTATGGGCGTTTTTTAAACCCAAAGGAATGATTTTAAATAATTCTGTTGTTTATTTTAATATTTCACCGCTATTATTTATTTTCCTCACAGTAATATTTTATATTTTAATAAGACTTATCTGCTATATAATAAGTAAAAAATCAAAATTCGCTGATAGATGTTCACTTAAATTTATGAATGATAATAATTGTATTGAAATAACCGCGCTTGTCGATACAGGCAATTCTCTTAAAGACCCATATACTAATAAACAGGTTATAATTACCGATGATAAAACAGCAACACTGATTTTAGGAAAATTAGATATGTTGTCACCGATTTTGCTTCCAGTATCCTCGGTAGAGGGTGATGGATTAATAACGGCGTATCCCTTTAAAAATGTTCAAATAAACGGACAAAAAAGTATGTCGGTTTTACTTGCTGTAAGTAAGCATAGCTTTGAAGATGACTATAAAGCAATTGTAAATCCAGAAATATTAATCTGAGGTGCTAAATATGAAAATTTCAGAAATCAAGAATATTGTTATTAAATTTTTGAGTAAACTTGGCGTTAAGTTTAATGTATTGTATATTAGCTCCGGAGAGACACTTCCGCCGCCGCTTTCAATAGACGAAGAAAGAGAGCTTTTGCTTAAATACAATACCGATGCCGAATTTGTAAAAAAAGAATTAATTGTACATAACTTAAGGCTTGTTGTTTATATAGCCAAAAAATTCGAAACACCAACTGCGAGTGCTGAAGATTTGATTTCGATAGGTACAATAGGCCTTATAAAAGCAGTAAATACTTTTCAGCCGGATAAGAATATTAAACTAGCAACCTATGCTTCAAGGTGTATAGAAAATGAAATTTTAATGTATTTACGAAAAGTTTCTGTTATCAAATATGAAATTTCAATTGATGAACCGCTTAATGTTGATTGGGATGGTAATGAACTGTTGCTTTCCGATGTACTTGGAAGCGATGGGGAAGAGGTTGGCAGAGAAATAGAGATAGAAGACGAAAAAAGACTGCTTAACGAACTGGTTAACAGGCTTTCCACACGCGAAAAACAGATAATGCAAATGCGTTTTGGTATGGCAGGATATAATGAATATACTCAAAAGCAAGTTGCCGACGAGCTTGGCATTTCTCAGTCTTATATTTCAAGGCTCGAAAAAAGAATAATTGAAAAGCTAAAAAAGCAAATTGAGATTGCCAATTCATAAGAAAACCCTAAACAGTAATATGCACCCCAAAAGTGTCTACCTTTTGGGGTGCATATTACATTCGTATGACAACCACTGGCTCTGCCAGTGGGCAAAAGAGCTTTAGCTATGGACAAAATAAAAGCTCCTTGGTATATTGAAGTTGAGGTTCGCCAACCCAACAAAATATACCAAGGAGGTCCTAGCCATGAAAGAGAAGGACATAAATAGTTTAGAACATACTAAGTGGAGATGTCAATACCATATTGTATTTGC
>SVQC01000056.1 GCA_015065585.1 Oscillospiraceae bacterium
GGGAACGGCAGAAAAAGTAAAAAGATTGTTATAATGGAGTATATGAGAGAAAATCCGGGTATAACAAAAAAGGCAGCGATAGCAAGAGCAGTAGGCGTAGATAGAAATACTGTAATAAAATATTTTGACGAAATAGTTGCCGAGCTGCAGCAGGAACGTCTGCGATCCGAACGCATGGAGCAGATTGACCAGGACGGACATATTTCTGTTAAAATCACACCGTCACAGGAATTAAGTGATTATATTTTAGGTGAATTAAAAAATATAAAATAATATTAGGAGTGTGTGTTATGGCTCATCTTACGGTTGGTATGCGTTTAGAAGGTACAAAGGGAAGTATCGTAAAAGCTATGGAGTATATGCAAATGCAAGGAATTAAATTTATACAATCAAAAGGCTTTTATGGAGAAGATGAGGGAAAAGAAAAGGTAAGAGTATATACGACTGCTCTGATAGACTTCCCTCAAGATGGCGATGAATTTCTTAAAGATATTGCAAGAATAAATGCCGGGGAAAATATAAATAGTGATGAGTCAGAGGAATAGGTGTAATTATGAGTAAAACTGTAAAACAAATTGCAGATGAATTAGGTGTATCAAAGCAGGCTGTTCATCAAAAAAGAAAGAGTAAGGAACTGTCAACAGCTTTACAGCCGTTTACGTCAACGGTTGACGGTGTTGTTTACATATCCGTTGACGGTGAAAACCTCATAAAACAAGCGTTTTTGAAAAATGACCGTAAACAAGTTGACGGTAAGTTGTCGTCAACAGTTGACGGTTCGTTTACACCCTCGTTTACGCCTTCAGAAGACAGTGAAGTTGTATTTTTAAGGGGGCAAGTGGAAAAGCTGCAGGCGGAACTTGAAAAAGAAAGAGAGCATAACCGGGAGAAAGATAAACAGCTTCTTGAAACATTAAATAAATTAGCAGAAAGTCAAGCAGCTTTATCTGCCGGACAGGCTGCAGATAAACAAAAGGCATTGGCTGAAAAATTAATTGAGGGTAAGCAGCAGTTCTTTGATGAGAAGCCGGGAGCTGATGCTCCGCAAGGATTTTTTCAAAAGATATTTGGAAGAAAAAAACTGTTGTAAAAAATGCCTAAATTTTCTAAAACTATTGCTTTTCAGAAAGACATGTGGTATAATAAACCCATAAAATTAAAAGATTGGAGGAGATAACAATGGTAAGTAATTTTTCAAAGAGGGTTGGCTCGGTTAAGTTGCAGCTTTTGTTGTGTTCCTCTGATAGTATAGAGATATAAAAAATAGAGAAAGTTGGCATCGTAACGTATAAGTCAATCCTCTTTGAATAGGGGTTTTGATTTATGCGTTTTTTTGTTATTCGAGAAAGGTGGGATTAAGTGTCATGTGGCCAGAAAGTGGATGATATGTATAGGGAAGTGAAGAACTTTGAAAGGAGAAAAAATTATGAAAAAATGATTTCTATTATTATGATGATTTGTATGTTGGCGGCAACAACAACGGTAGGAGCAATCATTCCGCCTGAAGATGCAGCGCCGGTTGTGCCTGTTGAAACAGTTGTGTCTAAAACTGCTGAATTTTATATTGAAGCATCTAAATTTCCATCGGGGATTCTTAATGTTCTTTCTGAAAATGGTGCATCAATAGAAGAAGATACTATTGTTGAAGTTATTCCTATAAATGATTCAGAAGATAAAGCAATATGTGTTACTAATATAGTGGAAGATGAAGTTGAGAAAGATATATTTATATCTTATGTAGAAGATGAAAACAACAATATGGTTGTAGATAATTCTGTAGCTAATGTTTTAGCGCAGGGTCCGGATTATGATATGGAGGCAAGTTTCCCACCATTGAGTTGGAATGGAGATTATATTGTTCATGCTACGGCAACAGCGGCTCTATATTCTGATGGATTTTGGACATATTATAAACCCTATAAATGTTCTTTCTATTATGAAAACTTAGCAGGTGTTTCTGTAAGCAGAATTCAGGTTCAGTATATTGCGGATGGTTTCCTGTATTCTTATCCAGGATTTGAAGATTTGGATCTCGATGAATATGAACATGTTGTTACTGTAAACAAAACTAATCCGGTTGCAGGAACAACTTATTCAAATACTAATTATTTTGCTTCAAACAGAGTGTTGTGGACAACATCAGGTTCACCGATGGTGGGACATTTCTTAACTTTCTATAATTATGTAAATGGCGAACTTGATACTTATACTGTAACATTGTGAGGTGCAGGCATTGAAAAAAATATGTAGTTTTTTAATTGGGATTTTGCTTGCTTTTTCATTGTGTGCATGCTCCAATACTGTGTCTCAGAAAAATAATTCAGATATGTTAAAATTTGATTTTGTGGAAAGCATTGATTCCTCATTAGAAAAAACTTGTGAAAATCTGTCAATAAAAGAATCTGAAATTCAAGAGAGTAAACATCGTGGGAGATATGATTTTATATTGAAAACAACCTATGAAAATGTTGATTTCACAAAGTATTTAATGTTTGAAGAAAAAGAAAATGAAAACATTTTGTACGGTGGAGGATATGAAAGTAAAATCTCTAAAAGTGATGAGAACCTTCCTGAATTGATAGAAAATATGAAAAAGATGATAAGTGATGAGTTTGGAAGTCCTTCGACATATCCGGGGGCAAAGAACTCAATAGGGGAAATAAAAGATTTTTCTATTTATTCAAATGAGTCGTTATTAGAGGAATGGCAGGATGAAAAAAAAGGAAAAATAAGTTTAAGATTAACCTTTAATGAGGAAGATGTTTTGATACAATTAGAGTATAAAAAGATTGTAGAAAGATAAAAAAATGGCGATGATGGAGATGTTTCATCATCGCCATTTTTACTTTATAACGGTTTACCCGTATGCGTATGTCGTGTACGGGTAAACCGTTATGTTATAGATTTAGTGTAATATGTTGACAAACATTTTCGGTTATGGTATAATAGAAAATGAAAAGGAGGCTCGTCTGAGCGAGGGTAAATAGTGTTTAGGCTCAGAGCGCTCCGGGGAAATTGCCGGAGGTACATTATTTTATAATGTAGAAGCCGTTTAGGTTTGATACACCTATATGATACATGGGCTTGTCA
>SVQC01000057.1 GCA_015065585.1 Oscillospiraceae bacterium
ATCATCTGCGAAGCAGATATCATAGCGTCAGCTATATCATCCGTGACCGCAGGGAACGGATATCATTGTAAAAACCTCTTTTGTCAGGTAGACAAAAGAGGTTTTTACATGGCGGAGCAGCAGGGATTCGAACCCTGGCGACACTTAACATGCCCTACGAGATTTCGAGTCAAGTGTCAAAAAACGAACTTGGCGGAATTTAACGGAAGATAACGGCAATAGCAAGAACCCCGAAAACCCCGATGTTTTCAGGGGTTTTACGATTTTTATATCAAAAAACACAGTGAAAATCAGAGTCTAAAAGTCGTCTCCGATTTTGCCGAGTTCTAATGGATTTTTGAGAAAGTCTTTTAGAACTTTTTGTAGAACTGCGGATATTTTCGCACAAAAATCACCCCTTTGGCAGTGCAATAAAAAGCACCGGTTGAGGCATACAACACACAAAATCGTGTAGGCTAATCAGCGGACAGAGTAAAAATGCCGTTATCGGCAAAAATACAAACAAATGTCATTTTATCCGCATTGACATTTTGCCGATGCCGTGGTATACTAATAACAGTAAATTTGGAGGTCTGTATATGAAATATTTATCCGTTAAAGAGGTCGCTTTACTTTGGAATACATCCGAGCGTAGCGTTCGGAATTATTGTGCTGCCGGTCGTGTCCCCGGCGCTTTCCTTACGGGCAAAACATGGAACATACCCGAAAACGCAGAAAAACCCGAAAGAAGCAATAAAAGTAAGCCAGCTCCGCAGACATTGCTCGATATTCTGAAAGAGGAAAAGCGCAGTCAGACCCACGGCGGAATTTATCATAAAATACAGATTGAACTAACCTATAATTCCAATCACATCGAAGGCAGCCGCCTCACTCACGACCAGACACGCTATATCTTTGAAACCAACACTATCGGCATAACAGATGAGGGCGTGCGTGTTGACGATATTATTGAAACCGCCACCCACTTCCGTTGTATCGACGAAATCATTGAAAGTGCAAAATCGCAGCTGAGCGAAAAGTTCATAAAGCACTTGCATTTTATTCTCAAGACCGGAACAAGCGACGCTAAAAAAGATTGGTTTGCGGTCGGCGATTATAAAAAGTTGCCTAACGAGGTCGGCGGCAGAGAAACAACACTGCCCGAAAATGTGTCGGCTGAAATGAAAAAACTTCTTGCCGATTATAACGGCAAAGAGAATGTAAAGCTTGAAGATATTATTGAGTTCCATGTTCAGTTTGAGCGCATCCACCCGTTTCAAGATGGTAACGGACGTGTCGGCAGACTCATTATGTTCAAGGAATGCTTAAAGCATGGAATAGTTCCGTTTATTATTGAAGACAAAATAAAAATGTTCTACTATCGCGGTCTTAAAGAGTGGAATCAGGAGAAAGGTTACCTCACCGATACCTGCCTCTCTGCTCAGGATACCTTCAAAAAGTATTTAGATTATTTCAGAATTAAATATGAAAATGAAGGATAAAAGGAAGTGATAATATGAAAATTAAATCCATACAAATCATAATAACGTTATTTTTTATGTTATTTCTTTTATGTGGATGTGAAAAAGTTCTCGAAAATGAGAGTTCCACACCCGAAACCAGTAATCAGCAAACAAACTCCGAGGTTATGGAAAAAGAGAATAAAAAAGAAAATATAAAGGATAGCAAAGAAGATAATATTATTGATATAAGTTCGAATGTTTATTTTGATTTAGTTAAGAATATTTTTGAGAAATCCGCTCTGGAAAACGGATATTTTGAGTACGGCGGCTACGATACATATAAATATCCATACATACAACTGTATATTGCACCTAAAGAAAATATTCAGAGGATGTAACAAAAGTTCAATCTACCGAATTAATCAAAAATGTTTTAGAACAATTAAAAGAATATGAATATAAAAGTGGCGGCTTCTTTAAAAGAAATTTTGAATATATAAATGTTCATTTTTACGGATACGATGAATATGGTGAATACCATAGAAATGGCGGCCCATTTATTCAGATCAATATTACTGATATCCAGAATGTGACGGAAGAAAAACTGATTTTCTAATAAATAAAATGCTTATGAATTCAGGCGAGTTCATAAGCATTTTTTAGTATATTTCTTGTTCTCTGCTGTCAAAGAGGTCGCAATCAAAAAAATCACGAACAGTTATTTCAAGACCGTCACATATTTTCTTTATAGAAACGACTCCCGGATTTTGACTCTTTTCATTTAGCATACTATAAATTGTAGAGGGCGCTACACCGGAGATATTGGCTAAAGCGTTAATGGCAATATGCTTTTCCTCGCACAATTCAAGTATTCTTTTGGCAACTGCTTCTTTTGTATTCACCGGCGCACCTCCTTACTACATAAAATTTTACCCAAAATTGCGATAAATCGTGTAGGATATATCGCAATTTTGGAATTAATGTGATATAATATGCGATAAAGAGCGAAAAATCATACAAGAAAAGTTTGCGATATGTCGAAAATAGTGTTGACATCTGTAAACATTTGTATTACAATAACATTGTTGAATAATATCAGCAATATTATGGAGGTGTATAATCTTGGCTGGTAAAAAATTATTTATACCATCAAAACGCTATAAGGGTGATACCTCTGTTGTGTCTGCAAGATTACCAAACGAATTAATAAAGGATTTGGATCGAATTGCAGAGGACACTGGACGAAACAGAAATGAAATAATTATGTTATGTCTGGAATTTGCAATTGATAATCTTGAAACAGATACAGATGGAAAAGAGGGGTAAAATGAGAAAGCACGGGATAATTCTATCGGTATATTCGATTATTGCAGCGTTATATATCGCTTTATCGCTAATTTTGACTACCGATAGGAACACGGTATTTTGGATCGGCTTTGCAATGGTGCTGTTTGCGGTTGGCTTAACCGCAGTTATAACAGTAGTGACTAATCGAAAAAGAAGTTCGGCATTTCCGTTGGAAATTTCGATGGTGGCTTTTTCTGCAATTTATGTTGCTGTTGTGGTCGCTATCAATATT
>SVQC01000058.1 GCA_015065585.1 Oscillospiraceae bacterium
TACCGCTGCGGCGGGATTACTCATCGGCAAAAGCCTCTTTGGAACCACACGCTTAGCGTGTGGTTTTCGTTATAAAATAAAACCGCCGTTTTTCATAACGAAAAGCGGCGGTTTTATCTATGAAACCTTTCCTTGAACAAATTCTATAACTGTGGTATCATATATAATGAATTGTGACATTTCTTTTATGGAGGTTACCTTATGAATATTTTATTCTGTGTAAAACAGGTTCCTGGCTCGAACAACGTGCAGGTTGACCCTGTTACCGGCGTTTTAAAAAGAAACGGAATTGAAAGTAAAATCAATCCCTATGATTTATATGCTATAGAAGTTGCTTTATCGCTCTCCGAAAAATTCGGCGGAACCGTTAAGAGTATTACTATGGGACCGCCTCAGGCAAAAGCGGCAATAGAGGAAACTATATGTATGGGCGCTACCTCTGGAACAGTTCTTTCAGACCGTAAGTTTGCCGGTGCTGATGTTCTGGCAACTGCTTATACCCTTTCCCAAGGTATAATAAAAAGTGGAAATTTTGATATTATCATATGCGGAAAACAGACTACCGACGGCATACCTCATATAAATTAAAAAAGACGTTAAAAGAAGATGCTGTTAATTTTTTGAGCTTCAACGATTTTGATGACCAAAATCCCGACAATTACGGACTTAGCGGTTCTGCTACTCATGTTGAAAGAATTTTCCCGCCCGAAAAAAACACCCAAAAAACCGATATAACGGGAAACTCTTGTGAGCAGTCGGATAAACTTTATGAGCTGATTGAAAATATGAAATTAATATAAGGAGGAGAAGTCTATGGGAAAGCTTGTTGTAAATAAAGATGTTGTAAATTCCAAAACGGCGCAAAAACTTATAGAACTTTGCCCCTTTAACGCTATCAGTTATAAGGATGGTGTCCTTGACATATCTTCTGCCTGTAAAATGTGTAAAATGTGCGTTAAAAAAGGTGACGGAGTAATTGATTTTGTTGAGGAGCACAAAGAGATAGATAAATCCCTATGGAAAGGCATTTGCGTTTTTGCCGATATAAGCGGTGATTCTATCCACCACGTAACCTACGAGCTTTGCGGAAAAGCCAAAGAACTCGCCAAGGTAATCAATCACCCCGTTTATGCAGTTTTAATCGGCAGTAATATAAAAAACAAGGCAAACGAACTGTTAAAATACGGGGTTGATAAAGTTTTTATTTATGATAATAAAGCCTTTGAAACCTTCAGAATCGAACCCTTTACAGCCGCTTTTTATGATTTTATCCAAAAATACAAACCATCAAGCGTTCTTATCGGCGCTACTAATTTAGGCAGACAGTTAGCTCCCCGAATTGCCGCACGATGTAAAACGGGACTTACTGCTGACTGTACCGTTCTGCAAATGAAAGAGAACACCGATTTGGTGCAAATAAGACCTGCTTTCGGCGGTAACATTATGGCACAGATTATTACACCTGCTACGAGACCTCAGTTTTGCACCGTACGATATAAAGTGTTTTCCGAACCCGAAAAAAGTGAAAATCCCTGCGGTGAAATTATAGAAATGACTGTAACTGAAGAAATGCTCTTTTCCAATATTGAAATTATTTCACATAAACAGAAGCCTCGTGATATTGATATTTCCGAAGCCGATGTTATCGTTGCCGTTGGCAGAGGTGCTTCCTCAGAGTCTATGCGAGGCTATGCTAATGAGCTTGCTGATTTACTCGGCGGTGTAGTTGCCTGCACAAGACCTTTAGTTGAAGCTAACATTTTTGATGCAAAGCATCAAATAGGTCTTTCAGGCAGAACCGTTAAGCCGAAATTTATTATATGTATAGGTATTTCGGGCGCCGTGCAGTTTGCCGCGGGTATGAAATCCTCTGACTGTATCGTTGCTATAAACACCGACAGCTCCGCCCCTATTTTTGACGTTGCCCATTACTGCATAAAGGGTGATGCTACCGAAATTTTACCTATGCTTATTAAGAAAATTAAGGAGAATCGCCATGTATAAAAAGGTCACTTTAGACGACGTTTTAGTTCTTAAAAAAATCGTAGGTGAAAAAGAGGTGTTTTACGGCGATGAAATAAGTCCTGATTATGCACATGATGAGCTTGGAGGCATCGAAAAAATGCCCGAAGTTCTGGTAAGAGCTATTTCTACAGAGCAGATTTCAGAAATTATGAAATATGCCTTCCATAATAATATTCCCGTTACAGTAAGAGGAAGCAGAACTGGACTGGTAGGCGCGTCAGTTGCCACCGAGGGCGGAATCTTACTTGAAACCACAAAAATGAATAAAATCTTAAACCTTGACAAAGACAATATGACCATTACTGTTCAGCCGGGTGTATTGCTTATGGAGCTTGCCGCCTTTGCTGAGGAAAATGATTTTCTATATCCACCCGACCCGGGAGAGAAATCTGCCACTATCGGCGGTAACATATCCACAAATGCCGGAGGTATGAGAGCCGTAAAATACGGCGTTACAAGAGATTATGTGCGCTGTCTTACGGTGGTTATGCCAAACGGCGAAATCTTAACCCTTGGCGCTAAGGTTGCAAAAAACAGTTCGGGATATAGTCTTAAGGATTTGGTTATTGGCTCTGAAGGTACTCTTTGTATCATTACCGAAGCTGTTTTAAAGCTTGTTCCTCTTCCTAAAATTTCGGTTAGTCTGCTTGTACCCTTTAAAGATATGGCTAGCGCTATTGAGGCTGTCCCAAAAATTATGCTTTCAAAGGTTACCCCTACTGCCATTGAATATATGAGCAGAGATACCATTTTATTTTCAGAGGATTATCTTGGCAAAAAATTCCCTGATACTAAAAACAGTGCTTATATTCTTTTCACCTTTGACGGAAATACGCAGAAACAAGTAAATGCCGACTTACAGACTGTTGCTGATTTATGTCTTGAAATAGGTGCCATTGATGCATACATTGTAGATACAGAGGAGCGCAAAAAATCCGTGTGGTCTGCAAGAGGCGCATTTCTTGAAGCAATTAAAGCTTCAACTACCGAAATG
>SVQC01000038.1 GCA_015065585.1 Oscillospiraceae bacterium
ACGGAAAAAATATGAACGACGGAGAAATGTTCGGTTCTTTAGGTAATTATCAATCACTTCCATATTTAAATGATAATCCTAATATTTCCCTATTCCTTAACGACTCTACCGTTACATATAAAATTTTCGCAGTAATGATAATGAATGCCGTTAAAGAAGACGATGACGGATATCTTTTTGAATTTACTAAGGCAAATTTTGCAAGCAGCACGTCTTTCAACAGTTGGATATCCGAAGTTAAGGAAAGAAATCTTTTTGTATCGGATATTAATATTGAGAGTGGTGATAAGCTTCTTACTCTCGTTACAACAAGTAAGGCTTTTAAGAATGCAAGACTTGTCATTATGGCAAGAGAACTTAAAAGCACAGACGAAAACATCTCCTTCTCCGTTAATAAATCTCCCCGTTATCCAAAGGCTTGGTATGACGAAAGAAAACTAGATTCATACAAAGCTACCGAGACGGTTGTAAATTCAAACGTTTCATCTGAAAACAATTCATCAGAAGAAACAACTTCTGAAAATTCTTCTAATCCGAGTTCCTCTGCTACCACTCCGTCACAGAACTCTACACAGCGACCAACTCAAAATACATCCCAAAACACATCCCAAAATACTTCGCAAAATACTTCACAGCCTGATAACAGCAGTAGTGAAAACAGCAGTTCAGAAACTCCATCAACTGATAATAGCGAAAACAATGAAACTAGCAGCAGTGAAAACAGCAGCACTGTTGAACCGCCTGCTGAAGAAACCGAATAAAATAAAAGCCAGGAGCATAAATTATGGTACAGAATTTAAAAATAGATATCATTTACTACAATACTCCCTCTGATTTTGAGTTTGAATTCAATCTGGGTGGCTGTTGCCATTCCCGTGTTTTAAACAACCGCACTCATCAACCCAAAGAAATGCTTTCAAGTCTTGCGAAGGCGGTCAGCCGTAGCCGCGTAATTATCATTGTAGGCGAAACGAACGGTGAAGCCGGACTTATTTCTCTTGTTTCCAAGGCAGTCGGCGTTCCTTTAAGTGATGTAAACACAGCAGAATATGGAATAAAGGAACCTTCCCTGCCTAAAATACTGGATAAATCCCTTCCTCTTGTAAGCAAGGACGGTATACTTTGCGGTTGCATAGTCGAAAGCGGCCCCCAGTCTATTATTCTTTTAAGTGAAAATAAATCTCTGCGCAAGGATATCTGCGATAGCCTCGTTTTCCCTTATATTACCGCTATCAGCCGTACTCCCGAAACCGAAGAAGTAATAGTTAAAGACGAAATTACCAACCAACCGGAAGAAATTGAAGAAGTTTTACAGGAACAAAAAGGAATTACCGAAGAAACCGAAGTTGTATCAGAAGAAATTGCCGATGAAGAACCCTCGGAGGAAATTTTAAATAAAACTGAGGAAATAAACCTCGACAATATTGATGGAGTAACCGACGACATCGTTGTAGATTCAGAAATTGTTTTCCCTGCAAATGAAGAGACTACCACCAATGGAGAACCTGACAATGCTGAAGATTCTGATATAATCTTTTCGGGTGCAAGGCTTAATTTCGAGGAAAATCAGGAAGAAACAATTTTTCTTGACGATAGTTATATCATTGCTGATGATAACGATACCGCGTCTGAAAACTATATTGAAGAAAAGCCGAAAAAGAAAAAGGCAAAAAAGACTATCAGCAAACTCACCATTTCCATACTTATTCTTTGCGGATTTTTGCTTATAACAGCCGGTTTAATACTATATCTTCTTGTGTATGAGCCTACCGTTAATTCAATGCCTGTAGCAGAATATTTAAACGAATTCTTTAACTTTTTGTAATTTTTGAGAGGAAATAATATGACGGAAGAACTTGTTCACAGTTTTGTTGAATTTTTTAAATCAAAAATCCCCGATGAACTTCTTGTATTTCTTATTTCAGTATTACCTATATTGGAACTTCGCGGGGGACTTATTGCCGCGGCGCTGTTAGATATTAACCTGTTTATTGCGTTTCCTATTTGTGTTCTAGGCAATATGCTTCCAATTCCCTTTGTACTACTGTTTATACGAAAAATATTTAATCTTCTGAAAAAGACAAAACTATTTTCTAAAATGGTTACAAAGCTTGATGAAAGAGCTAAGAAAAAAGCAAATACAGAATCTATGAAAAAGTATAAACTGTGGGGACTATTTATTTTAGTTGCCATTCCCCTTCCCGGAACAGGCGGATGGACGGGAGCACTTGTTGCAGATATCCTTGATATGAGAATAAAACATTCTCTGCCCATAATTACCTTAGGAGTAATTGCAGCAGGTCTTATTACAGCTTTTATTTCCTACGGTATACCCGCCATAATTTCAGCTATCTAAAGATAAAAAGCACGGATTGCGCTGTTTCTCATAAGGACATATAAAAAGTCCCAGACAGAATTCTGTCTGGGACTTTTTTATTGCCATTTTATCAATACGCTCTCATCAATCTTTGAAGCATCAAATCTATAATGTCCAGTTATGGTTGCTCTCTTTATATAATCTTCTTCTCGGTTAGGCTGACCGCCGTTATGAATAATATACGGCTGTCCGCTTTTATTTCGCTTATCCGAAACAATACCTATATGTTTATCATTACCGAAAATCACTATGTCACCGGGTTGCCATTGGGCAATATCCTCTATATCCAATGTTAGCGAAACTGCATATTCTTCGAAGAATATTCTAAGATTCCTCACCCTGCGAAAATCAATATCCTTATTAGGTGTTTCCACCTTTGGATAGGCTTTCGGTCTTGATTTTATATCATGATCAACCATATCCCGTAAAGAATACCCCGCATTTTTAAAGGCTCTCCAAACAACATCGGTGCATACGCCGATATCATCCGGCGGATATCCGCCCTCAAAGTATTTTCCGTCATATGTAGGATGATTTTTTGCATCAGCTCTCGCGCCAAGCAAAATATCAGTATAGTCGTCAGTACCGTTACCGTTATAATCAATACTGCTTAGCACTGCATCAATGCCGAAATCGCTTGCCGTATAGATTTTTCGGGGAAGCAAATTAAAGAAATCAAGGATAAGCAAAACTGTAATTAAAATAATTACTGCCACAAAAGTCATAACTATAATTCCTTTTTTTCGCATTACTATCACCTTTCATATCCACGTCATCTAGTGAAGTAAAAGACAGTATAGTTTAATTTCTATACTGTCTTTTTAATGTTATAGTTTTATATTTTTATTGGGCATTATTTGAACTTACGGTTACTGCCGTAGTATAATAGCGTCCCGAACGGTAAATCTTTACCGAAACGGTATCGCCGGGTTTGCAGGAAGAAAGTGCATTTGTAAGACCTTCAGCCGAAGTAATATTCTTCTTGTTAAACTCAGTAATTATATCACCGCTCTTAATTCCTGCAGCCGATGCAGGACCGCTTTCTACTACACTATTTACAACTGCACCCGCCGGATAACCGTACTTCTCAAGACGTTCTGCCGTCCAAGACTGACTGATTGTAACACCTATATATGGGTCGGGATTATATTCCTTTGCAATAATTTTATCACATATGTCTTTAACGGTATCAACAGGGATAGCAAAACCCATACCTTCAAAGCTCTCTGACACAATTTTAGAACTGCTTATACCGACCAGTCTTCCCTGAATATCAACCAAAGCACCGCCCGAATTACCGGGGTTAATAGCTGCATCCGTTTGAATAAGAGAAACCTCTTTATCCGCAGCGTTAGTAGTGGATATAGTGCGGTTAAGACCGCTTATAATACCGTAGCTGACACTTCCCATATATTCAAGACCGCCGGGAGCGCCTATAGCCGCCACGTACTGTCCTACAGCAAGTTTTGACGCATCAGCAAGTTCAATAGGGCTAAGTCCCTTTTTGTTAACCTTAATTACGGCAAGGTCATAAGTAATGTTGTAGCCTACGACGGTTGCAGAAACGGCTTCCTCTGATGCATTTGCAAAATAAACTTCAATTGATGCATTAGTTCTTCCGGTTGCGCTTTCAATTACATGATAGTTGGTTATAACATATCCGTCTTCGGAATAAACAACACCGCTTCCCTCACCCGTTGACTCGGTATTTCCGCCAAAAAAGCTTTGTACCGCGGCGGTTGTTCTTATGCCGACAACGCTGGGATTAACCTTTTTAGCAACCGCCTCAATGGTCGAATTAGCCGTTTCGTCTACCGTTATCGTAACATTTGTTTTATTAAGGGTTTCCCCGTTAGTTTGATTACCGCCAGATTTTTCAACTATATATTTTGCGGTGAGCGCACCGCTTGAAATACCTATTACAAAAGACAGTACCACGCATAAAACCACAGTTAATACGTTTTTACCGTTTCCTTTCTTGTCAGGAACTGATATAGGCGTTGCATAATACACTTTTTGCTCTTCGGGAATATTATTTTCATTGTTAAAATTCCCATTTTCAAACTCGTTCATAATATGAGCCTCCCTTTGATATGGTAGTAGTTTAAAATATATTTTTTACAAACTTATCACTTATATGTGAATAAAAAGTTAATTTTAACCTACTTCTTTTTCTTTATATCCTTTATTACCGAAATAACCGTTACCGTTATAAAGGCTATTATCATGCAGATTGCAACACCGATAAGTACACTATAAACGACAAATTTGTCTTTTTCCTTTAAAATACTAATATTATCTATTACCGACTTTGATATTTCATAACTTTTTTCAGTATATTCCTTTGAAAAATTAAAGGTTACTATATAGAGATTTCCTTTTTTAACGGTTATGTACTGAAGGGCAGGATGTTCATTTTCCGAATTCAAACCCGTTGTATCCTGTATTATATAAACCGCTTCGTTGCTTTCATAAATATCTATATAATCGGGAGAAATTTCCATAGCAATACTGTGAAGCGCAGTATTGCTCACATAGGATAAATCGGTAATTCGCTCTGAAAATTCAGTCTTTTGCCTAAATACCGTAACAATATATCCTTTATCCTTTGAAATCCCGTAAAAGATTATTCCCGAATCTTTCATCAGTTCAGAAAGTTTTTCTTCGCTTTGTCCCAGCTTTTCGGCAAAAGATTCTGTAACATTACCTTCTGTACAGTAACTAAGCTCATCGCCTTTTTTATAGTTTATTTCGCTTTTTGCATTGCAACCCGCAAGGGTAAAACAAAAAAGCAACAAAGCTAAAACAGCAAATATCTTTTTCATGTTATTTAAGTCCGTTCTGTTTAAGAGCAGCAGTAACGGTATTGCACATGAGCATAGCTCTGGTCATAGGACCAACGCCACCGGGAACGGGGGTAATCATAGAGGCTTTTTCTTTAACACTTTCAAAATCAACGTCACCGCAAAGCTTACCCGCACCGTTACGGTTCATACCTACGTCAATAACCACAGCGCCGTCTTTAACCATATCGGCAGTAACGAAATCAGCCTTACCTACAGCACTTATAAGTATATCGGCACCGTTGCATACCTCTTTAAGATTTTTTGTTCTTGAGTGACATATAGTAACGGTAGAATTACTGTGAAGCATAAGCATAGCCATCGGCTTACCAACGATATTGCTTCTTCCAATTACTACACAGTTTTTACCGCTTGTTTCTATATTATAGTAAGAAAGCATTTCCATTATACCGGCAGGAGTACAGGGCAAAAATTCATATTTACCCATCATAATCCTTCCTACATTTTCAGGGTGAAAAGCGTCAACGTCCTTTAAAGGTGAAATAGCCTCAAGCACCTGAGTTTCATCAAGGTGTCGAGGAAGAGGCAGTTGACAAAGTATACCGTTTATATCCTTATCCTTATTGAGCTTATCAATAAGAGCTAAAAGCTCATCCATTGTCGTTTCTTCGGGCAAAGCATATTCAATAGAATTAATACCTAGCTCATCACAGTCTTTTCTCTTATTAGCAACGTAAACGCAGGAAGCAGGGTCATTACCTACTAAAATAACGGCAAGGCTAACCTTTATTCCTTGATTATTCAGGTCAGCAACCTTATCTTTTTCTCTGTTTTTTACAAAAGCCGCTACGGCTTTTCCGTCAATAATCTGTGCCATTTTTATTCCTCCGTTATTTTTACTTCTTCTGTTTCTTCGATAACCGTTTCTGTCTCTTCACATTCTTCAAATTCTTCTATGGTTTCTTCTTCCATTTCCTCAGCAAACATAGCCTCATAAGGCAGAGTTTCGGTCTGCTTTTTGGTTTTAGTGTTAAAATACACGAGCAAAGCGGTACATACGGCAAAGGCTAAAATTGCCACCACCTGAGAAATGCGGAGATTGCCTAATGTAAGACTATCGGTACGAAGGCCCTCAATAAAGAATCTTCCAAAGCCATACCAAGCGCCGTACATTAAGAATATCTGACCGCTGAATTTACGGTTTTTGCTTAATTTATGAAGAATAATAAAGCCAATAATACACCAAATTGATTCATAAAGGAAGCAGGGATGAACAAGACCGTCGCCCATTTCCATTTTTGTTATATTGCTTTCCATACCCCAAAATCTGCTGTTTGTAAAGGTACCGTAGGCTTCCTGATTTGTAAAATTGCCCCATCTTCCTATGGCCTGACCGATTAAAAAGCCGATAGAGGCAAGGTCGAACATATCAAGTATATTAATCTTCTTAATTTTGCACATAAGCGCACCGCATAAAAAAGCACCTATTACACCGCCGTAAATAGCAAGACCTGAAAATCCACCTGCTGTGCCAAAACCAAAAAACTCTTTAACTGATGATATTTTAACGCCGCTGGTATTATCAAAAATACAATAATATGCTCTTGCACACAAAACGGCTACAGGTATTGTTACAAGAACAACGTCCATCATTTTGTCTTTATCAACGTTAAATTTGGGCGCGTTAACCATACCGTAAATAATAGCAAGAAGACATCCCGTACCTATAAGTATGCCGTACCAATAAATAGGCCAGTCAATACCCGGTATAGTAAATGCAACGGGATTTAAAGTAATGGTTATTCCGAAAATAGTAATGGTATATGCCATATTTTTCTTCCTTTCCTTTACATCGGTAAAATAACCGAAAGTACAGATTTTTCCTCTTTAAGCTTAAGCAGACAGTTTATAACATCCTCTTCATTTATAGATGCAATAATTTCCTGTTCTTTAAACAAATCATAACCGAACATAGCGCAGTCTACCATCTGAGTAGCCATTGCTTCGCAGCTGTTAAGACGGCGCACAACGTCGCCGTACATAGCGCGTTTTACAGTACCGAGTAGGTCGTTGTCTATTCCTTTTTTCAGAAGACTGTCTACCTCGGCTAAAATTTCCTTTTTAACTTCATCCGGCTCTCCTGATTCACCAGAGAATATTATACACGCATATCCCGTACCTGTAAAGTACTCGGTATCAAATTCGTCATTAATAAGTTCTTTATCAATAAGACGCTTATAAAGTGGTGAGCAATCCCCCGCAAGAACACCCAGGGTAACACCCATAGAAATAAGTTCTTCGCTTGTTCGCTCAGGAGTTTGGCAGTTTTGTTTAAAGCCAAGACAGAACTGAGGCGAAGCAACAGCAAGCTTTTGCTCGGTATACTTGCTTTTTACAGAGTCAGGCTCTTTATGTTCCCCTCTTATAACCTGAACTTTTTCTTTCTTTAAAAGGTGTTTATCAACGAAATCGGCAACCTCGTCGGCATTTACATTACCTGCAACACAAATAAACATATTGGCAGGGTTATAAAAAGTATCATAGCACTCATAAAGAAGCTTATCGGTTATTTTCGATATGCTTTCCACCGTTCCGGCTATATCAATCCTTACGGGGTGTTTTGTGTACATAGCTTCCAACATATTAAATAGAACGCGCCAAGCAGGGCTGTCGTCATACATTCGTATTTCCTGACCGATAATTCCCTGCTCCTTCGCCACGGTTTTTTCAGTAAAATAAGGGTGCTGAACAAAATCGAGAAGTATCTCTAAATTATCATAAAAACCCTTAGAACAGGAAAAAAGATAACAGGTTCTATCAAAAGATGTATAAGCGTTAGCGCTAGCACCCGTTACGGCATAGCGCGAAAAGGCATCGCCGTCTTCACTTTCAAAAAGCTTATGTTCAAGAAAATGAGCAATACCTTCGGGAACACTTATAAAGTTTTCACCGCCGTCTTTACTGAAAAAAGTATCAATAGAACCGTATTTTGTACCGAAAACAGCATAATTTGATGAGAAATCAGGCTTTTCTGCAACAAAAATCTGAAGACCGGAGGGATGTTGGTACTTTACATAGCTCGCATCAAAGCGGTTTTTAAAGATTTCTTTTTTCATTATCCGTTCTCCTTATCGGGCAATAACATATAAACAGTATTGTAAAAACATTTTTTCGCCGCGCTTATTATATCTTCTCTGCTTATTTTATCAAGCATTTCTCCTATTTCCTCCGGAGAATAAACCTCTTTCTCGGCAATTTTTAATGTATACCATGCATCCATAGCGTTCTGGCTGTCACGGTAAGAGGAAAGAGAATCCTTTAAACTTTTTACAGAAGAAGAAAATTCAAAATCGGTAAAGCCACCCTGTTTCATAACCTCAAGCTGTTCAAGTATAGCGGCTTCTGCTTTTTGGGCATTTTCTTCGCTAACTCCGCAATCAACCGTCATAAATCCTTTATTACGCTTAATACTTGCTCTGCAATAATAACAAAGGCTCATCTTCTCACGGACGTTACCAAATAGTCTTGAATAAGGTCCGCCACCAAAAATATCGCTCATTACGGTAGCAGAAAGACTATCCTCGTCGCTTCCAAATGGAGCGTTAAAGCCCATAACAAGCTTACCCTGAGAAACGTTCATTTTTTCAGTTACCCGTTTTACCTCTTGACGTTTTGTCAATGGAGCAATCTTCGTTATATCGGTTATCTTTCTGCGGTCGTAAGCCTTTAATTCCTCGTCAATTCTGTCATACACATCTAACGGTTGTGACTGACCTATAACATTGATTCGAACAAAGGCGGTTTCAAGCATTTTTTTCCAAGCAGAATAAAGAGCCTTACCGTCAAGAGAAGACACAGTCTCAACTGTTCCAAGTCTGAAAGCGCCGTAAGAATCCTCTTCAAACATTTCGGCAATAAGACGGTTATTGGCATAAACTCGCTTTTCGTTAAGTTCGCCCTTTATTCTGTCTATAAGCTTACGCTTTTCTCTCTTTATATCGGTTTCTTCAAAACTCTCATTTACTGTTTTAGGTCTGAAAATGAGGTCAAGGAGAAGCTTAACGCTCTGCTCTACTATATTTTCATTACCAATCGCAAAATTATTATTGATTGATGAAGCTAAAAATTTTACACAAAGCAAATCACCGACCTTTGATACAGAGGACTGAATATCGGCACCGTAAAGGTCAGACAGCTTATAGTTTAATTTAAGATAATCAGGATAATCTGCCGAACAGGTTATAAGAAGTTCGCTTAGTAATGAATACTGTGCTATAGTCTCCTTTTCGAGAGGCAGATAAAAGTTCATAGAAACAAGGGTAGTTGTAAAAGAAGAAGTCGGCAGAAAAAGAGTCTGCACACCTTTTCTTACGGTATTTACTTTTTGGGGCAATTTCTGTTCCTCCATAATAAAATAATGTTCAATATAAAACTAATTATATCACAATACTACGGTCTAAAACAAGGGAATAAATTATTTTTTCCTTCACTTTAAGGCCGATTATCTTTTCACATGCAACAGCATATATGTTAAGCTGTTCGGCATAAGCATCAATAAGGCGTTTCTCGCTTTTTACGCGGTCGGTTTTAAAGTCAACTATAACAATTTCTCCATTTTCAACAAACATACAGTCAACTGCACCCTGAACCACTATTTTTTCGTCCTTTAAGCTTTCGGGCATATCTTCATGAATATTTCCAGCAGGAACAAAGGTCAAAAACTTCATTTCTCTTTTAAGAGTATCAGATGCATACATCCTTTTAAAGAGGTCGCTTTCAATAAATCTTTTAATATGAACAGTATCAACCTTTGCCTCTTCTTCGCTTATATATTCCCATTCTAAAAGGCGCTCTATTTCTTTTTCAAAATCAGCTACAGCATTATCAAAATTCATATACTGCATTATTTTATGAACGGCAGTACCGCGCTGAGCATAGGTAAGACCGCTACTGTTTAAGAAACCAGGAGTTGAGGTAAAATCATAATTCCCCTCTTCAGATTTATGCACCATAACCGATACAGCCGATTTTGACTCTATTTTACGCAAAATATCATAGGGATATTCGTATACAATATTTTCTTTTATACGCTTTGCAATACCGCTGTCTATCTGGATAGTTTCTTGGCTTTCCTCGGTTTTGCTATCAGAAAAATCGCAAATTAACGAAAGTACGTTACCAACACTATCTTCCGCTTGTAATTTATATCCCGCTTTACTTCTGAAAGTTTCTCCGCCGTCATGCAAAAGCATACAGGGAATAATCCAGTCTGCATAACATGATGCCGCAAAATATATATCTTCGTTTATAATATTTTCAGAAGCCTCAAGCTTAACGGCGCAATTAACAAGGAAAGAATCTACATTTTTTCGCGCCATACTTATCATAAGACGGTCTTCTGCGCGGGTTAGGGCAACGTATAGCATTCTGAGTTCTTCTTTTAACTGATTCTTTTTGAGATATATGGAAAGAAGACGTTTGTCAATAGGATTAATTTTGCCCTCGTCGTCATTATAGTAAGAGAAGGATATACCTCTGTTTGTATCTATAAGCACCGAGCTTTTCTGGTCTTTGTTACTAAAGCCACTTCCGCTAAATCCAAGTATACAAACCGGATACTGAAGTCCTTTAGAATAGTGAATGGTTATAAGATTTACACAGTCACTGCCGGCATTCATAGCCGTTCCCTTAAGCTTACCGTTATCGAGAGCCTCAAGATGCTTTTTAAAGGCAAAAATTCCGCTGTTTCCGGTATTCTCAAAATTCTCAGCAAGGCTTATAAGATAGTTAAGATTTGCCCTGCGTCCGTCAGGCTCACTCATTAGCGACACGACGTTCATATAATCCGTAACGTCGTAAATATGTGCAATAAGCTTTGAAAGAGGCATTATTGCCGCATATTTTCTAAGTCCTGCAATAAACGAAAGAAAGCTCTTACATTTTTCATCACCGTTATTTGCGCTATTTATAACGGCAGAATATAGACTGCATTTTCTTTTATCTATTCTTATTTTTGCAACATAATCGCTTGTAAAACAAAAAAGCGGCGACATAAGTACCGATAAAAGCTCTATATCCCTTGTAGGATTGTCTATAACCTGAAGAAGCGCCAAAATTGTTTTAATTTCTTTAGACTGAAGAAGCCCCTCTTTAGAATACGAAACAGGTATACCCCGTTTCAAAAATTCCTGAGCTATGGTAGCGGCTACAGGCTTAAGATATCGTACCAAAACAGCAAAATCCGAAAATCTTGCTTTTCTGAGTTTTCCTGTCTTTTTATCGCGGATTACCTCTCCTGAATTCATAACAGATAGTATATAATCAGCAATATGAGCTGATTCAGCAACCTTTTCTTTTTCACCCATACTATCGGTTATATGAACTTCACAAGCAGGAGTGTCTGTAACGGGAAAAACAGCGGCAGGAAAAAGTCGTTCCGTAGCCTTATAATCTATACCGCAAAATTCCTCGGTCATAATTCTATCAAAAATATGATTTATAAAAAGACAAATTTCATCCTTACTTCTGAAATTAGCATCAAGAGTAATTGATTTAATATCATCTTTCTGAGCTTCTTTATAATCTACTGCTGTTTTTTGTTTATTAAGGAAATTATCAGGGTTTGCCCCTCTGAAACCGTAAATACTCTGCTTCACGTCCCCAACCACAAAAAGCTTTTTGCCCATATTTGAAAGATAATAGAAAAACTTATCCTGCAAATCGTTTACATCCTGATATTCGTCAACAAAGATTTCGTCATAGCGGTCAATAAACTCATCAGCATCTTTACGAAGTACAATTTCTCCATCCTTATATTCGCATAAAAGTTCAAACGCCTTATGCTCAATATCACTAAAAGAATAGGTATTTTTCTCAATAAGCAATTTATTTAATTCCGCGGTAAACTCCTCGGTTAACTTAAAAAGTAAAATATTCAATGGAGCCGTTGTTATAAAATGCTGATAAACCGCATCTTTGCTGTCATAAATAAGTTTCTTAGCCTTTTCAATCATCTTTTCGGCAAATTCTCTTATTTTCTTTACTCTTATTCCGTTTTTGTCGTCAGCCGCAACGCCCCTTGCAAAGCTATCAAATTTAACTATTGGCATCAAATCAAACAGAGCGTTCCAATCCTTAGATTCGGCAGTATCAATAGCCTTCTCTAAAGACTCTCTTGCATATTCAAAGGACGAACCGTAAGCTTTTTTTATTTTCTCATCAGCAGTAAAATATTTCTCAGCAGATAAAACGTACCTTCTGGCCGTTTCAAAATAGGCTCTTGCCTGAACAATTGCCTCCTCGCACCAAAGGGAAAAAGAATTGTTTGAATATCTTTCCTCCATTTTAGCAAGCCAAACAGAAGGAAAAGGCATATCCTGACTTACCCTATAAATTTGTTTTACAGCGTCAGCCAAATCGCTATCATCGTAAAGAGAACCGAAAGCGTCAAGAAGGCTTACAAAAAGCTCATCCTCATTCTTAAAATACTTCTCAAAAACCGTTTTTATAGCGGTATCCTTAAGAGTTTCAAGGTCATTTTCTTCTACAATTTTAAAATCAATTTCAACATTAGCTTTATCAAAATTTTCCCTTACCATAGAGATGCAGTAGGAGTCAATAGTGCTGATGCCCGCCGTTTGTAAAAGAATTTTTTGACGTGCCGCGCTTTTATCCTTAGGATTTTCCGCGCAATACTCATCTATTCCCTTTTCAAGACGCGCTCTCATTTCGGCGGCGGCAGAGTTTGTAAAGGTAACAACAAGCATTCTGTCGGCACTGAGTGTTTCATCCTTTTTAGTTAACTCTTTTATTATTCTTTCAACAAGCACCGCCGTTTTTCCTGAGCCGGCGGCGGCGGAAACCAAAATACTTCCCTTTTCTAAAACTGCTGCTTGTTGCTGCTTTGTGAGTTTATCAAACTTCATCTGCCTCGCCCCATCTCAGTATTTCAATTATATTGTTGTTATCAAGTTTTTCTTTGAGCAAAGAAAAAATCTTGTTATAAAACAAATCAACGGCCCTTTTATCCATTG
>SVQC01000039.1 GCA_015065585.1 Oscillospiraceae bacterium
TGTTTTCTAAAAACTTTCCGATTACCCTTGAAGCGATAGAATTATGCAAAAGTTCAAAACCGTCAAGGCAAAGCTTTTCATTCTTAAATCTTTTTTCGAATTCTTCCTGCGATATAAGGTTAAGATACTCGCTGTCATCCTTCAAAATCTTAACTGTAGTGTCGAAGGATTCATAAACAGACTCATTTAACTCTTTTAATACGGGAATTACATTATGTCTTATGCGGTTTCTGGTATAATCATCGGAAAGATTAGTGGAATCAGTAACATATTCTACGCCGTTTTCCGATAAGAATTTTTCAATATCCTTTCGCTGACAGCAAAGCAGGGGCCGTATAAAATAATCACGTCTTGACGGAATTCCGCAGAGTCCGTCAATACCGGTAGCACGGGTTAATCTATATATAACCGTTTCAAGATTATCATCAGCATTATGGGCTGTTGCAACGGCATCGCCTTTATTTTCCTCAAAAAAACGATATCTTTCATTACGGGCGGCAAGTTCAATGCTCTCCCCCGTTTTTTTAGCCACAGCCTTTATATCTACTCTTTTTACGGTTAAGGGGATGCCGAGTTTCTTACATTCCTTTCGAACAAAGGCTTCGTCCCTGTCTGCTTCTTCACCTCTCAGACAATGATTAAGGTGCAGAGCAGAAACGGTTATGCCGAGTTCCTCCTTAAGCATATAAAGTCCGTAAAGCAGTGCCATAGAATCAGCACCGCCCGAAAGTGCAACGGCAATATGTTTTTCATTATCAAGAAATTTAAAACTTCTGATAGCCGAAATAACTTCTGTCATTCATCAAACCCCGCAGGAGAAGTAAAGCGGGTATATCTGCCATCCCAATAAAGCTCAACAGTACCGATTTCACCGTGACGGTTCTTAGCAACGATACATTCAGCTTTATTCGGGTCGCCTTTTTCCTCGCCATCCTTCTTTTCGTTATCATAATATTTTTCTCGGTAAAGGAAAAGTACAATATCTGCATCCTGTTCAATAGAACCCGAATCTCTAAGGTCAGAAAGAGCAGGTTTATGCGAACTACCCTTTGACTCGGTTCCACGGGAAAGCTGAGCGCAGACAAGAACAGGCACCATAAGCTCTTTAGCCATTATTTTAAGACCTCTGGTTATATCAGAGATTTCCTGAACACGATTGTCTATCTGACGGGCAGAATGCATAAGACCTAAATAGTCCACCACCACAAGACCTACATTTCCCATTCGTCTGAGCTTTGCCTTCATTTCAGGAACGGTAATGTTAGAGGACTCATCAAGGTAAATTTCAGCATCTCTCAAATGAGCGGCCGCATCACCCAATCTTGTCCATTCATCAGGCTCAAGGTTTCCTGTACGAAGTTTTTCACTCTTAATAGCCGCTTCGCTTGAAAGCAGACGCTGAGCTAACTGGTCTCTTGACATTTCCAGAGAGAAAACAGCAACTCTTTTTCCCGAATTCATAGCAACGTTACGTACTATATTAAGAGCAAAAGAGGTTTTACCCATACCTGGACGAGCTCCCAGAATAATAAGGTCTGATTTATTAAGACCGGTTATCATTTTATCAAGTCCGCCAATACCGGTAGGTATACCTATGTAATCATTTCTGGTTTCGGGATTGCTCATCTTCATAAGGCGGTCGAAGGTTTCGTTCTCAATAACGCCCTTTATATGCTCAAGTCCCTGTATACTCCTGCCCTCTCTGATTTCATAGATACGCTGTTCTGCCTTTTCAAGCAGCTTACCCGCATCCATAATATTTTCGGTGGCATCGTTTATAATATCACGGGAAGCAACAATAAGTGCGCGGGCGTAATAGCGTTCTCTTACAATTCCAACGTAGGTCATAACGTTAGCACTGGATGCCTCGCTTTGAATCAGGTCTGTGAGATATGCTTTACCGCCGGCTTTATCGTAGAGGCCTTCCTTTTTAAGACGGTCAAGCAGAATTATAAAGTCAATTTTAATGTTATCGTTAGCCATATCCATAAGGGTACGATAGATAACCTTATGGTTAGGAATATAAAAATAATCTTCCTTAAGGTTAGGGATAACGTCAACTATACAATTAGGGTCAACAAGAATAGAGGCAAGTACACCCTGTTCGGCTTCAAAATCATAAGGCAAACCTGCGCCGTCAATATCGAGAATTTGTCTTTCATCAGCCATAATTTTATTCCTCAACCGATACGGTGATTTTCGCGGTAATTCCTACGTAAAGGCGGATTTCCGCGGTATATTCACCGAAATTTTTAATATCGGCAACATTCATTTTCTTTTTATCAATTGTCACGCCGAGACTTTTAGAAAGTTCGGCGGAAATTTCTTTTGAAGTAACAGCGCCAAAAAGTTTGCCCTGAGAACCTGCTTTAGCGTGGATTACCACCTTTTGACCTTCAAGCTTAGCCGCCAGTGCCTTTGCAGCGTCTATTTCTTCTTGCTTATGATGAGCGGCGGCAGATTCTCGATTTTTAAGTTCGCTCATTGCAGCAGAATCTGCCTCAATTGCTAATTTTTTTGGGAAAAGAAAATTACGGGCATATCCATCCGAAACATTAACAAGTTCGCCTTTTTTTCCCTGTCCTTTAACGTCGGCTGTTAAAATTACCTTCATTTTATATCATCCTTTCAAGAAAATTACATTTCCATAACAATCGGTATTATCATCGGAGTTCTTCCGGTTCTTTCCCTTATAAACCGCGACATACCATCTTTTATTTTAACCTTTACACCGTTCCAGTCCTTAGTTCCGGTTATATAGCAACGCTCAAGTATATCGCAGACCGTTTCATTCATATCGTTCATAAGTTCTTCTGACTCTTTCATATATATGAAACCGCGGGTAATAACTTCAGGACCTGAAACCACCTCGCCGGTAACGCTGTCAATGGCTACAGCAACGATAATCATACCGTTATCGGCAAGATTAATTCTGTCCTTTAATACGATATTTCCAACGTCACCTACGCCGAGTCCGTCAACCAGTACTCTGCCGGCAGGAACGGTTTCAGAAATCTTTATTGCTTTGTCCGAAATCTCAATAACGTTACCAATAGAAGATATTACTATATTTTCTTTCTTTATGCCAACGCCTTTAGCAAGGTCGGCATTATGAACAAGATGCTTTTGTTCACCGTGAACGGGAATGAAAAATTTAGGTTTAGTTATACCCAGCATAAGCTTAAGCTCTTCCTGACAAGCGTGGCCCGAAACGTGAACGTCGTACATTTTTTCGTAAACAACGTTAGCTCCACGGCGCATAAGCTCGTTAACAACGTTTCCTACGGTTTTTTCATTACCGGGAATGGGGGTTGCGGATATAATAATCATATCTCCCGGTATAAGCTCAAGTTGTCTGTGTTCTCCAACAGACATTCTGTGAAGTGCTGACAACGGTTCGCCCTGACTGCCGGTAGTTACAATTACGAGCTGTTCGGGAGTATAACGCTTAATGGTTTCAATATCAATAAGAATATTATCAGGCAGATTGAGATATCCCATCTGAGCCGCAATATTCACAACGTTTACCATGCTTCTTCCCGAAACAGCAACCTTTCTTCCGCATTTTTCAGCTTCATAAATAATCTGCTGAATTCTGTGTATATTTGACGAGAAGGTAGCTACTATAATTCGGTTTTTTCTGGCTTTTCTAAAGAGTGTGGCAAAGGATTCACCCACTATTTTTTCACTTGCAGTAAAACCGGGACGCTCAGCATTGGTAGACTCCATCAAAAGAGCCAGAACACCCTCTTTACCAAGCTCAGCAAAACGGGCAATATCTATCATATTGTCATCAATGGGTGTAGAATCAATTTTAAAATCACCCGTCTGAATTATTACTCCCGCAGGGGTTTTAATAGCTAGAGCAACTGCGTCGGGAATAGAGTGATTAACGTGTATAAATTCTACCGCGAATTTCCCAAGTTTTATCTGGTCGCCTGCCTTAACCTCATAAAGCTTTGAAATGTTATGCAGAGAATGCTCCCTGAGTTTATATTCCACAAGACCCAAAGTAAGTTTTGTTGAATAAATAGGAATATTAAAGTTTTTAAGCAGATACGGTATTGCACCTATATGGTCCTCATGACCGTGAGTAAGCACCATACCCTTAATTTTATCTTTGTTTTCAACAATATAGGTAAAATCCGGTATAACAATATCAATACCGGGAGTGTCAGCATCAGGAAAACTCATTCCGCAGTCGACTATTATCATATCGCCGTCATATTCATACAGCGTTATATTTTTACCTATTTCACCAATTCCGCCAAGTGGAATTATCCTTACGTTTTTTTTGCTTACATTCGTTTCTTGCTTTTTATGGGGTCGGTTACTGTTTTTAGTCGGTATATTTTTACCCTTATAGGTTTTATCCGCGCTTTTTTTAGACGGTGCTTTTGTTTTCACGTTTCTGGACTTTTCATTAACTTTTTTGGTTTGTTTTAAAGACGTCTTTTTTTCAGCCATACATTTCCTCCTTAAATAAGATTTTTAATTTATTACGATTCTGATTCTTTACAGAATACATTTCGGTTAATACTATCCCATATTAATATATAGTTATATTAATAATATATTATTTGCGATAATATGTCAAGCCGATTAACTATATTATGAACAATATAAATAAAAAATAACCGCACCTTGCGGCACGGTTATTTTAGTAATCTTTACTTATTCAATAACGATGGGGTCAAGAATAATTTTAATACCCTGACTCTCGTAAGATTTTGCGGCGCCCTTCTTCATAATGAAAAGGTCAAAATTCTTAGCCTTGAATGCAGATATTCCATCCTGGGGAGAACCGAAGCCGGTAAGGACAGCCCCATAGTAGTTAACGATTTTTTCACCGTCAGTACCATATATGCTTGCAACCTTTTTACCCTTAATATCCTTTATAGAGTTAAGGGTAATGTCGCTGTCTTCAAGAGCACAAACAACATATTCATCAGTACCGTCAAGTACGAGCTTATCTTCCTCCGGGTCTTCGTTGTCGTCAATGCCGGTGTTAAATACAGGCTCTGACTCAGAAGGAACTTGGCTACTGCCTGCATTTGAATTTTCTCCGTTGTTACCCTTTGTGTTAGAATTACAAGCCGCAAAGGTAAAAACAAGAATTAGTGCGAGTAAAAGAGCTAAAATCTTTTTCATTTTATTCACCTCATAAAAAATTAGTTTTATATTCTGGCAACGCCGGTGTCTCTGGCCGCCTGAGCAACCTTTTCAGCTACGGTTTTACCAATACGCTCATCAAAAGCAAAAGGCATAATATATTCTTCGTTAAGTTCTTCATCAGAAACGAGAGAAGCTATAGCAAGAGAAGCTGCCATTTGCATTTCCTCATTGATATCGGAAGCTCTAACATCAAGAGCGCCGCGGAAAATACCGGGGAATGCCATAACGTTGTTAATCTGATTTGGGAAGTCAGAGCGTCCCGTACCAACAACACGTGCCCCTGCAGCCTTAGCTTTGTCAGGCATAATTTCGGGAACAGGGTTAGCCATCGGGAACACGATAGCATCGGTGTTCATTGACTTAATCATTTCTTCACTAACGATGTTAGGAGCAGAAACACCGATAAACACGTCAGCGCCCTTCATAGCATCAGCAAGAGTACCTGACATTTTTTCTTTGTTTGTCACCTTGCTCATTTCAGCCTGAGCAGGATTGAGCTGTGGGTCGCCCTCAACGATAATACCGAAACGGTCAACCATAGTAAGATTCTTAACGCCAAGTTTAAGAAGATGCTTACCAATAGCAATACCGGCAGAACCGGCGCCGTTGATAACGCATTTGATTTCGCCGATTTCTTTTTTAGTAAGACGAAGAGCGTTAAGTAAAGCTGCGCCAACAACAACGGCAGTACCGTGCTGGTCATCATGGAAAACGGGAATATCGCAGATTTCCTTTAATTTCTTTTCAATTTCAAAACAACGGGGTGCGGCAATATCCTCAAGATTAATTCCGCCAAAAGAACCGGAAATAAGATAAATTGTTCTTACAATTTCATCAACGTCTTTACTGCGAACACAAAGAGGGAAAGCGTCAACACCGGCAAATTCCTTAAAAAGAACACATTTGCCTTCCATAACGGGCATACCTGCCTCAGGACCGATATCACCAAGACCTAAAACGGCAGTACCATCGGTAATAACGGCAACCATATTCCATCTTCTTGTAAGCTCAAAAGATTTGTTGTAATCTTTATTGATTTCAAGACAAGGCTCAGCAACACCAGGGGTATAAGCGATTGATAACTGTTCCTTATTAGTAACGGGGGTACGGGAAACAACCTCTAATTTTCCCTTCCATTCATAATGCTGTTTTAAAGCTTTTTCTTTAATATCCATTGCTGTTTCTCCTTAATTATAAGAGCTTTCAGAAGCGTCTTCAAACTTAACGTCGCCGAGGTAATCAACGGGATTAAGACCAACATAGCTACACATATCAAACATTTCCTTAACGGTGTTGATATTAACGTCTATGCCGTTTTCAAGACGGTCAGCTTTAGCAATAATTTCTTTTTCGCCGTGGGTATAGATTCTGGTCTGACCTTCACTCTTAGGAGATTCTCGAAGTTCCTTAAGGAAGGTTGAAAGATGCTCTTTAATAGCTGCAGCATCGCCAAACACCTTGGGGTCAATAGCGATAAAGCCGTGACAGGTACCGCCCTTTCCACCGGTGTGAGTGTGGTTAGAAGTAAGACCCTGAGAAAGAATAGAACAGAAGATTTCACAGAACATACCGTAACCGTAACCCTTATGACTACCACTCTGCTCGGTTTCGCCGCCGAGAGGCATGATACCGCCGCCGTTTTTAGCAACGATATTCTTAAGAACGTCACTGGCATCGGAAGAGCCTTTGCCCTTTGCATCAAGAGCCCAACCGTCAGGCAGGGGCTTATTAAGTTTATTATAGATTTCAAGCTTACCTCTGGTTACAACGGTGGTAGAAGCATCAAAGAAGAAATCATAAGGCTCGGCAGGCATAGAAATAGCGATAGGATTACTTCCAAGCATAGCAAGTCTGCCAAATGTAGGTACCATTATAGCCTCACTGTTAGTCATAGCCATACCGATAAGACCGTTATCACAAGCCATCTTTGCATAATAACCGGCAATACCAAAATGATTAGAGTTTCTAACGGTTACGATAGCCATACCGGTTTTCTTAGCCTTTTCAATAGCTAGATTCATAGCCTTGTGAGAAACAAGCTGTCCCATACCGTCGTTACCTTCAATAACGGCAGAAACTGGAGTTTCAAAAACCACTTCAGGCTTAGCATCTATCTTGATAAGGCCTTTTTCAATACCCTTGTGATAGCGTACAAGTCTCTGCATACCGTGGGATTCAATTCCGTAAAGGTCGGAAAGCAGTAACACATCGGTAATTATACGGCTTTCATCACCGCTGAAGCCGAACTTGTTAAAGCAGTCAATACAGAATTTTTCGAGTTGTTCATAAGAATATCTTATATAATTTGACATACAGGTCACCCCTAAATTATTATTCCGATTAATTATATCATTAAATTTAATAAATTTCAACACCCAATAACTAAATATTTATTTATTGACATTATACTTTTAGGGTATTAAAATATAACATGGAGATGATACTGTGTTTAGTGTGATTTTTGATATGGACGGTACGCTGCTCGACACTCAGAAAATTTCTATTCCCGCTTGGAATTATGCAGGGCAAATCCAAGGGTTTAATAATATGGGAAGCCCCCTTAAATACGTTTGCGGAATGAACGAAGTCAGCTGTGCAAAATACATTATGGCAAATTTTAAAAGCATAGATATTTTAAAATTCAGAGACGATGTAAAAAAATATGTAGCCGAAAATCTTGTTGTAAGGTATAAAGACGGCGTAAAGGAATTACTTGATTTTTTAATAAAAAACGGTATAAAAATCGGCCTTGCAACAGGTACGGCAAGACCTATAGTGTTAAGCCATTTAGAAAAGGTTAACGCTACCGGTTATTTTTCTGCTATCGTTTGCGGTGATGAGATAGAAAACGGCAAACCCGCTCCCGATATTTTTCTTAAAACCGCCAATCTTCTGGGCGAAAATCCCCAGAACTGTTTCGTTTTTGAGGATTCCCCAAACGGCATAAAAGCAGCTGACAACGCCGGTATGAAATGCTTTGGAATTCCCGACACGGCTGAATTTGACGATGAAATAAGAGGACTTATGTTTAAAGAACTTTCTTCGGCTGATAAGGCTATAGAAATTCTTAAAAATTACCTGTAATCGTAAAAAGGAGATTTATTATGGCGCAAGGCTACAAAAAAATGATGGACAGCACTTTTGGAAAATATTATGACAGATTTCGTGAACTTAACGCTTTATCAAAGGAATATGCCGTAACTATTGAAGAGCTTTTTCCCGACGAAAAACCTCTTTTATGCAAAGACAGAATGCATAAAATGCTTAGCTCCGGAATTGTAAAAAGAGCAGGCTTTGACCGTTATTGGCTTGACGAAGACAGAGCAAATGACTCAAAAGGTGTTTTAAAGCAAAGACTTCTTGTTCTGGCTCTCGGATTAGGTATAGCTTTAATTCTTATCATTCTCGATAAATGCGGTATTTTAACATTATAAAATGTTTGTTCACAAGCAAGGGTTTTTACATACCCGTCCCTTTTTATCACCTCTTCTCTATTACCTATTACTGTAAAAAAGACGATGCTATTCAGCATCGTCTTTTAATTTACACTGCGTTCCGTCGTGGATTATTTCGTAATTGTCTTTATAAATTAAATCGCTTATAAATACGAACTCATAGCCTTCGTCTTTTAGGCATTTGAGTATTGTGGGAAGTGCTTCAGGGGTATGGTCGGCATCGTTATGGAATAGCACAATAGAGCCGTTTTTAACCTTGCTCACCACCCTCTTGCAAATGCTCTCGGGCGTGGCATTATCTTTCCAGTCGAGGCTGTCAACATTAGATATAAAAGTAATATTTTAATAAAGGCTTGTGTAATTTGCATTAATGTGGTATAATATGAACACCACACAAATCGAATATAGGCGTAATACGAGGGAATGTATTTTTATTTTGGTAAAAATGCATTCTCCACTTGTGCATTCCTTGTGTTATGCCAAATGATTTGTGTGGTAGCAATCAGGGGTTATGCATTTTTCGTGTGTGTGACTTCGGTTGCACACACTTTTTTATTTTTCGGAGGAAAAGAAATGAGAAAATTATTATCACTATTACTCGCAATCGTTCTTGTGTTTGCTCTTTCCGCTTGTGGAAAAAGCAAAACAACATCCAATACTGAAACAATCACAGATTTTGGTATTTGTTCTGCCGAAAACACCAATTTAAATATAAATGCAAGAAATCCGTGGGATATTGCAGTAATTGATAATTTTGTTTATACTGCAGTTGGAGATTTTGACTCTAATTGCGGTCCTACATCAATATGGAGAACAAATATTGATGATTTAAAATGGGAAAGTTCAGGTCGATTTGAGCAAGAAGCATTTATTCGATTTTTAAACTTAAATGATAATATTATTGCAATAGGTGCAGACCCGATGTCTAACTCTCAATATGCAGAGGCTTATGTTTTAAGAAATAATAAATGGGAAAATTTTGTAGAAATAAAAGATGCTTTACATATTTTTGATGCTGAATATTTTAATGATGAATATTTTTTCGGAGTTGGCTATGGGGACAACAATTATCCTATAGTAAAATTCTCGCCCGAAACAAACGAATATATAAATGTTCCGTTGTATAAAAATGGAACGGATGTAATTGCGGCATTAAGTCAAAACGGAGATATTAAATACAAGAGAGTATATGATTTGTTTTCAGTAGACGAAAAGTTGTTTTGTGCTTTTTCTTGTTCTTATAATAGCGGTAAAACTACCATTGAATTTTTTGAATACAAAGACAACAAATTTGAATTTTGCCAAGCCCTTAAAATGTCAGGAGTTCAAATGGATAAACCGATTAAGAATCAAATTCTTCTTAATGCCGATGCAGTTATAAATAATACTTGTTATTTATCATTTGGCAATCTTTATACAACAAAGGACTTTGTAAAATTTGATAAAGTGAGTATCCCCGAAAATGCCTGTGTTACCGATATGTTTGTTGATAAAACTAACGATTCAGAGATTTTGTATGTTTTGGCTTCTAAAAAGGTGGATTCCGTCTACAAGAATACAATATATCGTATAGAAAATAACGATTTAATAGAGGTTGTTACTTTTAATAAAGATTGTAGTGCTTTGAGTTTTGCTAAACAAGGAAATGATTTTTATATTGGTCTTGGGGGCGATGGATTAATGCTGCAAGACACAGGCACAATTATAAAAATCACTGTTAAATGATAGATAATTATAATATTTTAAACAATTGTTTGTTGTCATTTATTCTAAAAACACAGGGGACGGTTCTGTGTATTGAATTAAATAAATTAAGACGGTGCTACTCGGCACCGTCTTTTAATTTACACTGCGTTCCGTCGTGGATTATTTCGTAATTTTCTTTATAAATTAAATCCTCAATAAACACAAACTCATACCCTTCGTCTTTTAGGCATTTGAGTATTGTGGGGAGTGCTTCAGGGGTATGCTCGGCATCGTTATGGAATAGCACAATAGAGCCGTTTTTAACCTTGCTCACCACCCTCTTGCAAATGCTCTCGGGCGTGGCATTATCTTTCCAGTCGAGGCTATCAACGTCCCATTGTATACAGTACATATTCATACTTTCAACAGTTTCAACGACACGATTATCGTAATCTCCGTAAGGAACTCGTATAAGGGCAGGTGTTCTGCCCGTGACTCCAGCTATTTTATTGTTACAGGTTTCAATTTCGTTTTTCATCTGTTCGGTTGACAGCTTCGTCATATAGGGATGGGTATTGGAATGGTTTTCTATTCTATGTCCCGCATCACTAAGCTGTTTTACCGATTCCGGATATTTATCTACCCATGCTCCAACCACAAAAAATGTGGCCGGTACATCATACTCACCAAGAATATCAATAAGGGTTTCTGTATCGTCATTACCCCAGGCAGCATCAAAGGAAATTGCTATTTTCTTTTCGTCACATTCCACACAGTAAATAGGCAATTTTTTATTGTTGCCAGCCGCCGCCGAAACCGTTCCTATAATACACACCGTAAGCGCCGCAAAAAGAGCGCAGGCGCCTATAATTTGCCTTTTGGTTATAATTAAGCATTTCATAAAATAACCGCCTTTCATATCTGTTTAATGATATGAAAAGCGGTTTTCATTTATTACTTAATTAAACCTTTTCAAGTGCCTGCTGAGCGCCAAGGCCAATCTTATAACGTTTAATATATTCGTTAAATCCACAAACGCCGTTTTCCTCAGGTTCGGTAACCTGAACGCTCATATTAGAAAATACGCATTTTTCAAGCCATTCGCCAAGACTTTCTCCCTCTTTTTTTAGCATATAAGCGGCGAGGAGGGCCATACCCCAAGCACCGCCTTCACTGGCAGTTTCCATTACGCTGACTTTGGTGTTAAGAGCATTACTTAAAATCTGCTGAGCAACACCCTGTACCTTAAAGAGACCACCGTGTCCAAGGAATTTATCGGCTTTAGCCTGTTCCTTATCCATAAGAATTTCCATACCGATTTTAAGGGTTGCCATAGCCGAATAAAGTTCAGCCTTCATAAAGTTAGCAAGATTCATTTTGCTGTCATGGGTGCGGAAATACATAGGGCTTCCCTTTTCAATACCCGTAATGTGTTCGCCTGAAAGGTAGTTATATGCGGTTATACCTCCACAATCCTCATCACCGTTGAGAGCGTTTTTATAAAGCAGGCCGTAAAGCTTTGATTTATCCATTTCCGTTCCTGCAAGAGCAGCAAATTCGCCGAAAAGCTTCACAAAAGCGTCAAGCTCGCCACAGCAGTTATTACAGTGCACCATAGCAACAGGAGAGCCGGCAGGAGTAGTTACTACATCAATTTCGCTATATACGTTTTTGAGTGCCTTCTCAAGTACCAGCATACCGAAAATAGAAGTACCGGCAGACACGTTACCTGTTCTTTCAAGAACGGCATTGGTAGCGACCATACCTGTACCTGCATCGCCCTCAGGAGGACACATAGGAATTCCAAAAACAAGCATACCGCGCTCGTCAATAAAGGCAGCCCCTTCTTCTGAAAGAACGGTACCCTTATCACCGGCAACCTTTACCTTAGGTAAAATTTCCTCAATAGTCCAATCAAAGTTTTTGTCTTTAATCAGGCTCGAAAATTTAGCGAGCATATCCTTATCATAATCGTTATCAGTTATGGGGAACATACCAGAAGCCTCACCAACGCCAAGCTCGCGCTCACCGGTTAAGAGATAATGGATATAACCGGCAAGAGTTGTTATATGAGCTATATCCTTAACATAAGGCTCATCGTTTAAAATTGCCTGATAAAGATGGGAAATACTCCAGCGCTGAGGTACGTTAAAAGCAAAAAGTTCTGAAAGCTTACTTGCGGCGTCGGCGGTAGTAGTATTTCTCCAGGTTCTGAAAGGAGTCAGAAGATTATCATCCTTATCAAATGCCAAAAATCCGTGCATCATACCCGAAATTCCGATAGCTGAAGTTTTTTCAAATTTAACGGAATATTCTTTTTCAATATTTGCGCAAAGGTCAGCAAAGCAGCCTTTAATACCTTTATGAATATCATCCATAGAATAGGTCCAATAACCGTTCTCATAACGGTTTTCCCATTCGTATCCGCCGCTGGCAATAACGGCATAATCATCATCAATAAGACAAGCCTTAATTCTTGTAGAGCCAAGCTCTATACCAAGATAGGTTTTTCCGGAGGTTATTTTTTCTTTACACATTTTAATACTCCTTTTTATTTTATCTATATACTAAATATATCCCATATTTACATTTTTTACAAGCAAAAATTCTATAAAAAATAAAAACAGGTCTATTGACCTGTTTAATGTGTTGGCACCTACCTATTTTCCCGGGCAGCTGCCCGCCAAGTATCTTCGGCGCAAGTGAGCTTAACTTCCGTGTT
>SVQC01000006.1 GCA_015065585.1 Oscillospiraceae bacterium
CGTTCATATTTTTTCCGTAAATGACAAGATTTTGAGAGGGCGTTTCGCCCGATAAAATATTACGGTAATCAAAGAACAAAGCACCGTAGCGGCTTTTTTGTTTATTCATATTATAGGTACTGTAATATGAGTTATTATCGCTTTGATAAACGGGGTTGTTTATTTTGGTGCCGTCAATGGTAATCCAACCTTTAAAATCGCTGTTTTTTGAAGAAAGCTTAGAAAATACAGATGTCTTATCACTTTGAGAATAAAGAGTCTGGGCTTTTTCAATCTGAGAACGGTCGCGGAAAATGTTGATAAAGAAAGCTGAGCTGATTATAAGTCCTACAAGAAGCAGAGCTACAAAACAGGTCAAAGTTATTTTAATACTTTTCTGAAGCTTATTACCGCTTTTGAAAAATGAAAAAATGTCTTTGCTTTTTTTCTTTTTGGCATTTATTTTTTCACTTTTGGAATTCTTTATAATGATATCGGTAAGAAGAACGGTATCTTTATCTTCAGAGATGGTATCTTGGAATTCGGATAAGGTATCTTCATCTTCAGAGGAAGTCTCAGTATAATAATAATCTTCTAATTTATCTTCATTTTGTTCAAGGAAAGCCTCAGTTGGTTCGACCTCTTCCAAAATGGTTTCACCTGTGATAAATTCATTTTGGTAATCTGTATGTATATCTTCAATAGAACCGCCGTTAGCCTTTATTTCATAAGTGTTATTTACGCTGTTACTTTTATCTATAAGGAAAAGATTGCCTTCTGATGAAGCACCGTTCATTAATACGGGCAGAGCAAGAACATATCTTCTTATAAGGTCGAGGGCAAAGTTTACGGCATAACTTCTGATATAATCTCTTGATTTATTTTCAAGACCTTTAAGTAAAGTAAGCCAATAGTTTTTACCGTCGTAAAGTGCAATATAAACAGTACCAACTGCCTTGCCTTCAGAGGCGGAGGGACCTGCAACGCCTGTAATGCCGATGCCGATACTGGCGCCGCTTTTAGTTTTTACGCCTTTGGCTAGAGCAGCGGCAGTTTCTTTGCTTATAGCTCCGAATTTTTCCAGTATATTTTGGTCTACATCAAGCATTTCATTTTTAATGCGGTTTGAGTATGCGCAGACACCCATTTCCAGTACGTTCGAAGCGCCTTTAACAGAAGTTATTGCCTCGGAAAGCATACCACCGGTACAGGATTCGGCAGTAGCAACTGTAAGAGCGTTTCTGATTAAGAGTTCAACAGTAACGGTAGCAAGGCTTTTCTTGCCTATGGTAAAGATATTTTCCCCTAAAATATTTTTAAGGTCAGCAACTACGTTTGCGCAAACCATATCTCCGTTTTGGAAGGATTTGTTTGTATGGGAAAATGTGATATCGTTAATTCCGTTTTCTTCTCTTATATTTAATGAAATTCGATGTTTACGTTTTAAGGATTCGAAGGGGACTTTAAGCTTTTGAATGTTTTGTCCAAAGGTGCGAATACAAAGAGTAGAATAATAATTGTTGAATTCTGTCGAAAAAAATGGCACTACGTACTCGGTAAGCAAAGAGTAAACGCTCTCATCAGATAAAGGCAGGCAAACTATGGTTTTGCCGCCTGATTTTTTGATAAAACCTGCCTCTCCGGTTTCTCTGTCAATGAAAGGGGAGCTGTCTTCAGGAAAGAATATTTCCTTACGGTTTCCGTTTAAACTTAATATATTAGGGAATTTTGTACTTTCATAACGGCTAAGATTAAACACATTACAAACAGCATCGGTAGCAACGTTTATGTTGGAAAAAAGAAATACTATATTTGAGCGCTGCTGAGCTTTGTTTAAGGCTATATTGAATTCTCTTATGTCAGAGTTGATTTTAGTTGCCGTAACAGTTTTTAAACTAATCTGATTAATAAATGCGGTAATGTCGTTTTCACAGCGGCTTACTGCATTTGACTCGCTGTCTACATAATAAAATAAAATTTCTACGTTCATTTTTAAGGCTTCTTTCTTTACTTTAAGCTTCTCCGTCTTTTGTAATGCGGGAGTAAACGGTTTCGTTAATAGCTTTTTCTATAAGCGGCTCAAAATCAAATACCTCTTCGGCTTTGGCACATTCCTCAAGAGTTGGTCTTGTTCTGGGATGTTTTGGGGTAAATACGGTGCAACAATCTTCATAGGGGAGTATAGAAGTTTCAAAAGCATCAATTTTTCGTGATATTGTTATAATTTCTTCCTTATCCATGCCTATAAGAGGACGAAGCACAGGGATTTCCTTTGTAACCACATCAGTAACGGCAAGAGCGGGCAGGGTTTGACTTGCAACCTGACCTAAGCTTTCTCCCGTAATCAGCGCCTTGCTTCCCGTATCCATAGCAATTCGTTCGGCTATACGCATCATCATACGGCGCATGATAAGGGTGAAATATTCTTCCTTGCAGTTCTCGGCAATGGCTTCCTGTATCTGAGTAAAGGGAACTATACCTAAGCGAATATCACCACTGTATACCGCTACCTTGCTAAGCAGGGTTTTAACCTTTTTTTCGGCAAGGGGTCCGGTATACGGCGGACTTGCAAAGTGAACGGCATTAAGGATAAGACCGCGTTTTGCCATTCTGTAAGCGGCAACGGGACTGTCAATACCGCCGGAAATCAGTATGGTAGCTTTTCCTCCAGTTCCCACAGGAAGACCGCCGGCACCCTGGATTTGTCCTGCGTGAACATAAGCGGCATAATCCCTTATTTCCACAAGAACGGTTATATCAGGGCTATTTACGTCGACCTTTAAATGCGGCATTTTTGAAAGTATAGCGCCACCGACCTCTCGGGCAATTTCAGGAGAGGTAAAAGGAAAGGCTTTATCGGAGCGCTTTGCAATTACCTTAAAGGTCTTAGCGTTGCTTAGGGCAGAAGAAACATAGGAAGGGGTTACACTGAGTATTTCCTTCATATCTTTGTTAAGGGCGGCGCAACGGGAAAATGCGGCTATGCCGAAGATTTTACGAACACGCTCACAAGCTTCTTCAAAATCAAATTCCTCGTCAACAGGTTCAATGTATATTGTGGATTGGGCAGACCTGATACTAACCTTTCCAAGGTCGTGCAAGCGACGTCTAATGGTTTTCATCAGCATGCTTTCAAAGGTACTTCGATTAAGACCTTTAAGTACAAGTTCGCCGTTCTTTATAAGGATAATTTCTTTCATTTTTTAAACCTTCTCATTTTTGCGGTAATTTCACTTAGAGCGTTACAGAGAATATCAATATCTTCTGTTTTGGTATATCTTGAAAAACTAATGCGCAAAGCGCTGTCAATACGGTCAGTATCAAGACCGATTGCAGAAAGAACATAACTTCTGTGCCCCTTGGCGCAGGCGCTTCCTTTCGAAACATAAATGCCTCTGGCGGCAAGAGCGTTCATTAACGGCTCGGATTTGTATTTATCTACCGAAATATTAATTATGTAGGGCAGAGAATTAACAGGACTGTTAAAGGAAACAAGACCGGTATTACTAAGACGCTCAATCGCATACTCTTTAAGAATTTTCATTTCTTCTACGGTTTTGCTTAAATCTGGCAAAGCCTTAACAGCAGCGGAAAGACCGGATATTAACGGCATATTTTCAGTGCCTGAGCGCATACCGCTTTCCTGACCGCCGCCGAAAATAAAGGGTGGAATTTTAACCGATGATGATTTATAAAGAAAACCGATGCCCTTTGGGCCGTGAATTTTATGGCCGCTTGCAGAAAGCAGGTCAACACCCAGCTTTGAAACCTTAATTGGCAGTTTTCCAAAACCCTGAACAGCATCACAGTGAAGCAGGGCAGGGGAATTTTTTTCTTTGATTATTTTTGAAATTTCAAATATAGGTTGAATAGAACCGATTTCATTATTAACAAGCATTAAGGAAACGAGAATCGTTTCACCGTCTATTTCTTTCTTAAAATCATCCACCGAAATTTTTCCGTCTTTATCCGGGGTTAAGTATACTATGTTAAAGCCGCGACTTTCGAGTTGCTTTAAGGGTTCTAAAACCGAAGGATGCTCAATTGACGACGTAATGATTTTCTTGCCCTTGCGTTTTGAGTATTCAGACACACCGAAAATAGCGGTGTTGTTAGCTTCAGTTCCACCGGAAGTGAAGATTATTTCGTCGGTTTTTGCTCCGATAAAATCAGCAATGACTTTTCGTGAGTTTTCAAGATTATCCATTGCGGTTATTCCTAAATCATAGGAAGAAGACGGGTTGCCCCAGCAGTTTTGTAAAGAATTATTCACTGCACTGATAACCTCAAGACAGGGTTTTGTAGTAGCACTGTTATCCAAATAAACCATTTTTGATGTTTAAGCCTCCGAAGAGCATAATAATTCATTATTGTCAAATACTACAATATTATATTATATATTCATATAATAAGCAAGTTTTTTATGACAAAAAAATTTGGAAAAATAACACTTGCTTTTTTTAGAAGTTTGTAGTATAATACTTTAGCATTTGATTTCACCTACTCCTTTTAGGTGGGTTTGATGCCGAATAGTTCGACATTAAAGCGGGTGGTCCTCTGACTAAGGCTTTGCCTTTTGTGTATGAACATCTGAAAGAAATTAGGAGGAAAATAAAAATGGACGCTATTAAAAAGATTACTGAAGAATGTATGAAAAAAGACGCTCCCGAAATTTCTATCGGTAGCACCGTAAAGGTACATGTTCGCATTAAAGAAGGCGAGCGCGAGAGAATTCAGCTTTTCGAAGGTACTGTTATTGCTAAGAACAACAGCGGTATTGCTGAAACCTTTACCGTACGCCGTGTATCCTACGGTGTAGGTGTTGAGCGTGTGTTCCCCGTACATTCTCCCAATGTAGCTAAGGTAGAACTCGTAAGAAACGGCCGCGTTCGCAGAGCAAAACTTTACTATCTCCGTGATAGAGTTGGTAAGGCTGCTAAGGTTAAAGAGTTAATTGGCTAATTATAATCAATGAAAAGGGAGGAGGCAACGGGCGTTGTCTCCTTCTTTCCTTTTATTTTTTTAAAACGGGAGGTTTTTGCGTTGAATTCTGAAACACACGTCGGTGAAGAAAAAAAGTCGTATACAAAAGAAGCGTTTGAGTGGCTTGAAATAGTTGTCAGCGCTTTACTGGTAGTTGTTGTTATTTTTACCCTTATATTCAGAGTAGCTACTATAGTAGGTGACTCTATGCAGGACACTTTCCAAGAGGGACAGAAGGTAATAATAACTAATTGGTTTTATACGCCCAAAGCGGGTGACGTTGTGGTTGTTTCAAGAAATGCCCGTAACAGCGGTGTTGCTACCGATGAAAACGGCCCTATAATTAAAAGGGTAATCGCCACCGAGGGACAGCAGGTGGATATTGATTTTATGAACGGCATTGTTTATGTAGACGGTGTCGCTCTTGATGAGCCGTATACAAAAACGCCCACAAACTTAAAATACGATATAGAATTTCCCGTTTATGTACCCGAAGGCCATGTTTTCTGTCTTGGGGACAACAGGAACGAGTCCCTTGACAGCCGTTCTAGCCGTATAGGAGATATGGGTATGATAGATGCAAGATATGTTCTTGGAAAGGTGTCTTTTCGGATATTGCCTCTCAGCGAATTCGGAAGGGTAGATTAATATGAGCCAGACACAGAATATACAATGGTTTCCGGGCCATATGACTAAAACCAGACGGCAAATGGAAAAGGAAATTGCTCTTGTTGATGCCGTTGCTGAAATAGTTGACGCTAGAATTCCTGCCTCCAGCCGTAACCCTGATATTCCGAAACTGCTTGGCAAAAAACCTATGCTTATTGTACTCAATAAATGCGATATGGCTGATGCAAACGCTACTAATGAGTGGATAAAATGGTTTGAAGGCAGAGGAATAAGCGCTATTGCTCTTGACTGCAGAAGCGGTAAAGGTGTTAATCAGTTTGTCCCTAAGGTCAAGGATATGCTACGGGAAAAAATAAAGGCAAATACTGAAAAAGGTATGGCAGGAAAACCTCTTCGCCTTATGGTTGTTGGAATTCCTAACGTAGGAAAATCCACCTTTATTAACCGCATGGCAGGTGCGAATAAGGCGAAAACTGAAAACCGACCAGGTGTTACGCGAGGCAGCCAGTGGTTTGCGGTGGACAGACAGCTAGAGCTTCTGGATACTCCCGGTATTTTATGGCCTAAGTTTGACGATATTACCGTTGGTGAGCATCTCGCCTTTACGGGTGCTATTAAGGATAATGTAATGGATATTGAACTTCTAGGAATGAGACTTCTTGAAACCCTTTCAATATCTTATAAAGCTGAACTGACTAAAAGATACGGCGAACTTGATTTTGGTCTTGAACCTTATGATTTGCTTTGCTGTCTTGCTAAAAAGCGCGGTATGGTAATTCGTGGCGGTGAGTATGATACTTTACGTGCATCCGCTATGCTTTTAGAGGAATTTCGAAACTGTAAAATAGGTAATATTACGCTTGAAAGGGTAGAGTAAAATGCCGGATTATTCTTATGAAAAATCTGCGAAAGAAAAGGGACTCAAATCCGTTTGCGGTGTGGATGAAGCGGGCAGAGGTCCTTTGGCAGGTCCTGTTTGCGCCGCCGCTGTTATACTTCCCGATGATGCTGTTATAGAAGGTCTCGACGATTCCAAAAAGCTTAGTGAAAAAAAGCGGGAAGCGCTTTATGATAAAATAATAAATACCGCTGTTTCTTATGGTATCGCTTTTTCTGATGTTGAAGAAATAGAAGAGGTTAATATTTTAGGCGCAACCTATATCGCTATGTGCAGGGCTGTTGAAAAGCTGAAAGTCAAACCTGATTACGTACTTGTAGATGGTAACAGATATCCGCCGATGCTTGAAATCGAGGGCGAAACTGTTGTAAAAGGGGATAGCAAGAGTATGTCTATAGCCGCCGCAAGTATACTTGCGAAGGTTACCAGGGACAGACTTCTTCTTGAGTACGCAAAGCAGTATCCGGAGTATGGCTTTGAAAAGCATAAAGGCTATGGAACTAAAGCCCATATTGAAGCCATAAAAAAATTTGGCGTTACTAAAATACATCGTCAGTCATTTCTGAAAAAACTTATATGAATAAGGAATTTAATATAGGAAAAAAGGGCGAGGATATTGCCGCCGATTATTTAAAAAAATTCGGTTTTATAATTTTCAAAAGAAATTACCATAGCCGATTCGGTGAAATTGATATAATAGCCGAAAAGGGAAACCTCTTGCTGTTTGTTGAGGTTAAAACCCGTTTCCAAAATGCACTTGTGTCACCGGCAGAGTCCGTTGACTATCATAAGCAGAATAAACTAAGAATGACAGCGAAAACCTTTATGTCAAAAACTTTTATAGATTACCGTTGTCGTTTTGACGTGGCTGAAGTTACCGTATTTAATGAAAATGGGGAATATAAGTACAAATTAAATTACATAAAAAATGCCTTTGAATAGCCAAAGCATTTGATTTCAAAGGAAAAACCACCCTTTCGGGTGGTTTTCAGTGCATTAATCCTTTGATTTAAAAGTAGTACAAGCTGTTTCACTGCAGTTACAAGCGCTTTTGTAACCTACCTGAATTTCACCTGCTGTGCATCTGTCACCCATTGTGTGATAAACGCAGTGAGAAGCGTCACAAAGAATGCCGGGAACAATTTTTTCGTTTTTGTTTTCCATTTTAATCATTTCCTTTCAGACCTTTTGGTCGATATTAGTGTTCCCGCAACTTAAAATAATAAACTTAATACACGGAGGGAATTTTTTGAAAATTTTCGGAATATCAGACTTACATTTATCCTTTGAAACCGACAAGCCAATGGATATTTTCGGCGGTTGGAGTAATCATACCGAGCGTATAAAGGCTAATTGGACAAGGCTTATTGAAGAAGATGATATAGTTGTACTTCCGGGAGACTTTTCCTGGGCGCTTAAACTTGAAGAAACCAAAAAAGATTTTCAGTTTTTGGATTCTCTCCCCGGCAAAAAACTTATTTTAAAGGGTAATCATGATTTATGGTGGTCTACCGCTAAAAAAGTTCATGAATTTTTTAAAAAAAATAATATAACTTCTGTTGAAATAATTTTCAATTCGATGTATAAAGTGGGAGATTTTGCTATTTGCGGAAGCCGGGGCTGGCTTTACGAAAAGCAAGAGGATAAGGTAATCGCCCTAAGAGAAGCGGGTAGACTTAAAACCTCTATAGAAGCCGCGCATAAGGAAAACCTTACTCCTATAGTTTTTATGCATTATCCACCGGTATACGCAGGACAGGTTACCGAGCCTATAATGAATGTAATAAAAGAATATGGCATAAAAAAGGTTTACCACGGCCATATACACGGCGGTGGTATAAACAGGGTGATAAAGGAATATGATGGTGTTTCCTTTAAATTATTGTCCTGTGATTGCATAGATTTTACACCATACTTCATAATTGATGTAAAAAACTGAAAATTATAATAAAAAATTCCAAATAATTGTAGAAATTTTTAAAAATATATGATATAGTATATGTTGATAAATTTTGCGGAGGTATTTCCATGAGTTTAAAAAATGCAAAAAAAGTAGAAACAAACCGTTATGAACTTGAAATAGTTATTGACGGCGAAAAATTCAGAAAGGCTCTTGCCGACGTTATGCGTCGCGAAAGTAAGAAGATTACCGTACCCGGTTTCCGTAAAGGTAAAGCCCCTATAAGCTTTATTGAAAAATATTACGGTGCTGAGGCTTTCTTTGAAGAAACCCTTAACTCTCTTTACGGCCCTGCTTTAGAAGAGGCTGCTAACGAAGCCGGTGTGGAAATAGTTGATGACAAGATGGACTTTGACCTTGTTTCCATTAACAAAGAAGACGGCGCTCATTTTAAGGTAACCCTTACCGTAGTTCCCGAGATTGAAATCGGTGAATATAAGGGCCTTAAAGAAGAACGCCTTAAGGTTAAGGTATTAAAGGCTGAAGTGGATGCTGAAATTAATGCTATGGCTGAAAGAAATGCCCGTATGGTTGAGGTTACCGACAGAGCTGCTGAAAACGGCGACACTACCGTTATTGACTTTGACGGTTACGTTGATGAAAAGGCATTTGACGGCGGTAAAGGTGAGTCTTACTCTCTTACACTCGGTTCCGGTCAGTTTATCCCCGGCTTTGAGGAGCAAATTGTTGGCCATAATGCAGGTGACGAATTTGATGTTAACGTAACTTTCCCTGCTGAATATCACGCTGAAGACCTCAAGGGTAAGGAAGCTGTATTTAAAGTAAAACTTCACGAAATCAAGAAACGCGAGCTTCCTGAAATCGATGACGAGTTTGCTAAGGATGTAAGTGAATTTGATACTCTTGCTGAGCTTAAAGCTGATATAAAGGCTAAGGCTCTTGAAAGAAAGAAAAAGGCTGCTGAAGATGAAACCGAAACAAGACTTCTTGACCAGGTTGTTGCTTCTATTAAGGGTGAAATTCCCGAAGCTATGTTTGAAAACAGAGTTAAACAGAATCTTCAGGACCTTGACTATAGACTTCAGTCACAGGGTATGAGCCTTGAAAATTATATCAAGTACACCGGAGCTACCATTGAGGATATTTCTAAAACTTATCGTCCTCAGGCTGAGAAACAGGTTAAAATGCGTCTTGCTCTTGAGAAGATTGTTAAGCTTGAAAATATCGTTGCAGATGACAAGGATGTTGACAAGAAGTATGAGGAAATGGCAGCTATGTATTCTATTTCTGCAGAGCAGGTTAAGGCTGCTGTTCCTGCTGAAGAACTTAAGAAGGATATTGCTGTAGAAAAGGCTCTAGACCTTATTAAGTCCAGCGCTGTTATTACCGATGTAGATGCTTTAAGCGCTGCAGAAGAAAAAACCGAAAAGAAGCCTGCCGCTAAGAAAACTACAACAAAGAAAGCAGAAGGAGAAACAGCAGAAAAGAAGCCCGCTGCTAAGAAAACCACAACCAAAAAGGCTGAAGGCGAAGCTACTGAGAAGAAACCTGCTGCTAAAAAGACTGCAACTTCTACAACTGCTAAAAAGACTACTGCAAAGAAAACCGAAGAAAAAGCTGATAAATAATCTGTTTATAAATTCTTTTTCTTGTGCATAATCATATAAACGGAGGTAATGTTATGGAAATGAATTTAGTTCCTATGGTTGTTGAGCAGACAAGCCGCGGCGAAAGGTCTTATGATATTTTTTCAAGACTCTTAAATGACCGTATTATCATGCTTAACGGACAGGTTGATGACGCTTCTGCAAGTCTTATCGTTGCGCAGATGCTTTACCTTGAAGGTCAGGATCCGGATAAGGATATTAGTTTTTATATTAACAGCCCCGGCGGAAGTGTTTCGGCAGGTCTTGCTATATATGATACCATGCAGTATATAAAGTGCGATGTTTCAACAATTTGTATAGGTATGGCGGCAAGCATGGGAGCATTCCTGCTTTCAAGCGGAGCCAAGGGTAAGAGATACGCTCTGCCCAATGCCGAGGTTATGATTCATCAGCCTTTGGGCGGTGCGCAGGGTCAGGCAAGTGACATTCTTATCAGTGCAAGACATATTGAGCGTACCAGAGAAAACCTTAATAAAATTTTATCAGACAATACCGGTAAGCCTTTAGACCAGATTTCTCTTGATACTGACAGAGATAACTGGATGACTGCTAGTGAAGCTAAAGAGTACGGTATTGTAGATAAGGTAATTGCCAAGAGAGGTTAATATGCCCGTTAAAGATAATGATAAAAAACAGGTACGATGTTCCTTCTGCGGTAAAACACAGGAGGAAGTCGTTCAGCTTGTTGAAGGACCCGGGGTATACATTTGTGATTCCTGTATAACTTTCTGCAATACCTTGTTATACGGCGAAGCTGAGGAAAATAAACCTCGCCGTAAGGCAAATGATAAGAAGGCTGAGGAATTTATACTCCCTACCCCTAAGGAAATCAAAGAAAAACTTGATGAATATGTAATAGGGCAGGATGATGCTAAAGTCACCCTGTCTGTTGCTGTGTATAATCACTATAAGCGTATATTTAAAAAAGTTGATGACGTAGAGCTGTCAAAAAGCAATGTTCTGCTTTTAGGTCCTACCGGTGTGGGTAAAACATTACTTGCCCAGACTCTTGCGAAGATTTTGCAAGTGCCGATTGCTATAACCGACGCTACCACCTTAACTGAGGCAGGTTACGTTGGCGAAGATGTTGAGAATATACTACTCCGTCTTATTCAAGCGGCGGATTATGACGTAGAAAAGGCTGAACGCGGTATTATCTATATCGATGAAATCGATAAAATTGCCCGTAAAAGCGAAAATACGTCTATTACCCGTGACGTTAGCGGAGAGGGAGTGCAGCAAGCTCTTCTCAAAATTCTTGAAGGTACTGTTGCTAACGTTCCACCTCAGGGTGGAAGAAAGCATCCCCAACAGGAATTTATACAGATTAACACTACTAACATACTTTTTATCTGTTCAGGTGCTTTTGACGGAATTGAAAAGGTTATTGAAAGACGACTTGGTGGCTCTAGCCTTGGCTTTGGCGCTGAAGTTAAATCTCCTAAAAGTCTTGAGGCTCAGGCTGTAGCAGAGCTTGCCACCCATCAGGACCTTGTAAAATTCGGTCTTATACCTGAACTTGTGGGCAGAATTCCTGTTATTACCGGTCTTAAAGGTATGGACAAAGAGACCCTGATTAAAATAATGACCGAGCCTAAAAATTCAATCGTTAAGCAGTATCAGGCTTTATTCCAGCTTGATGGGGTAGAGCTTACCTTTGAAAACGAGGCTCTTGAGAGAATAGCTGAACTTACCATAGAACGAAAAACCGGAGCTAGAGGCTTGCGTTCAATAATTGAGGCAACTTTACAACCTATTATGTATAATACGCCATCGGATAAGAATATAAAAGCCATAAAGATTACCGCAAAAACTGTCGACGGCAAAGAAGCGGTTATAGAAAGAAAAAAGTAAAAATTCAGAATCATCCTTCTGAAAAACGGAGGATTGATGCTGTTTTGTTTTAAAAGGTAAAATTTTGACTATTTATTATACCTAAAATTGCGAGAAAAGTAAGTATAGAGGATATAATGTACTTATAAAGCTTTTATCTGGAGGAGATAAAAATGAGAGAAGTTTTAAAAATCAATGCAGATTGGCGTTTTTGCGAAGGCGATTTAAAGGTGCCGAGACCGGTCAGCAAGGGACCGACTTATGGTCAGTCCAAAACCGAGCGTAAGCTTCAAGGACCCGCTTCCTATCACTATTTTGATAATCCTGAAGGCTGGTGGGGTGCTGATAAGGAGATACTCAGTATCGGTTGGCAGGCAGTTAATCTTCCTCATGACTATATTATACATAAAACACCCGAGGAAAAATATAACAATGCTACCGGTTATTTTGAGTATACAAACGGTTGGTACAGAAAGCATTTCAAGCTTAACGAGGAAGATAAGGATAAGAGAATTACTATTATTTTCGACGCTGTAGCTACACACGCAACTGTTTATCTTAACGGCTGTCTTATGAAACATAACTTCAGCGGTTATACAACTTTTGAGGTAGATATCACAGATAACGTTTATTTTGATAAGGAAAACGTTCTTGCTGTTTACGTAAACACCGAGGAGTTTGAAGGCTGGTGGTATCAGGGCGGCGGTATCTATAGGGACGTATGGCTTAAGAAAACCGATAGAGTTTGCATTGATATGTACGGTGTTTACGCAAAGCCCGTTAAGAAAAGCGATACTGTTTGGGACGTTGAAATTGAAACTACCATAAGAAATGAAAACTACGAAGGCAGAGCAAAGAGAATTACCGCTAAGAGCTTTATTAAGGATAAAGACGGTAACGTTGTTGCAGAAGCTTTTGGTAACGTTCTTGTAGGAGCTAAAGAGAAGGGGGTTGCAAAATATACTGCTACTGTTAACAATCCTGCTCTTTGGGATATTGATGACCCTAATCTTTATACCGTTGAAACCGTGCTTATCAAAAATGGTAAAGAATGCGATAATGATAGCACAAGAATCGGTTTCAGAACCGCTTACTGTGACCCCGATAAGGGCTTCTTCCTTAATGGCAGACATATTAAGCTTAAGGGCGTCTGCACCCATCAGGACTTCGGTCTTACCGGTCTTGCAGTTCCCGATAATATTTTACGCCATAAAGTAAAAATGCTTAAAGATATGGGAACTAATGCTTACAGATGCAGCCACTATCCTCATCCTACCGCTACTATGGATGCCCTTGACGAAATGGGTATTCTTGTAATGGACGAGTGCAGATGGATGGAGTCTACCGACGAAGGTTTAGCCCAGCTTGAAATGGTAATGAAGCGTGACAGAAACCGCCCCAGCGTTGTTTTCTGGTCACTTGGTAATGAAGAATATCATCACAAGACCGAGGTTGGCAGACGCATCAATAAATCGATGTACCGCTTTGCTAAAAAGCTTGATAGCGAACGCTATATTCTTGCGGCTGTTGATAAGGCCGTAGGCAGTACGATTTTTGACTGTCTTGACTCAATAGGTATTAACTATAACCTTCATAATTACGAAGATATCCATAAAATGTATCCTGACAGAGCTATTTTTGGCTCCGAATGTTCTTCTGCAGGTACAACAAGAGGATATTACTATGGAAACATAAACCTTGTAAGTACTCAGGGATATGTTGATTCTATTGACCACGATACAAGCAATTGGTTTGTAGGCAGAGAAACCACATGGAAGTTCATTATGGAAAGAGACTGGGTAATGGGCGAATTTATGTGGGCAGGCTTTGAACACAGAGGCGAAGCTTTCTGGCCCAGAATTTGCTCTCAGTCAGGTGTTATTGACCTTTACTTGCAGAAAAAAGACGCTTATTATCAGAAGGTTTGTCAGTGGATAGATACACCGAACGTATATCTTATGCCTCATTGGAATTGGTGCGGTATGGAGGGTGAAGAAATTCGCGTTGTTGCATATACCAACTGTAACGAACTCGAACTCTTCCTCAACGGTAAATCTTTGGGAAGAAAAGAAATCGAACTTTACGGTCACGGCGAATGGCAGGTTAAGTTTGAAGCAGGCGAATTAAAGGTAGTGGCCTTCAAGGACGGTAAAAAGGTTGCTGAAGATAAGAGAATCACTTCTGGCAAATCTCACGCGCTTAAGCTTCGTCTTGAAAACACAGAACCCTTAAAGGCAGGAGATATAGCACTTTATACCTGCTACGTAGTTGACGAAAACGGTATTGAAGTTCCCGATGCCGCGCCGTATGTTCGTTTTTACGCTTCACCTAACGCAAAAATTGTAGGTACAGGTAGTGACGTTTGCGACCATAATCCCGTTAATCTTCCTAACCGTCAGATGCGTGCCGGTGCAATAAGTGTAGCAGTTCGCATTGCTAATACCGACAGCGAAGTAAGACTTTATGCTGAAAGTGATAATCTTAATCGCGCAATGTATAAAATTGAATTTTAATCTCAACAACATAAAAAGAGAACCCATTTTTATATGGGTTCTCTTCTCGTTTCGTTGACAACTGTCATATTTTGAGGTATTATAAGATAAATAAATATTTTTCTGCGGAGGCGCAAGTAAAAATGGATAAAAGAAATTTAAGTATGCTAATGGATCTTTATGAAATGACTATGGCTAACGGTATACTTGATAGCGAAATGGAAGGAACTATCGCTTATTTTGATATGTTCTTCCGTCGTGTGCCTGATGAGGGCGGTTTCGCTATTATGGCGGGTCTTCATCAGCTTATTGAATATTTCGAAAATCTGTCCTTTAGTGAGGAAGATATTGAGTATTTAAGAAACCTAAATCTTTTTGATGAAAGGTATTTAAGCTTTCTTGAAAATTTCAAATTTGAGTGTGACGTATGGGCTGTTCCTGAGGGTACTCCCATATTTCCGAGAGAGCCGATAATTACCGTCAGAGGACCTATAATGCAGACCTTTTTAGTAGAAACGATGGTGCTTTTAACTATAAATCATCAATCCCTCATTGCTACTAAATCGAACAGAATTGTCCGTGCTGCTGAGGGAAGGCCTGTTCTGGAATTTGGTTCTCGCCGTGCTCACGGATATGACGCCGCCATAAATGGCGCAAGAGCGGCTGTTATCGGCGGCTGTGTGGGTACTGCCTGTGTGCTTGCAGGTAAAGATTTTGATATAACTCCGTCTGGCACTATGGCTCATAGCTGGGTACAGCTTTTTGACAGCGAATACGATGCCTTTAAAACCTATGCACAGAAATACCCCGATAGCACGACGCTTCTTGTAGATACCTATAATGTGCTTAAAAGCGGTATACCTAACGCCATTAAGGTTTTTGACGAGGTATTAAAGCCTATGGGCAAAAGACCTAAGGGTATTAGAATTGACAGCGGTGATATAACCTATATTACCAAAAAAGCAAGAAAAATGCTTGATGATGCCGGATATCCCGATTGTAAAATCGTTGTATCAAACTCCCTTGACGAGTATCTTATAAGAGATATGCTTATTCAGGGCGCAAAGGTAGATATTTTCGGCGTAGGTGAGCGCCTTATTACTGCTGCCAGAGAGCCTGTTTTCGGTGGCGTATATAAGCTTGTAGCTATCGAAAAAGACGGCAAAATTATTCCTAAGATAAAAATTAGTGAAAACACCGTTAAAATTACAATACCCGGTGTGAAAATTCCGTGGCGTCTTTATGATAAGGAAACCGGTAAGGCAATCGCCGATGTTATGACGCTGGGTCATGAAAAAATCGATGATACAAAGCCTTATGAAATTTTCCATCCCGAACACACGTGGAAGCGTAAAACGGTTGAAAATTTTGTTGCTAAGAAGCTTCAGGTTAAGGTTTATGAAAAGGGTAAGCTCGTTTATAAAAGCCCTTCTGTTAACGAAATTGCTCAGTTCTGTAAGGAACAGGTTGATAAACTCTGGGATGAGGTTAAGCGTTTTGAAAAACCCCATACCTACTATGTGGATTTATCACAAGAGCTTTGGGAACAGCGTAGTGAGCTATTGCATAAACATTCAAAATAAGGAGAAATAATATGAAAAAAGCGGTTGCTATTATAATGGCTCTTTTGTTGTGCCTTTCTTTTTCAGCTTGTAAAGAAAAAAACATAAACGGCGGTCAACCATCTATAGATATTAATTATTTTCTCGGAGTCGGACAGATTAGCGAGGCTAAATATGCTATAGGTAACAATCCCGATGCTATTGAAAGAGATGCTGAAATGCAAAAGGAACAGCATAACCATGAAGGCGGCGACGGTCACGAGGGTATAATTTCCTATGAGGATTATAACGGAAAAGAAGCTTATATCGTAGATGGATTTTATTACTGCTTTGAAACGGGAACCGAGGCTGAGGGAATTTCTCTTATAATTGGAACCGATACGGTTTACGGCTTTACGGCAGGTATATCAACCAAGTTTGAAATAAATTCCGCCCTTTCTTCTATGAATCCTGAAAATGTAAAATCGGGAAGTGAAGATTTCTTCTATATGCCATTTGCTATGGAGGATGTTGATACCTTGGTATGTAAAAACGGTAACATGGTTCTGAAATTCTATTTTGAAAACGATATAATGATTTCGGCTTGTATTTATAATAGTGATAAGTGGGAGTTTTAATTTAAATGAAAATGACCTTTAAAAAGGGCCTGGTTCACGGACTTCCTATTTGTCTTGGATATTTGTCGGTGTCTTTTGGCTTTGGAATAACTGCCGTTTCAAGCGGACTTACACCCTTAGAAGCAACAATAATATCGGCATCTAATCTTACTTCGGCGGGACAGGTTGCGGGTATAGGCGTTATTGCCGGTATGGGAAGCTATCTGGAAATGATACTGACTCAGTTTATTATAAATCTAAGATATGCTTTAATGGCAATTTCATTGTCCCAACGCCTTGACAAATCCTTTTCGCTAAAAAACAGATTTTTGGCGGCCTTTGGAATTACTGATGAAATTTTTGCCGTTTCCTATGCACAGGAAGAAAAAGTTACGCCCAAATATATGTACGGAATGATTTTTGTTTCCTGGCTTGGTTGGACAACGGGTACTTTGCTTGGTTCTCTTGCAGGAGAAGTACTGCCCGATATAATTACGGGTGCTATGGGAATAATGCTTTACGCTATGTTTATTGCCATAATTGTTCCTCCTGCAAAGGAAAGCAGAAACGTGCTTTTTGCCGTATCTGTATCCATAGCCTTAAGCCTTGTTTTCTACTACCTTTTACCCTTTATTTCAAGCGGTTTCGCGGTAATAATATGCGCGGTAGTGTCTTCGCTTTTTGGTGCAATTCTTTTTCCGGTTAAGGAGGAAGAAAAATGAGTATTTTAATTTATATTATACTTATGGCGGCGGTTACATATTTTATACGAATGTTGCCCTTTACCCTTATTCGACGCGAAATAAAATCAAGGTTTATAAAAAGCTTTTTATATTATATTCCATATTCTGTCTTGGCGGCAATGACCTTTCCGGCAATATTTTATTCAACAGAAAGTATTTTAAGCGCCGTTATCGGCACTGCTGTGGCATTAGTGCTTGCATATAAAAAGAAGCCACTTATAATTGTGGCAATTTTAGCCGCATTAACCGCCTTAGTTATAGAACTGATTTTTAAAATGGTATAAAAAGGTGTGCAGTTATAATTGCTGCACACCTTTTTTATTTTTTGATATCTCTTGTTATATTTTTTACTATTGCACACTCACTATGGGGGAGGGTATTTATTGCTTTAAATTTATTTTTCGCTGAATATAACAGTTACGTCGGGATGAAGCTGAAGAATAGAAGCAGGAACAAGAGGAGTAATAGGACCGTAAAATGCCTTTTCAACTATCTCCTTTTTAGAAGCAGAGTTTGCAATAAGCAAAATCTTTTTAGCCTGCATAATAGACATCATACCCATTGTAATTGCTCTTTTGGGAACCTGACTTTCGTCTTCGAAGAATCTGGCATTAGCTTTAATGGTAGAGGGGTCGAGGTCAACGGGATGGGTTTCAGCCGTAAAGAAATCTTCAGGCTCATTAAAACCGATGTGACCGTCGAGACCTATGCCTAGTAGCTGAATGTCAATTCCACCAAGCTCTTTAATAAGACAGTCATAATCCTTGCCCTCCTTAACGAGGTCGGTTGCACATCCATTTGGAACATAGGTGTTATTCTTATTGATATTAACTCTGTCAAAAAGATTTTTGTTCATAAAATAGCGATAGCTTTGGTCATTAGCACCGTCGAGACCCTCATATTCATCAAGGTTAACGCTTGTAACGGTAGAAAAATCAAGAACACCGTCCTCGTAGTACTTGGTAAGAATATCATAAGTGCCTACGGGGGTAGAGCCTGTGGCAAGACCCAATACGCAGTTTGGCTTATTAATAATCTGAGCGGCAATAATATTAGCAGCCTTCTTGCTCAATTCTTCATAGGTTTTTACCGTAATGAAATTCATAAATTATTCCTCAATTCTCTTTACTATATTATTCATACTCTTTACTATGCAACCTTCAGGGAAAACACCGCGAAGTGAGTTAAGAGGATAAACCGAAGTTTTTTTGCCGATAACAGTGCCGGGGTTTAAAACACATCCGCAGCCTATATCAGCATAATCTCCAAGGATACCGCCGATTTTACGAAGACCTGTAACATAATCTTCATCGCCGTGTATAACAACGGGTTTGCCGTCGGTTTTAAGATTTGAACATATAGAACCTGCGCCCATGTGGGCAAAGTTGCCTAAAACCGAGTCACCTACATAATTATAATGCGGAACTTGAACTTTTTCAAGTAAAATACTGTTTTTTAATTCAGACGAATTGCCGATTACACAGTTATTACCCGTAATTAAGCATCCTCTTATAAAAGCTCCGGGGCGAATTTCGGTTCCTGAACCTATAATAGCAGGACCTTCAATGGTAGCAGTAGGAGCAATTTTAACATTTTCGCCAATAAGAACATTCTCGGAATATCTTGTATAACTGTCAATTCCTTCGTCAATTAATTTTAGAATATAATCTTTGATTTTGGGAAGCATTTCCCAAGGATAAACACTATTTTCAAAAAGGGGGACTAGATATTCGGTGGTGCAATGGTAAAGTTCGGATGTTTTTACCTGTTTATTCACTTAAATGACCTCTTTCAATAACTACTTTTGCGATTATATCAATATATTCGTCACAGAGCTTTTCACTTTCTGCTTCAACCATAATACGAATAACTGGCTCAGTACCGCTTTGGCGGAGAAGTACTCTGCCGTTGCCACCGATTAAAGTGTTAACCTCTTCTTTAGCCTTTAACACCTCTGTATCGTTTAAAACAGCAGGTTTATTTTTAACCCTTAAATTTTTTGTTTTCTGGGGATAAAGCATAACGGGGGCGGCGAGTTGGGATAGTGAAAGCTTTGTGTCGCAAACTTCCTCGGTAATCATAATAGCGGTAAGCAGACCGTCGCCTGTTGTAGCGTATTTTTTAAGAATTATATGACCTGACTGCTCACCGCCAAGAGAATAGTCGTTTTTTTGCATACATTCGTAAACGAATCTGTCGCCAACTGTGGTTTGCTCGCAGTTTATGCCGATTTTTTTGAGCGAAGAAAAGAAACCGCTGTTTGACATGATTGTGGCAACAACCGTGTTGGAATTCAGCATATCGCGCTTTTTAAGGCGGCGACCTAAAATATACATCATAGCATCGCCATCTATAATATTCCCTTTTTCATCAACGGCCATACATCTGTCAGCATCACCGTCAAAGGCAAAACCCAAATCAAGATGCTGCTCCTTTACGAGTTTGCAAAGATTTTCAATATGGGTAGAGCCACAGTCACGGTTAACGTTAAGACCGTCAGGCTCTGCACCTATTACCGTAACCTGAGCTCCTAAAGCACCAAAAACATTTTTAGCAATCATCCATGAAGCACCGTTTGCACAGTCAAGACCTATACGAAGCTTCTTGTAAGAATTTGAAGCAAGCGAAATAAGATATCCTACGTATCTGTTTCTTCCCGAAACATAGTCTACTATACAGCCGATTTTTTCTCTTTGAGCAAGAGGCAGGTCATTGCCTGTAACACCTAGAGTTTGCAAATCGCCGTCAATATAGGCTTCAATGAGGGCGGTAGTAGCATCATCTAATTTTTCACCATAGCGGTTAATAACCTTAATTCCGTTGTCGTAAAAAGGATTATGGGAAGCGGTTATCATAATACCGCAGTCAAATTCATCTTGACGGGTAACGAAGGACACGCTCGGAGTGGTGGTAACGTGAAGCATATAAGCGTCTGCACCCGAAGCGGTAATACCTGCAACAATGGAATATTCAAGCATATAGCTTGAACGACGGGTATCTTTACCTATAACTATACGGGGGCGGTGGTTAGCTTTGCTTTCTCCGTAAAGGGCGGATGAGAAATACCATCCTAAAAACCTTCCAACCTTGTAAGCTTGAATAGAGGTAAGGTTAACACCTGCTTCACCACGGAAACCGTCAGTACCGAAGTATTTAAGGGCACCGTCGCTTTTTTTGTCGGTAGATACTGCCATATCATCGCAAAGCAATTTGTCGGTAGAAATTCCGAAAAGTGAGCATATAAGCAGAACCTTATCTATCTGGGGAAGTGCAAGGTCCATTTCCCATTTTGATACGGATTGACGGGAAACGTTGATTTTTTCAGCTAATTGCTCTTGAGACATTCCCATATTAGAGCGAAGCTGAACTATTTTTTGTCCTAGGGTCATAATTTGTACCGCCTTTCAAAGCACTCTTAATAATATAGTTTTATTCTAGCAAGGGGGAAAATATTTATCAACCAACTAAAGTTAATTATTTCGCAACCATAGGTTGCAAAATAAGGCTTTAAGGATAGTCTTTCTCTAAAATAAGTGTTTATACATAAATACTTTGTAAAGTTTGTTTTTCAAAAATAAAAGGCTGTGCAAAAGAATGCACAGCCTTTCTTAAAAAGGTTTTAGGTATCAATTCGCGGAACTCTTTTTGAAATACCGCATACTATTTCATAATTTATAGTGTTGCAGATTTCGGCAATTTCATCAACAGGAAGTTCTTGCCCGAAAAGAATTACCTCGTCACCGATATTAACGTTATCGATATGGCTGACGTCTACGATTGTCTGGTCCATACATACTCTGCCTACAATGTTGGCAAATTTACCGTTTATAAGCACTCTTCCTTTATTTGAAAGCGCGCGAGGATAACCGTCGGCATAGCCTACCGAAATGGTGGCAAGACGCATCTTTTTATCTGCTTTAAAGGTTTTTGAGTAGCTGACAAAGGTATCGGCCTCAACTTCTTTAACCATAGAAACAACGCTTTTTAGCGTCATAGCCGGAATTAACTTTTCGTCAAACGCCATATTTTTATCAGGGGTAAGACCGTAAAGGATAATGCCGGGGCGACAAGCGTTAAGATGTTTATTTTTCTGAGACAAAAGTCCTGCAGAATTACAACAGTGGACGATTTTTATACTACTGCAACTGTTTTTTATTTTTTGGGTAGCTTTCATAAACAGAGCAAACTGCTTTTCGGTATAATCGTTATCAAAATCGGCAGAAGAAAAATGGGTAAAAACACCTTCAAAATTAAGGTTCTCAAGGTTCAGACAGTTAATAGCCTCATCTATTCCGCAAAGAGCGTTTTCACGGCAGTTAAAACCGATTCTTCCCATACCCGTATCAAGCTTTATATGAACGGTAAGGGTAACACCTGCTTTTTTTGCACAAACAGACAATTTCCTTGCGTAATCAGTATCGTAAACGGTCTGAATTATATTGTTTTTAAAGAGAGATTCGGCAGCCTCGGGTGGAGTATAACCCAAAATAAGAATAGGACAGTCGACATTTAAACTTCTGAGTTCAACAGCTTCGTCTATATTTGAAACAGCAAAAAAATCAGCACCGGCGGAAAGCAAGGCGGGAACAACTATATCGGTTCCGTGGCCGTAAGCATCAGCCTTTACAACCGAAATAAGCCGACATTCCTTTGCAGTATTTTTTATAGTATTATAGTTATGTATCAGGGCAGAGGAATTAATTTCTGCCCAGGTGCGATGTAGAAAAGCCATAAAAAGACCTCACAATTTAAAAGTTATTTTCTTCTGTTTACCATAGCGAAGAGTCTTAAAAGCTGAGCCAGTGATACAAGTAACGCTCCAAGATAAGTCAGAGCGGCGGCAGATAAAACCTTTTTAGCACCCTTCTGTTGATATTCGTCAAGAAGAATATTATTTTCTTTAATTGCAGTTATAGCTCGTCGCGAAGCGTTAAGTTCAACGGGGAGAGTAATAAGCTGAAAAAGAGTTGACAGTCCAAAAAAGGCAACGCCTATAAGGGAAAGGGGATAAAAACTGAAAATTAAGCCAAGTAAAATAAGGGGCATTGCCAGATTAGAAGCAAAATTAGTTACTGTTACAATTTTTGTACGCAGTTTTATAGGAGAATAGTTTTTTGCATACTGTAAGGCGTGACCTGCCTCGTGACAGGCAACACCTACAGCGGCAACGCTGTTTGCATCATACACGTTATCACTAAGCCGTATAACATTGGTGCGCGGGTCAAAATGGTCTGTTAAATTTCCAGAGCAACGCTCAATTTTAACATTATATACCCCTTGACTTTCAAGTAACCTTTTTGCCGCCTGTGAGCCTGTTAAATTGGAAAAAACCTTGCTGTATTTTGAAAAAGAGGTCTTGACCCTTATTTGCGCTATAAGTGTAATAATAAGCGCAACTACTAAAAGCAAAATTGCAAAGGCGTATAGGGGGTCATTATTGTAATAAAAATAAAACGGGTAATAGTAAAGCAACAAAATTTCTCCTTTATTTAATAATGTTATATGTTGCTGTATAGTAATAACCGTCAGCAGCGGCCTCTCCTACGGGCTTTATTTGGCAGGAAGTACTGTCAGTGAAATTGATTTCGTAATCAATTATACGGCTACTGCCCGAAGGGGTTATGTTAAGCTGTTTAAAGGTTAGAGGCTTGCCGTTTTTATCGTAGGAATAAGCATATTCGGTAACGTAGCCGTTTGCATATCTGCTTGAAACGATAAAACCGGTATTGTCAAAAATGATTGTAAGATATTCGGCACCCTTATCGTCTTTAAAGAGGTACTTATTATTGGTGATTTTTTCGGCGGAATATACTTCTTCTATGCTGTTTTCATATTTTCTTGAATAGGACACAATATCGCCCGTTTCATTATAACTGTAAACGTCTATATAATCCTCCACCATTGAGTTCTCAAAGGAGGCAGTGATAATTGCAGGCTTATTATCTACGGTGTAGGTATAACTGTATGAGGCGTATACGGTGTCCCCGTTTTTGTACTCTAGAGTGGTTGTTTGATATGCCACCTTTTTACCGCATCCGCTAAGGCAAAAGAACAGGGTGATAGTAATAAGAAAAGCGAAAAGTCTTTTAAACATTGAAAAGGAATTCAACAACATCACCGTCTTTCATTACATATTCTTTGCCTTCTGTACGAACAAGGCCTTTAGCTTTTGCATTAGCAAGTGAACCGCATTCTTTAAGGTCATCAAAGGCAATAATCTGCGCTCTGATGAAACCACGTTCAAAGTCGGTATGGATTTTTCCTGCAGCCTGAGGCGCTTTGGTTTCTTTTTTTATTGTCCAGGCTCTTACTTCTTTTTCTCCGGCGGTTAGATAGGAAATAAGTCCTAAAAGGTTATAGCTTTTTTGAATAAGGCGGTCAAGTCCTGAACTTTCAAGACCAAGGTCTGATAGAAACATAACCTTTTCTTCTTCACTCATATCTGCTATATCAGCCTCCATCTGAGCACAAATGGGAAGTACCTCAGCACTTTCTTTTTCAGCAAGTTCTTTAACAAGTGTAAAGTGAGGATTGTCCTCGGGAACTTTGCCAGAGAAATCTTCTTCCGAAAGGTTAGCGGCGTATATTATAGGTTTTGAGGTGAGCAACGCTATGGTATTTAGTATTTCCTGCTCATCACTATTTATTTCCATACTTCTTGCGCTTTTGCCGCTTTCAAGATGGTCATACAATCTTTTGAGAAAATCATATTCGCTCTGAAGAGATTTATTACCCTTTAAATCCTTGGCGGTTTTGGCAATTCTTCTCTCAACCATTTCCATATCGGAGAAAATAAGCTCAAGGTCAATGGTTTCTATATCGCGGAGAGGGTCGATACTTCCTTCAACGTGAATGATATTATCGTTTTCAAAGCATCTTACAACGTGAACGATAGCGTCAACCTCTCGAATGTTGGCTAGGAACTTATTGCCGAGTCCTTCGCCTTTTGAGGCACCCTTTACAAGACCTGCAATATCTACGAATTCAATAATAGCAGGAACAACGGGAGGAACTTTTGCGCCCTCGGTATACATATCGCGCAGAAAATCAAGACGGCTGTCTGGAACGGCAACAACGCCTACGTTGGGTTCAATAGTACAGAAGGGAAAGTTGGCTGACTGAGCCCCTGCATTAGTAATAGCGTTAAACAGAGTTGATTTGCCAACGTTGGGCAAACCTACGATACCTAGTTTCATATATTTTTAATCTCCTTATAAAAATGTCAAAACACTATTACACTATAGCACAATAACTCGTGTTTTTCAATACAAAACCATGATATTACCCTTAAATTTATTATATTTACAAGTTATAATATTAAGGTTAAATAGTTTCTTAACAAATATTATTTAAAATTCGCAAAAAAAACTTTAAATTATCAGAAATATATTATATAATGGTGATATGATGAAAGGAGTGTGTCTTAATGCATACAAATTTTACGGTTTCCCTAGCTAAACTTTTAAATGAATTATCGCTTGAGACTCTTTATCTGCCCTGTGCTGCTGAGGAGATTTTCATAAAGAGTACAGAAATAAACCGACCGGGAATTCAGCTTGCCGGTTTCTACGGTTATTTTGATAACAGCCGAATTCAGATAATAGGAAAAACCGAGGAAGGCTATCTTGAACAGTTAAGCCTTGAGGAGCAGGAAGCCCGCTATGCTACTTTCTTATCTCAAAAACCGCCTGCAATTATTATTGCAAGGAGTCTTGAGGTGCCTGATTTTGTGATAAAACTTGCAAAAAGGTATGAAGTGCCTGTTCTTCGCTCAAGCGACTCTACGTCAGAAGTTGCCGCCGCCCTTATTGCTTTTCTTAATCTACAGCTTGCTCCCCGCATTACAAGACACGGTGTTCTTGTTGAGGTATACGGTGAAGGAATTTTACTACTAGGAGAAAGCGGCGTCGGTAAAAGCGAAACGGCTATTGAACTTGTTAAAAGAGGTCACCGTCTTATTGCAGACGATGCTGTTGAAATCCGTAAGGTGTCAAGCAAGTCGTTAGTTGGAAGCGCTCCCGATAATATCCGTCATTTTATAGAGCTTCGCGGAATAGGTATAATTAATGCCAGCCGTATTTTTGGTGTTGGTGCCGTTAAGTTAACCGAAAAAATAGATATGGTTATAAATCTTGAACCTTGGGATATAAATAAAGTTTATGACAGAATGGGACTGGAAGCGCAAACCACCGAGATACTTGGAATAACCGTTCCATCGGTTACCATTCCCGTTAAGCCCGGTCGAAATCTGGCCGTGATTATAGAGGTTGCTTCTATGAACAACCGACAGAAAAAACTTGGATATAATGCTGCTGAGGATTTACTTAAAAAACTTGGTATGCTTGAAGGCGAAAGCGGAGAGGAAACTCCGGTAGACGCGTATCAATAAAAAAATTGGAGGAAAAAATAATGTATACTTTGGGAATTGATTTAGGCGGAACAAATATTGTTGCCGGTGTGGTTGACGAAAATCATAAGGTTATTGCAAAAGCAAAGGTTAAAACTGATTTTCCCCGTCCCGCAGAAGAAATAGTTGACGATATGGCAAAGGTTTGCAAAATGGCTTGTGACGAAGCAGGTATAGATATTAAAGATGTATACGCTTGTGGTATCGGTAGCCCGGGCGCTATCAATCCGGTTGACGGTGTGGTTGTTACCGCTAATAACCTTGGATTTAAAAATCTTGCCCTTACAAAAATGTTAAAAGAAAAAACAGGTATGGATTTCTATATAGAAAACGATGCTAATGCGGCTGCTTACGGTGAATTTCTTGCAGGCAGCGGCAGAGGTGTTAATAGTTGCGTAGCCGTAACTCTCGGTACAGGTGTCGGCGGCGGAATTATTATTGACGGAAAACTTTTCTCCGGCTCAAATTATGCCGGCGGAGAACTTGGACATACCGTAATTAACGTTGACGGTGAGCAATGCACCTGCGGCAGAAAGGGTTGTTGGGAAGCTTATGCTTCGGCAACTGCTCTTATCCGTCAGACTAAAGCGGCTATGGAAAAGAACAAGGATAGCCTTATGTGGAAAATTGCCGAAGGAAGTCTCGATAACGTAAACGGCAGAACTGCCTTTGACGGTATGCGTCAGGGAGATGAGTCGGCTAAAAACGTTGTTGATACCTATACTAAGTATGTTGCGGTTGGCGTTGCAAATATTATTAATGTGTTCCAGCCTGAAAAAGTTTGCATTGGCGGCGGTATTTCCAACGAAAAGGAAACTCTTGTTGCTCCTATCAGAGAATATGTTAACAACGAAATCTATGCAGTAATGGGTAAACCCTGCGAAATTCTTACCGCTGAGCTTGGTAACGATGCGGGTCTTATCGGCGCTGCTGCCCTTTATAAACTCTATAAATAATTAAGGTGATTAAATGACGGCTTTATGCGATTTTTTAAAGCTTAATGAAATTGAATATTTTAAAGATGAGCCTATGAGCCGTCATACAAGCTTCCGTATCGGCGGACCTGCCGATTATTTCATTCTGCCCGACAGTAAAGAAAAATTAGCGGGTATAATTGAATTTTGTAAAAATGAGAATATTTCCTTTACGGTAATCGGAAAGGGAAGTAATCTTCTTGTGTCGGATAAGGGTATTGAGGGTGCTGTTTTATGTACTTCAAACCTTAATAGTATTATCCTCAAAGATAATAACCGTATTGTCGCTGAAGCGGGTGTAAGTCTTGCCTCACTTTGCTCTTTTGCTAAGGAAAACGGATTAACAGGTCTTGAATTTGCCTACGGAATTCCCGGTAGTGTGGGTGGCGCTATGGTTATGAATGCCGGCGCTTATTCCGGAGAAATGAAGGATGTTGCTGTAAAAACTACGGTTCTTGATAATAAAGGCAATATGTTGGATATTGTTGGGAAAGATATGCGTCTTTCCTATAGAAACAGTATTTTTAAAGCCCAAAATCTTACCGTATTATCATCGGAATTTTTGCTCAAACCCGATAAAAAAGAGGAAATATGCGCTCGTATGGATGATTTTCTTTCCAGAAGAAAATCAAAACAGCCTCTTGAATATCCTAGCGCGGGCAGTGTTTTTAAAAGACCCGAAGGTTATTTTGCAGGGGCGCTTATTGAAGAAAACAATCTTAAGGGTGTCAGTGTAGGAGGCGCTCAGGTCAGCGAAAAGCACGCAGGCTTTATAATCAATAAAAACGCTGCCACCTGCAGTGACGTTAAAACTCTTATAGTAAAAATTCAGGATAAAATTTTAAAAAACAACGGTGTGAAGCTGGAAACCGAACTGATTTTCAAAGGACGGGAATAAAATGAATTTGCTTATTGTTACGGGAATGTCGGGCGCTGGTAAATCTCAGGCTGTAAATTCCCTTGAGGATTTAGGGTATTACTGTGTTGATAATATTCCACCTGCCCTTATTCCGTCTTTTGTAGATTTGGGAAAACGGGGAAGTGAGTCCCTAAGCCGTCTTGCTGTTGTTACCGATACCAGAGGCGGCGACCTTTTTTCTGAAATAGAAAATATTCTTAATATGTTAAAGGGAAGAAACGTGCAGTATAAACTGCTTTTTCTTGATGCAAGCGACGATGTACTTATTCGCAGATATAAAGAAAACCGCAGAAAGCATCCTCTTTGCAATGTCAGTGATATAACGGTAGAAGAAGCGGTAAAAATTGAGCGAAAAATGCTTAAGGTGTTAAGGCTTTGCGCTGATTATATAGTGGATACTTCTCTTATTTCACCCGCACAGCTTAAAGAACAACTATCAACAATTTTCTTTGGTAATAACAATAACGGCTTCAGCGTTCAGTGTATATCATTCGGTTTTAAACATGGACCTCTAATGGATGCAGATATACTTATTGATGCAAGGTGTCTTCCTAACCCCTTTTACGATGAGGGACTTAAAAACCTTACCGGCCTTGATAACAGAGTAAAAGAATATGTATTATCAACCGATGATGCCAAGGAGTTCTCAAATAAGCTACTTTCCTTTATAGACAGCGCCGTTCCGCTTTACAGTAAAGAGGGCAAGAGCCGTCTTTGTATAGGAATAGGCTGTACCGGCGGTAAACACAGAAGCGTTACCTTTGCCGAGGAGATTACTAAATTTTTAAATGAAAAGGGATATAACTGTGTAGCTGTGCACAGGGATATTAATAAATAATATGTCGTTTTGCAGTGAACTTAAAAATGATTTATGCAAAGAGAAAAAAGGCGTTTGCTGTCAGGTTGCCGAATGTTATGGTTTCATGCTTTTTGGCAGGTCATTTTCTTATAAAAATATTTCCCTTATAACCGAAAATAAAAATATTGCTGAGAGATATACCAGCTTTTTTAAGAAAAACTTTGCAATTATACCGGGAGTAAAGGTTACAGGTAATAAGAATATAAGATATACTCTATCGGTTGAAGATAAAGAGCTTTGCGGCAGAGTGATGTCGGCTTTTGGTTACAATGGAAATGATTTGCTTAGTATCAATCACGATGTTTTTAAAAGGGATTGCTGTTTTTCTGCCTTTATAAGAGGCGCTTTTCTTGCCTGTGGACAGATGAGCGACCCATATAAAAATTATCATACCGAATTTGTTATAAAGGATTTTACCTTAGCTCTTGAATTTTACAGTCTACTCACAGTCAGAGGTCTTTCTCCTAAGCGCAGCATAAGAGGAAATTCTACTGTGATTTATTTTAATCAGGGAGAAACCATAGAAGAGCTTTTAACCCTTATGGGTGCAAATAAAAAGGTTCTCGAGCTTATTGACGTTCAGGTGGCTAAAACAATCAGAAACCGAGAGAACCGAAAAAATAACATTGAGCTTTCCAATATAGGAAAACAGGTTGACGCTTCTTTTGAACAGCGCAAGGCTATTGAGCTTTTAAAGGAAGCAGGCAAGCTTGAAGCCCTTAGTGATGAGCTATACAGCGTGGCACAGCTCAGACTTTCTTACCCCGAAGCGTCTTTAAGTCAGCTTTGCAGATTAAGTGATGAATCAATAACCCGCTCGGGACTTAATCACAGACTTAAAAAAATTATTGAAATAGCTGAAAAAATAAAAAACGGAGATTAGTATATGGCTGAGGACTTTGTTCATCTTCATCTTCATACGGAATATAGTTTGCTGGACGGATGTTGCCGTATCGGCAAGCTTTTTGATGCGGTAAAGAAGAATGGGCAAAAAGCGGTTGCTATAACCGACCATGGCGTAATGTACGGTGCCGTTAATTTTTTTAAGGCGGCAAAGCAGACTGGCGTAAAGGCTATTATAGGATGCGAGGTTTATGTTGCCAAGCGTAGCCGTTTTGAAAAGCAAAAGCATCTTGACAGTGAATATACACACCTTGTTTTGTTATGTAAAAACGAAACCGGATATAAAAATCTTATAAAAATGGTGTCCCTCGGCTTTACGGAGGGGTTTTATAATAAACCGAGAATAGATAAGGAACTTCTAAAGGAGAACAGCGAAGGACTTATTGCTCTTTCTGCCTGTCTTGCAGGTGAAATACCCCGAAAGCTGTCTTCAGGGGACTATGAGGGAGCGAAGGAATCTGCCTTATGGTTTGACAGTGTTTTCGGCAGAGGAAACTTCTATATTGAGCTTCAGGACCACGGTATAATGGAGCAACGTCGTATTTTACCCGATATGCTAAGATTAAGCAGAGAAACGGGCATACCTATGGTTGCTACTAATGATGTGCATTATACTGAAAAAGACGACGCTAAAATGCAAAAGGTTCTTATATGTTTGCAGACCGGTAAAAAACTTAACGAGGAAAACCCTCTTGAATTTAAAACCGATGAGTTTTATCTTAAAACAAGTGAAGAAATGTCAACGCTTTTTTCTCACTTTGAGGGTGCGGTGGAAAACAGCGTTAAAATCGCAGATATGTGTGATTTTGAATTTGATTTCGGTCATATTAAGCTTCCTCTTTTTGATATAGGCGATAAAAATCACGCCCGTTATTTAAGAGATAAATGTTACGAAGGTCTTTACCGTCTTTATAAGGACGATATGCTGGAAAAGGCTAAGGAACGTCTTGATTATGAACTAAAAGTTATTGATGAAATGGGCTATACTGATTATTATCTTATAGTTCAGGATTTTGTGGCTTTTGCCAAAAGCAAAGGAATTCCCGTTGGTCCGGGCAGAGGCTCGGGCGCTGGAAGCATCGCCGCGTACTGCGTTGGCATTACGGGTATTGACCCTATTAAATATCAGCTTCTTTTTGAGCGTTTTCTTAATCCCGAAAGGGTAAGTATGCCCGATTTTGATATTGATTTTTGCTACGTGAGACGTCAGGAAGTTATAGACTATGTAATTGAAAAATACTCAAGCGACAGGGTTGCACAGATTGTAACCTTTGGTACTCTTGCGGCGCGCAATGCCGTAAGAGACGTAGGAAGAGTAATGGATTTACCGTATAATCTTTGTGATAAAGTTGCAAAACTTATACCAAGGGATTATCATACTGACCTTTCGGGCGCGGTAAACAGAGTACCGGAACTTAAAAATCTTTATGAAAACGATGCCTCGGTAACTGAGCTTATAGATATGGCGGTAAAAATTGAGGGTATGCCGAGACATGCTTCTACCCATGCCGCCGGTGTTGTTATTTGCGACAGAAAGGTAAGCGAATATGTGCCTCTTTCAACTAACGACGAGGCTATAGTAACCCAGTACACTATGACTTCCCTTGAGGAACTCGGTCTTTTAAAGATGGACTTTTTGGGGCTTCGCAACCTTACGGTTATAGATGACGCCGTAAAAAGTATAAGGGCAAATGCGCCGGATTTTTCAATAGAGAATATACCCGAAAACGATAAAGCTACCCTAGAGATGATGGGCAATGGTTTTACTTTGGGTGTTTTTCAGTACGAAAGTGACGGTATGACAAACGTAGTAAAGACCTTTAAACCAGAAAATATTGAAGACCTTATTGCTATTTTGTCTCTTTACCGCCCCGGTCCTATGGACTCAATACCAAAATATATTCACAACCGTTTTCATCCCGAAGATATCCATTATTACACTCCTCTTTTAAAACCTATTCTTGATATAACCTACGGCTGTATAGTATATCAGGAACAGGTTATGCAAATCTGCCGTAACCTAGCCGGTTATTCTCTCGGCAGGGCAGATGTGGTACGCCGTGCTATGTCAAAGAAAAAGCACAGCGTTATGGAAGCGGAACGGGAAGTTTTCATAAACGGCGCTGTGGCTAACGGCATTGACCGCGCTGTTGCCGATAAAATATTTACTGATATGGCTGATTTCAGTTCCTATGCCTTTAATAAGTCTCACGCTGCTGCATACGGATATGTTGCCTATCAGACCGCATATCTTAAATGTCATTATCCTAAGGAATATATGGCGGCGCTAATTTCAAGTGTTACCGATAACGTTGCCAAGGTAAACGAATATATTTCCGAATGTCAGCGCCTTTCCATAAATATACTTCCGCCTAACGTAAACTTTAGTGAGGAACTTATGTCGGTAACCTCTGAGGGTATTAGATTTGGTCTTTTAATGATTAAGAATATTGGCAGAAATACTGTAGGCAGAATTATAAGTGAGCGAAAAAGCGGCGGAAAATATACAGGATTTTATAATTTTATAGTCAGAAATTACAGCCGCGACCTTAATCGACGGGCTGTTGAAAATCTTATCAAAAGCGGTGCGCTTGACGGAATGGGTGAAAATCGCCGTCAGATGCTTCTTAGCATTGAGGCTGTTATTAGCGCCGCCGAATCAAAAATCCGTTTTGAAAACGGGGGACAGATGGATATGTTCTCTGTTGGCGGAGATGAAACTATAGATAACTTTGTTTTGCCAAAAATGGACGAGCTGAAAGAAAACGAGCTTTATGCCCTTGAAAAAGAGGCTACAGGAATGTACCTGACAGGACATCCTATGAAGGCTTATTCTTCCTTTGCGGCGTATAGTGGTGCCAAAACCGTCAGAGAACTTTTAAAGGGCGGCTATGATAACAAAAAAGTTACATTAATCTGTATGATAAGCGATATCTCAGTGCGTCAGCTCAAAAACCGACAGATACTTTGTACTATTACAGGAGAAGACGTTACCGGAAGTATTAACATAATATGTTTTTCTTCTGCTTATTCTAAATATCAGAGTCTCTTTGAGGTTTCAAAGGTGCTGAAAATTATGGGAAAAATAAGCGAGAGGGAAGAAAGCGCAGGTGAACTGGTACTTGAAAATGCTGAGGTAGTACCTAACTTTGCCTATAACTTCAAGGTGCCAAAAAGTAAAAACGATGATATCAAGCTTTATATAAAGGTTGATTTTATGGACGGCGCTAAAATGAAGAAGGTTACTCCTATATTAGAGCAAAACGACGGTTTTTGTCCTGTTTATATCTACTGTGAAAGTGATAAAAAAAGTTATTGCGCTCCCGAAAGATTATGGGTAGAATTAAAGGAAGAAACCTTAAATAAATTAAAAGCCGTGTTAGGCGAAGAAAATGTAAAAATTGTAAAATCGTAAAGGAGGGATATAAGGTGCAGACATATAAAATTGCCGGTATAATAACAGAGATGGATGTCCGCTATGAAAGGCTGAAAAAACAGGCACAGCCATATATTTACAACGGTAATATGAAGGCTGATATAAGCTTTGCTTTAAATGATGAGGCAATTAATAAAGCAAAGGAGTTTTACCCGGGTTTAAGTGAAGCTGACCTTGAATATCTTCTTTACGGCATCTGGTTTTACGATAAATTGCTTGATTTTGACGGTATGATGCTTCATGCCTCAGCCGTTGCTACCGAAAAAAGAGCGTACTTGTTCACGGCTTTTTCGGGGGTGGGAAAATCAACTCATACTGCTTATTGGAAAGAACTCCTTGACGATGCGGTTATTGTAAATGATGATAAACCTGCTCTGCGATTTGTTGAAGATAAGCTTTATGTCTATGGTACTCCCTTTAGCGGTAAGCACGATATAAGCGTTAATTCCCGATTTTTACTTGGCGGCATATGTTTTTTAGAACGCGGCGATGAAAACTTTATTGAAAATATAACTGCTGCCGAGGCACTTCCCTTAATCCTTCCTCAGACCACAAGCCGAATAGGTGAGGATAGAATTTCTAAAAAGCTTTCTTTAATAGATAGGGTTTTGAATTATTCAAAGCTTTATAAAATGCGCTGTATTAATGATATTTCAGCGGCAAAAATGTCATATGAAAAAATGAAGGTTTCTATGCGTGTCCGCCTTTCCCAGCTTTTTGACGTTATGGAGGAAACCTTGTCAAAGGGCGGTACGGTAGCTTTTGCCACTAATGGCAGAAGTATGCAACCGTTATTACACGACGGTGACACCGTAACCGTTAAGCGCATGGAAGATTATAAAAAAGGCGACCTTATTCTTTTCAGGAAAAAGGACGGCGGATTTGTAATTCACAGAATAATAAAGAAAAAGAAAGAACTTATTTTTACACAGGGTGATTCCTTATTTGAAATTGACGAGCCTATTAAAAAGGAAGATATATTAGGGGCTGTGACTGAAATAATATATCCGGAGAAGACAATTAAAGCTACTGATTCTAGGTATAAGTTATATAAATTCTTATATGTATCTTCTCTTGGTAAAAGCCTAAGACTTTTAAAGAGAAAATTATCAAAACAAAAAAATCACATCGGGTGACCGATGTGATTTTTATTTTAAAAAGGTTTATTAAATCTTTCCGTTATCGTTATATTTCTTAACAATATTTTTAATTCTGTCAATAGGATTAAGAAGCTCACTGATAGAGTTATCACAGTTAAGGGTATCAACAAGCAATGCAATATACTTAGACATATTTACGTTGCAGTACCAACCCTTTGTAAAGAGCTCAGGCTCATTATAAATAAGGTTAGTGGTAAATACCTTGTCAATAAGACCTTTTTCGTAATACTCGTCAAACTTGTTATAACCGTCAACAAAAAGACCGAAGGTTGAGAAAACGAAAACACGCTTCGCACCTTCTTTTTTAAGACGGGCGGCAACATCTAACATAGATTCGCCGGAGGAAATCATATCGTCTACTATAATAAGGTCCTTGCCGTTAACGTCATTACCCAAAAATTCATGAGCTTCAATGGGGTTTTTACCGTTTACGATAACAGAGAAATTTCTTCTCTTATAGAACATACCTAAAGGAAGACCGAGAACAGAGGAGTAGTAAATACATCTACCCATACCGCCTTCATCAGGAGAAACAATCATAGTATGGTCTTTGTCGAGTTTTACGTCGGGAACATTTTTAAGAAGTGCCTTTATCATCTGATAGGTGGCTTGTACATTATCAAAACCGTCAAGGGGAATTGCATTGTTTACTCTGGGGTCGTGAGCATCAAAGGTGATAATGTTCTTAACACCCATATGAACGAGCTCCTGAAGTGCCATAGCGCAGTCAAGGGATTCTCTTGATGAACGTCTGTGCTGTCTGCCTTCGTAAAGCATTGGCATAATTACGGTTATTCTTCTGGCTTTACCGCCTAAAGCGGCGATAATTCTCTTAAGGTCTTGAAAATGGTCGTCGGGGCTCATAGGAACCTCTTTACCGTACATTTTATAGGTAACACCGTGATTGAAGCAGTCGCAGATAATATAAGCGTCAAGACCGCGGGCGGTGTGGTTCAAAACACCTTTTGCTTCTCCGGTGCCAAAACGGGGGCAATTGGCGTTAATAACGTAGCTGTGTTCGGGTGGCATACCGCGCCACTGCATAAGATAGTAATCAACCTTTGATGAAATATCCTCGCAGCCTCTCATACTGATGATGGCGAGGTCACCGAAAGGTGTGTGTTTAAAAGTCATATTTGACATAAAAAATCCCTCCAAAAGACCTGTTGGATATATAATAACATAAATTATTAAAATAATAAAGACTTTTTTCTACATAAATCAATAAAAATTTCATTGAATAAGTGATGCATTTTTGGTATAATGTTTTATAATAATGTAAATAGCATTAAAACGGAGGATGAAATTATGCCTAAAGTAACCCTTTTAACCTATACTCCCGACCCTGAAATCACCATAGCTTCTGCGGCTAAGCTTTGTTACAGCCCTGCAAGTATTGACTCCGTAAGAGACGGTCTAGACGAAAAGAAGGCGGCAGAATTTGTTGAAATGCTCTCAAGTTTAGGTCACGAAAGCCCCACAGAGCACGCATATTTTACCTTTGGTATAGAGGGTGTTTCCCGCGCTCTTCTTGCCCAGATTACAAGACATCGTATTGCTTCCTTTTCTGTACAAAGCCAACGTTATGTTACAGAGAAGCAGTTTGGCTATGTACTTCCTCCTGAAATAGAAAACTGTCCCGAGGCGCTTAGTATATTTGAGGAATCTATGCGCAGAGACCAAGAAGATTACGATAGAATCACCGCTGTGCTTAAAGAAAAGCATTTAAAGGAATTTATAAAAGACGGTAAGGACGAAAAAACAGCTATGCGAATGGCTGAAAAAAAGGCTATTGAGGATGCAAGATTTGTTTTACCCAATGCCTGCGAAACAAAAATGATAGTTACTATGAATACCCGTTCTCTCCTTAATTTCTTCAAGCACCGTTGCTGTACCAGAGCACAGTGGGAAATCAGAGATGTTGCAAATCAGATGCTGGCTCTCGTTAGCAGTGTTGCACCCGAACTCTTTAAAAAAGCAGGTCCTGCCTGTGTTGCGGGACATTGTCCCGAGGGTAAAATGAGCTGTGGAAGAGTTAAGGAAATGAAGGAACTTAATGCTAAGATAAAAAGCGGTGAATATAATGGGTAAACTTATTGTAATAGAGGGACTTGACGGAAGCGGAAAGTCTACTCAGCTTGACCTTTTATATAAAAGACTTACTGATATGGGAATTGACTGCAAAAGCGTTTCTTTCCCCGATTATGAACACCCTTCAAGTACCTTGGTTAAAATGTATCTTAGCGGTGAGTTTGGCAAAGAACCTTCTGATGTTAACGCTTATGCCGCTTCAACATTCTATGCTGTTGACAGATATGCTTCATTTAAGAAATACTGGGGCGAATATTATAATAACGGCGGAGTTGTTATTGCAGGTCGCTATGTTACCTCAAACGCCGTGCATCAAAATTCTAAATTAGACCCGTCTTTATGGGAAGCCTTTCTTGATTGGCTATATGATTTTGAGTACGTTAAAATGGGGATACCCAAACCAGATAAGGTTATTTTTCTTGATATGCCTATTGAGGTTTCCCAGAAGCTTATGACCGGAAGATATGAAGGTAACGAAGAAAAAAAGGATATTCACGAAAGAAACACCGATTATCTTGAGCATTGCAGAAAATCTGCTCTTTTTACTGCCGAGTATTCAGGCTGGCAGAAAATTTCCTGCGCAAATGGGGACAATGCCCGTACAATTGAAGAGATTTCCGACGATGTTCTAGCGGCTGTACTTTCTGTTTTGTAAGGAGTAATTATGGTTTATGTTTTTTTAGCCGACGGCTTTGAAGAAATAGAAGCTGTCGCTCCTATAGATATTTTACGAAGACTGAACATCCCCGTTACCATAGTGGGCGTAACGGGCAAAAGCGTTAAAGGAAGCCATAATATTTGTATAGACGCTGATATTAGTATTGACCAAAAAGATTTTGAAGATGCAACGGCTTTAGTACTTCCGGGAGGTATGCCGGGAACAACCAACCTGTTAAACAACGATAAACTTTGTCAGGTAATAAGCGAGCAGTCAAAAAAAGGAAAAATAATCGCTGCCCTTTGTGCTGCTCCGTCAATTCTTTCAAAATTAGGTCTTTTAAAGGCTAGAGATTTTACCTGCTATCCCGGTTTTGAAAAAAATTCGGGTGGTAACTATAAAAATCTTCCTCTTGTTATTAGTGAGGGTAAATTTACCCTTATTACCGCTTGGGGACCTGGTGCTGCCTACCGTTTCGGCTTTGCTTTAGCTGAGAAAATAACAGGTGAAAATGTAGATAACTTAAAAGCATCAATGATGATGTGCGGAGACTGATAAAATGGATGAATATAAAGAAATAAATACTGAAAATGAAGTATTGGACCTTGCTGAGTTTTCAGATAAAAAAGCTGAAGAAAAAAAGAGTAAAAAAATCAAAAAACCCTTGCTTCATATCATTATAAGCCTAGGTGCTGTTGGCCTTGTTATGCTTGGCGTTTTGACCTTTGCTCTTCTTGATATGAACGGTAATTTTAACAAGAAAGATACCAATATCCTTATTGAAAAAGGTACACCCTCCGTTCGCGTTGCGGAGATTTTAGAGGAAAACGGTGTTATTAAAAGCTCTTTTATTTTCAGGGTTTATTCTAAACTTAACGGATATGACAGTAAGTTTCAGTACGGCGCTTATGATATTAAGGCAAAAAGCGGATACAAAGAAATTGCTACTAAGCTGATTACCGAGGGCGCCGTTCTAGAAAGCGTTACCGTAACAATCCCCGAGGGAACGGGAATTAATGATTACGTTAAGGACGTAAACGGCAAAGATGTTACCGTTCCCGGTATTGCCACCCTACTCAGTAATGCAGGTGTATGCAGTAAAGAGGACTTCTTTAAGGCTCTTAAAAACGCAGAGTATAACGGCGAGATTTTCGCTTCTGTAAACAGTGAGAATACCTATTATGCCTTGGAAGGTTATCTTTTCCCCGACACCTACGAGTTTTACAGTTATAACTCGGAAGAATGTGCCGTCCTTGCCGTAAATAAGATGCTGAGCCAGATGGAAAAGGTTATAGACGAAGATATAAAAGCTAAAGCTAAGCAGAAGGGTATGAGCATAAATGAGCTTTTAACCCTGGCATCTGTGGTTCAGATGGAGGCAGGTCTTGATACGGAGGGTATGCCAAAGGTTGTTGCAGTATTTAATAACCGTCTTGCTTTAGACGGAAAACTTGGTTCGTCGCCAACCTGTTATTACGGCCGTTCCTTCAGTAATGATGACGGCAGATACGATACTTATGAAATAAAGGGGCTTCCTCCCGGACCACTTTGTTCTCCCGGTAAAGAAGCTATAAATGCTGTACTTAATCCCGAACCTAACTTTAATCAGTATTTGTATTTTGTTACCGATAAAAACGGAAAGTTTTATTTCCATAAAACCTATGACGAGCAAAATGCTACCATAAACCGTCTTAAAAAGGAAGGCAATTGGATATATGAGTATCTCGACTAACAGAAAAATACCTGAACTTTTATGTCCTGCCGGTGATTTGACCCGTCTTATTGCCGCCGTTGATTATGGCGCTGACGCCGTTTATCTTGCGGGAGAAGAATTCGGTATGCGAACCGCCGCCACTAATTTTGGCGCTGAAGATTTAATAAAGGGCGTTGAGTATGCTCACAGCAACGGCGTTAAAGTACACGTTGCCTGTAACACCGTTCCTCATAACGAGGAAATGAGCCGACTTCCCGAGTTTCTTATAAGCCTTGAAAAAGCGGGTGTTGATGCCATTATTGCAAGTGACATCGGTACTATGGGTATGGTTAAAAAATATGCTCCCTCTGTAGAACTTCACGTATCGGTTCAATCGGGCATCTGTAACTATGTTACCGCAAATGCCTTTTATGATATGGGTGCAAAAAGAATAGTTCTTGCGAGAGAGCTTTCTCTTGAGGAAATTAAAGAAATAAGAGAAAAAACGCCAAAAGACCTTGAAATAGAATGCTTTGCTCACGGTGCTATGTGTGTTTCTTTCTCGGCAAGATGTCTTCTCTCCAGTTATATGACGGGTAGAGATGCAAATCGCGGTGACTGTGCCCAGCCCTGCCGTTGGAACTATTCTCTTATGGAGGAAAAGCGACCGGGACAGTATTTTGATATTACCGAAACCGATAAGGGAAGCTATATTCTTAATGCTAACGATATGTGTATGGCGCCTTATCTTGATAAGCTTTCTGAAATAGGAATTGACAGTATTAAAATCGAGGGAAGGGCAAAATCTCACTACTACGTTGCTGTTACTACAAATGCTTATCGTGCCGCTCTAGATAGTCTTAAAAACTGTGACGGCGAGTGGAGTCTTGAGCCTTGGATTGCTGAGGAGCTTGACAAAATAAGTCATCGACCATATAGTACGGGGTTTTATTTTGGAACTCCTGCTCAGACCTATGAGAGCGCCGGTTATGTTAGAGATTATTCGGTTGCCGCTGTTGTTACGGGATACAACGACGGCTGCATCGAGGCGATTATGAAAAACAAATTTTACGTAGGGCAGGAATTTGACTGCCTTTGCGTAAAGGAAGAGCCCTTTATTCTTAAAGCAAAGGAACTCTTTAACGGTAAGGGAGAGGCTATTGATAATGCACCGCATCCTATGATGACGGTAAAAATACCTTGCGATAGAAAAGTGCCGAAGGGCTCACTTTTAAGAATGAAAAACGAATAAAAAATCACCCTGAGGAAAAACTACTCAGGGTGATTTTTTTGCGTACAAACAGTTTGCGGACAGCATTGGTTTTCGTATTTATAATGGTGATGTTTTTAGTCTGCTCGGCGAGAATAGTTTCGATAAATAACGACAGCAGGGTACAGGCGGGTATAAATCAGCACTATATAAACGTAAATATTGCTTCAAACCGCGGTAGAATTTTTGATTGTAACGGTAACGCATTAACGGGGGAAAAATACCAGAACGTAGCTGTTATAACCCCAAATCCCCAGACCGTTATGTATTGTAGTACGGCTTTTTTTGGTGAGGAAAAAATCAGTGTTTTGGGGAAACTGAAAAACGGAAAACCTGCTGTTGTTAAAGACCGTGAAATTTCGTGCGCAGGGGTTATAAACGTTAAGGTGCCGCTATGGGAAAATGATGGGTTTTGCGCCCATATTCTAGGCTACACTGACTCGTCAATGCATGGTGTTTCGGGTCTTGAGAAGGCTTTGGATAAATATTTGTACAGTGATGAAAAAATAAGTGTGAAATATGCTGCTAAGGCAAACGGAGAGGTACTAAGCGGTATCGAACCGGAAGTTTTTGGCGACCGTCTTTCCACCTCCGGTGTTATTACTACAATAGATAGAAATGTGCAGACCGTAATAGAAAACAGCGCAACACAGCTTGAAAAAGGCGCTATTGTGGTAAGCGAATGTAAGACTGGTAAGATACGGGGTATGTTAAGTCGTCCAACCTTTAATCTCAGTGATATAAATGAATCTATTGACAGCGAGGATTCGCCGTTTCTAAACCGTGCCTTAAGCAGTTATAATGTCGGCTCGGCTTTTAAACCTTTGGTGGCTTCAATAAATGGGTATGAGGGATTCGTTACCGAGTGTAACGGAAGCACAGTTATAGGTAAAAATACCTTTTTTTGTCACGACCATTCGGGACATGGCAGAGTAAATATGGGCGAAGCAATTATTAATTCCTGTAACACCTATTTTTATCGCTTTTCTTTATCTGTAGGTAAAGATAAAATTTATGAAACAGCAACCCTTTTTGGTTTTGGATATAATAAAACCCTTTGCGATGGAATTTCGACCATTGGAGAAACAATCCCCGATAGAAAAAGTCTTGAAAGTAACAGTGCACTTGCTAATTTTTCAATAGGTCAGGGAAGTCTTTTGGCCTCTCCCGTTACAATGTTGTCTCTATATTCTGCAATTGCCTGTGACGGAGAGTACCGTTTGCCTATTTTGTTAGAGGCGGTAATGGAAAATGCAACAGTTACCGACACTTTTGACATAAACCCTGCTACAAAGGCTATGAGCAAAGAAAAAGCCAGTATGTTAAAGGGATATTTAAAAGAGGTTGTAACAAAAGGGACAGGTAGAAACGCTTTTAGCGAACAGGTAGAAGTGGCGGGAAAAACCGCTACGGCGCAGACGGGTTGGAAAGATGAAAATGGGAATTTTAAAGAACATTCATGGTTTTGTGGGTTTTTCCCTGCCGATAACCCTGAATATACGGTGGTTGTACTTGTTGAGGACAGCGCCAATACCAAGGATTCGGCTACGGGAATATTTCGAGAAATTGCCGAAGGTTTAAGTTCGAATTCGGTTGACAAAAGCACCTTTTAATTATATAATAACTTTGTATGTTTATATATTATTTAAGCGATTGCGAGGAATTTAAAATGCAGTGGACTTCATTAAACGAACTCAGAGAAAAATATCTTTCTTTTTTTGAAAGCAAAGGACATTTACGTCTTGGCAGTTTTTCTCTTGTTCCCAATAACGATAAATCCTTATTACTTATAAATTCGGGTATGGCGCCTATGAAAAAGTATTTCACAGGTGAGGTTACACCTCCGAGAAACAGAGTTACCACCTGCCAAAAGTGTATCAGAACTCCTGACCTTGAGCGAGTAGGCCATACTGCTCGTCACGGTACATACTTTGAAATGCTGGGTAATTTCTCCTTCGGTGATTATTTCAAAAATGAGGCTATTGAATGGGCTTGGGAATTTTTGACCAAAACCCTTGAAATTCCTGCTGAGCTTTTATGGCCGTCGGTTTATGAGGAAGACGATGAGGCATACAATATTTGGAAAAATAAAATCGGTGTAGATGAAAGCCATATTGTTCGCCTTGGCAAAGAGGACAATTTCTGGGAACATGGCACAGGTCCTTGCGGCCCTTGCAGTGAAATTTATTTTGACCGCGGTATAAAATACGGTTGCGGAAGTAAAGACTGTAAACCCGGCTGTGAATGTGACAGATATATGGAAATCTGGAATAATGTTTTCTCGCAGTTTAACAATATGGGTGACGGCACCTATACTGAGCTTGAGCATAAAAATATTGATACTGGTATGGGCCTTGAAAGACTTGCCTGTGTAATGCAGGATGTTGATAATATGTTTGAGGTTGATACCATTAAAAATATTATTAACAAGGTTTGCAGTATTTCGGGCAAAACCTATGGTGATGACAACAAGGTTGATATTTCTATAAGAGCTATCACCGACCATAGCAGAGCAGCAACCTTTATGATTAGTGACGGTATTATGCCTTCTAATGAGGGAAGAGGATATGTGCTCCGCCGTCTAATCCGCCGCGCTGCCCGTCACGGCAGAATGCTTGGCATTAACCGTCCTTTCCTTGTGGAAATGTGCGACGCCGTAATTAATGAAAATAAAAATGCTTATACTGAGCTTTCCGAGAAAGAAACCCTGATTAAAAAGGTTCTTGCTACCGAGGAAGCCGCATTCTCAAAGACTATTGACCAAGGTCTTGCTATTATTGCTGACCTTACCAAAAACGGCGGTGTGGTTTCGGGCGAGGATGCTTTCCGCCTTTACGATACCTACGGATTCCCCCTTGACCTTACTAAAGATATTCTTCTTGAAAAGAATATGACGGTTGATGAAGAAACCTTCAATAAGCTTATGCAGGAACAGCGCCAAAAGGCAAGAGAGGGCAGAAAATCTGCTGATGCTGAGTCCTGGAAGAGCGACGGAATCTCCTTTGACGAGACTGACGATACCATATTTACCGGTTATACCGATGAGGTTACGTTAGGCACGGTAAAGGCTATCGTGGTTGGGGGCGAAAAAAATGATATTATATCCGAGAACAATAAAGGCATTATTGTTCTTGATAAAACCTGTTTCTATGCCGAAAGCGGCGGACAGGTTGGTGATACCGGTATTATTGAAACTGAAAACGGCTGTTTTGTAGTTGAAAATACTACTAAGAACGGCGGCATCTTTATGCATTTTGGATTTATGGAAAAAGGAAGCTTCTCTGCAGGAGACAGCGTTAAGGCTGTTATTGATACAGCAAGAAGAAATGCTATCCGACGCAATCATACTGCTGCCCATCTTCTCCAGGCTGGGCTCAGAAAGGTTCTGGGCACCCACGTAGAGCAGGCAGGTCAGCTTGTAAACGAAAAGGCTGTACGTTTCGACTTCACCCATTTTTCCGCTATGACTGATGATGAAATTGCTGAGGTAGAAGCATTTGTAAATGCCGCCATATTAAGCGGTATTGAGGTTGATAACCGTGAAATGCCTATCGAAGAAGCAAAGAAAATGGGTGCTATGGCTCTCTTTGGCGAAAAATACGGTGATGTTGTAAGGGTTGTAAACGTAGAGGGCGCATCGGTTGAGCTTTGCGGTGGTACTCATATTGATAATTCTGCAAAAATCGGTTTGTTCCATATTATTTCCGAATCAGGCGTTGCCGCAGGCGTAAGAAGAATTGAGGCTGTAACCGGTACCGGTGTTCTTGATACTCTTATTCATTATAAAGATATAATTGATGATACGGCTTCCTCTATTAAATGCGGTAACTTTGAGGAACTAGCAAAACATTCCGCTGCATTGGTGGCTGAAGGTAAAGAAAAGGATAAGAAAATTTCTGCTCTTGAGGCGAAACTTGCCGGCGGTAAGCTTGATGAGGTTCTCAAAAATGCTACCGTTATTGGTGAAATTTCGGTTGTTGCTGCTGTTATTGAGGGTGCTTCAGGGGAAGAACTTAAAAATATGGCAGAAAAGGTTAAGGGTGATAATACAAAAGCCGTTGCCGTTTTTGCAGGTATTAATGACTCTAAGCTTACCTTCTGCGCCGCTTGCGGTAATGATGCCGTAAAGAAAGGTGCTAACGCAGGAAACCTTGTAAGAAAGGTTTCTGAAATTGCCGGCGGCAAGGGCGGCGGCCGTCCTGATTTTGCTATGGCCGGCGGTAAAGACGTAAATCTTGCTAAAAATGCTATTGACGCTGTTATAAACCTTGTTAAAGAACAGATAGGAGAATAAAGATGGACTGTTTATTCTGTAAAATAGTAGCCGGGGAAATTCCGTCAACAAAAATATATGAAGACGAGTATGTTTATGCTTTTGCGGATATCGACCCACAGGCTCCTTTTCATGCTATAGTTATTCCGAAGGAGCATATTTGCTGTGCTGATAAGATTGACGAAACGAATAGCTTTCTTATTGCAAAGGTTTTTGAGGCAATAGCAAAAATCTCTAAACAGGAAAATCTTGAAAAAGGCTACCGTGTTGTAAATAACTGCGGTGAGCAGGGAGGACAGACCGTTGGCCATATACATTTTCATCTCCTTGCCCGCAGAAATCTTGCTTGGCCTCCGGGCTGATAGTCGTTAAAGAAAGGTCGGTTTTTATGGCTGAATTTTACAATATGAAAATTGCAGGGCTTGATAGAAGTCTTCAACTTTTTGACGTTAACGAAAGCCTTAGTATTGCCGGTTTTATTATTTTCGGAGATACCGAGCTTACTATTAACGCCAGTAAAGAACTTCTTAAAAAATGCCCCGAATTTGACGTAATACTCACTCCTGAGGCAAAAAGCATACCTATTGCTTATGAAATGTCACGCCAATCAGGTAAGCCTTACATAGTTGCAAGAAAAGGTGTTAAGGTATATATGGGTAATCCCATTAAGGTTACCGTTCGTTCTATTACAACTCAAAAGGAGCAGACTCTTTATCTAGGAGAGGCTGAAGTTGAAACCATTAAGGGTAAAAGGGTGCTTATCGTAGACGACGTTATCAGTACCGGAGAATCCCTTAATGCCGTTAGAGAACTTCTCAGTAAAGCCGGCGGCACAGAAGCCGCTTCCTGCGCTGTTCTGGCTGAGGGTGATGCTGCAGACAGAGATGATATTATCTTCCTTGAAAAACTTCCCCTTTTCTTCAAATAAATCAGATATAATATTTCGGTATGCAGTACTGACTGCCGCCGTTATGCTAGTTTTATCCTTTGCATTAAAGACGGCAGGGCAGATTTATTATCTTGTTTTTGCCGTCTTGTTTTTAATAGTGGGTGTAATTGCTTTAATTTTAACTAAAAGGGCTTCCGCTTTAGTTTGCTTTTTGATTATTTCTCTGTTTTGTCTAAGGATTTTGAGCATAATGGGTGATATGCCCCGTTATGATAGGCTGAACGGAATAGGCGAGGATATAAGAGCGGTAGTTACTGAAACGCCCACAGTTACTCACTCTTATTCAAACTACGGCACCTGCACTATAATGATTATAGAAAGCGGTAACGGTATACTTAATAAAGGCGAAAGGCTTTTGTTAACAAGTAAAGATGCTGCTTCTCTTTATATCGGCGATGAAATTGCCGCTACCGTAAAGCTTGAAACATTAAGTAACCATGAAAACAGTGTTTCTTTTTACAGCAATAATGTTTTTATGACGGCAACTCCTGTTACTATGGTGCTTAAAGGGGAAAGTAAAGGCATTTATAGCTTATCGGCGAAGGTGAGGAATTACTGTAAAGATATACTGACTGAAAATACTAAGAATTATTCCGTTCTATTAGCAATTTTAACAGGTGAGAAAAGTTATATCAGTGATGAGACCTATGATAATGTAAAAACGGCGGGTGTAAGTCATATTCTTGTTGTTTCAGGTATGCATTTTGCTGTGCTTTGCACATTTATGATAAGGCTTATATCCCTAATAAAATGTCCTGAGTTCATAAAGGATATTTTACTACTTGCATTCCTTTTTGCATTAATGTGTGTTTGCGGTTTTACTATGTCAATTTTAAGGGCGGCTGCCGTTTATATAATTGCTCTTATTTACCGTAGATTAAAGCGAATAGGAGACGGTGTGCTGTTTATAAGTAATGCCGTTATTGTGGTTCTTTTTATTCATCCTTTTGCTGTATACAGCATTGTTTTCTGTCTTTCTTTTGCTTCAACCTTCGGAATAATTTGTTTATCAGGCAAGTTTAAGAATTTTCTTGGCAGTAAAAGATATCAAAACGCTTTTACTGATTTTGCGTCAGAAACGGCGGCTGTATCTTTATCGGCTTATGTTGCCACATTACCCGTTGTAATATACTATTTTGGATATATTTCCACCTACTCGGTTCCTGTTAATCTTCTTGTTTCTTTGCCGTCAACATTAATGCTTATATTAACCTTTTTAGGTATTATACTCAGATTTATACCCTTTATCAGCAAGATATTTCTTTTCTGTGCCGATTTTATTGCGGGTTTCTTTTTAAGGGTGGTAAACGCGGTACAAGAGCTTCCGTTTAATGTGCTTAGACTAAGAAATACCAAATTACTGACAGCGGTTATTTTAATTACTTTTATATTGGTTTATTTATATAAGACTAAATACTATAGATTACTGAAATTCAAAAAAGAGGTGAATCGTCGTGACTCTGTGTAATGAATCCCATATAAAAAATGATATAAAACTATCTAGCTTTGCTCATTGTTATATAATTTTCGGTAACGACGGTTACCTTAAAAATAAAAATGCTGAAAGTATTGTAAAAAGTCTTGTAGACACCGATGATATTTTTAATTATCAGAAATTTACGGGGGAATTTTCTCTGCAGGAGGTTTATGACGCTAAAGAACAGCTTCCCTTAATGGCGGATAAAAAATGTATTTTAATAAAGGACTATGATTTTATCTCCTGTTCTCAGGAGGATTTTGATATGCTTATTAAAATATGCTCTGAAAAAAGTGACGAATGCATAGTCGTATTTTTGCTTGACAGTATTGAGTTTGATACTAAAAAAACTCCGGAACGTTTTAAAATCCTAGCCGATAAAACCGAAAAAGCATCTGGCAGGGTAGTGCTGGTTAACCATCGACAGACGGGGGAACTTGTCAGAATGATAACCTCTGCTTGTGAAAAACGTGGCTGTTCGATGAGTAGTGATACTGCAAGATTTTTTATTGAATACGTTTCTGAGGATATTGATACCATTATTAACGAACTGGAAAAACTTTGCGCTTATAAAAAAACAGGCGCTATAGATATTGCAACGGTGAAAACTGTTTGTGTCAGAAATATTGACCAATCTATTTATGACCTTGCTACCAAAATAATAAAGCAAGATGTTGGCGGCGCTTTGGTACTGCTTGACGAACTGCTTTATATGCGCATAAAGCCTATTGCCTTGCTTTCCTCTATTTCAGGTGTATATGTAGATTTAATGAGAGCTTTTGCCGCTAAATCTGAGTCATTAAGAGCAGACAAAGTGGCTGCTGATTTTGGGTATAAGGGCAGGGTATTTGTTATGGAAAGGGCAATGAAAAACCTTTCCTCATTTACAGAAAAGCAAATCAAATTGAGCCTTGAGGAACTGTGCCTTGCCGACGGAAAACTAAAGGGCTTTTCGGGAGAAGACAGAATTGTTCTTGAAGAACTTATTGTAAGACTTTCATATATTGCTTCAAAGGGTGAATCAATTGATAAAGCTTAAAGAAACAGTTATTGTTGAAGGCAAGTACGATAAAATCAAGCTTGAAAATTTCATTGATGCTTATATAATAGCCACAAACGGCTTTAGGATTTTTAAAGACACCAAAAAAAGAGAGCTTATAAAAAGACTTGCAAAGCAAAATGGAATTATTATTTTGACCGATAGCGACAGCGCAGGTATGATGATACGGAATTATTTAAAGGGTATTGTTTCTTGCGGTGAGATTACAAATGTTTATGTACCTCAGATAAAGGGAAAAGAAAAACGCAAGGATAAGGTCAGCGCCGAGGGTCTTTTAGGTGTTGAGGGGCTTAGCAAAGAAATTATAATAGAGGCTCTTGAAAAATCAGGGGTTTTTATAAAAAAATCAGCTACAAAATCAAAAAAAGATATTGATAAGACTCTGCTTTTCGAGTATGGGTTAACCGGCGGTGCTGAAAGTTCTAAAAGAAGAAAAAGTCTATATGAATTTTTAGGACTTCCGAGCTGTATGCAGACTAATAGTTTTCTTGAATATGTAAATAAAGTATACGAGAAAAATGAGTTTGAAAGGGTGTGTAATGAGTGGCTAAATCAACAGGACAGCAGGTAAAGGCTCTGGCAATTCTTGATTTGCTTAAAAAATATGCAGATGAAGAAAATCCGCTTAATGCTATAGAAATATGCGATAAACTTTACGATATGGGAATAGAAACAGAGCGCAAGTCTGTTTACAGAGGTATTGAAGCACTTATAGATTACGGCTACGATATTATACAAACCAGAAGTCCTAGAGCGGGTTATTATCTGGCTGAGAAAACCTTTGAACTTCCTGAAATTTATCTTCTCACCGATGCCGTTCAGGCGGCAAGTTTTATTACCGTTAAAAAGACCAGAGAACTTGTTAAAAAGCTCGACGGAATGTTAAGCGAGGGTGAACGTAAAAAACGAGAAAAAGGTCTTTATATTGATAACGGTCACAAGTGTGAAAACGAAGAAATTTATTATAATATAGACGCGCTTTCCCGCGCTATTGCCGACGGCAAAAAGGTATCTTTTGTCTATACGGTAAGAAATATAACCGGGGATAGAAAGCTTGTAAGCTCTAATAAGGAATATAAGGTTTCACCCTATGCTCTTATATGGCAGAATGAGCATTATTATCTTGTTGCAAATAATGAGAAATACGATAACCTTATGCATATCCGCCTTGACAGAGTTAAAAAGGTTAGTGTATTAAATGAAACTTTCCGACATTTCAGCGAGGTTAGCTGTTATAATGATTATTTTGATATTGCCGATTATGCCGCAAAGAGTTTTCAGATGTATGCAGGAGAGCTTACCGAAATCACTTTGAGATGTAATTCTTCTATTATTGAACAGGTAGTAGACCGATTTTCAGATAAAATTTTCATAAGAAATAATAGTGACGGTTGGTTTACCTTTTCTACAAAGGTTATGCTAAGCAAAGGCCTTGTTAATTGGATTTTACAGTTTGGAGATAATATAGAGGTAAAAGCTCCCGAAACGCTTATAGATATGATAAAGGAACGCATAATAGCTTTAGAAAAAAGTTACGGATTATATAAAGAATAAAACACTTGACTTTTTTTAAGTAATATTATATAATTACAAGGTCGCAGCCAGCCTATACGGAGAGATGGCTGAGTTGGTCTAAGGCGCACGACTGGAAATCGTGTAACGGCTTAAACCCGTTCGGGGGTTCGAATCCCCCTCTCTCCGCCATGAAAACACCCTCATTGTGATACAATGAGGGTGTTTTCAATGATATCCGTTCCTCTCGGAACGGGTGATATATCTCCGATATGATATCCACCTTCGACGGATGATATATGCCTGCGGCATATGAAGGAACGGATATTATTATGAGCGAAGCGAATAACAAGGTTCCGGGGCACCCGCTCGAAATCTTTGATTTCGTCAGCGGGTCGGGTTCTTATATCATGCTTGCGTAGCAAGTATATCATACGGCAAAGCCGTATAACATATCGCGCAAGCGATATATCATTTCAAATCGTTAAAATACAGGTTATCGTTAAATTACAACCATAATCGTTGATTTATAAGTGTAATTGTTGAATTACAGAAGAAAATATGCTATATTTATAGATAAAGAGGTGATATTATGAGGTTTAACACCCACAATAGAACACCAAAAATCGAAACTAAGAAATCTCTTAAGATTATGCTTACGATCAGTTTTGGTTTGATAATTTCATTATTTCTTTTTATGGCCATCGTATGTTCCTTGTATATAGAAAGCGTTATGCCTTCCGTTGTGATACTTACTCCTGTATTGGTGCTTGCAATACTAATTGCAATATCACAAAAGGACATGGATAAAGCTTTTGTTGAAATCGTTGACGATGTGGTTTCTGTTACAGATTACTATTTCGGTGTCAAAAAAGAAAAAACGTTTTCGATGTGCGAAATTGAAACCGCAGAAATTCTGATTGGTTATTCAATTCGAGTGCGCGGCTACCGATACAGTAATGCTGGCTGTACTTACATTGTTTTTAGAGGCAATGGCGGTAAATATATGTTTAAGGTTATATGTGTACCCGAAACAAAACAGTTTTTCAGTAAATATCTTAATTAATCGCAATCGTTTGCACCCCCCTAAACTCGATTTGCACCCCCTTATCCTAAAAATGCACCCCCTAAAACGACTCTGCACCCCCTAATCTCAAAAGGGGGTGCATTTGTATCAAAATTAGGGTTAGTCTTCAAAAAAACCGACAAGTTGCGACTTGTCGGTTTTTTCAGTTATATTCGCCTTACGGCGAGTTGTATTGCTTCGCAGTTATATTTGGCTTCGCCCAAGTTATATTCGCTTCGCGAGTTTAAGTGGCGAATATAATATCACTGAAACCGAAAGGTTTCAATATCACTTTCACGAAGTGGAAATATCACTGTGCCGTGCCAAAGGCACAATATCACTAAATATGTAGTCGTTCAAACACATAGGTCAAAAAATCAAAAACTTCGAATTTGTACAACCCTTTCAAAAACGACAAATCTCGACAGAGGTTTGTCGTTTTTACTTTATCACTCTTAACTCCTCACTTTTCGCTATTTTATCTGTCTGAAATTCTTGACAAGTTTCGAAAACGTGCTTTGCTATGCATATTGTTGATTTTAAAATTCAATTATGATATGCTTGCGCTACAATAGGGACAACTTAAAAACGATACTTTAATTGTTGAGTTTAAAAAACTATTGTCACAATCAAAATTATATGATATACTACAATAAATTCAATAATATAAACCGTTGATTAAGAGTAGTAGTTATAACAACGAATTCGCAGAGAGTTGCTGGTGGTGTGATAGCAATAATTCAAGTTATAGTGAATGGACTTATGAGGGCAACCCGAAAACTTTCAAAGTGAGTAGTTGTTGACGGATAATCCTGACCGTAACACAGGAACCGTATGTTAGTACGGAACTCAATAGGTGGCACACAGAAATTATAACTTCTGTCCTTTTGGGGCAGGAGTTTTTTATTAAAGGAGTGATTTAATATGAGCAAAATTATATTAACAGGAGATAGACCAACAGGAAGATTACATTTAGGTCATTATGTAGGTTCTTTAAAAAGAAGAGTGGAATTGCAAAATTCAGGCGAATATGAAAAAATTCTAATAATGATAGCAGATGCCCAAGCATTGACAGATAATTTTGATAATCCTGAAAAGATACGTCAAAATATTATAGAGGTAGCATTAGATTATTTGTCGGTAGGTCTTTACCCCAATGTATCCACACTATTTATCCAGTCCCAAATACCTGAATTGACGGAATTTACCTTTTATTATATGAATTTAGTTAGTGTGGCAAGGTTACACCGCAATCCCACCGTAAAGGCAGAAATCCAGTTAAGAAATTTCGAATCAAACATCCCCGCTGGTTTCTTTTGCTATCCAATAAGTCAGGCAGCGGACATTACTGCATTTAAGGCAACAACAGTGCCTGTTGGTGAAGACCAATTACCAATGATTGAACAAACCAGAGAAATTGTTAGAAAATTCAACTCTATTTATAGTGAAACTTTAATTGAACCAAAAGCATTATTACCAGAAAACAGTGTATGTATGAGATTGCCTGGAACAGACGGAAAGGCAAAAATGAGTAAATCTCTTGGTAATTGCATATATTTAGCAGATACACCCGAAGAAATACGACAAAAAATTATGAATATGTTTACAGACCCTCTCCATATACAAGTTTCTGACCCAGGTCATATTGAGGGGAATACTGTATTTACTTATTTGGATGCTTTTTGCCAAGACAAACATTTTGAGCAGTTTTTACCCGAATACAACAATTTAGAGGAATTAAAAGAGCATTACACAAGGGGCGGACTCGGTGATGTGAAAATCAAAAAGTTTTTAAATAATATTATCCAAAGCGAATTAGAGCCTATAAGAGCAAAAAGAAAAGAGTATGAAAAAGATATTTCCACTGTGTATGATATTTTAAAAGCAGGTAGTGAAAACGCCCGAACTCTTGCAATAGAAACTCTAGATGAGGTCAAGCGTGCTATGAAAATCAATTATTTTGATGATACAACTTTAATTCAGTTCCACACACAAAAATACAAAGTGTAATAATCAATTTGTTTTTTATCTCATTTAAAATGCATATTGGAATGAGTACAAAGTCAAATTTAAGGCAAGGCAGGAATAACCGTCATACTTTCGGCAGTTTTACTGCTTAAAAACAAAGTTTTTAACTGCATTTTTACTGGTATGATTTTCAATGTGACGGTATGATTTTTGTCATACCATCAAAAATAGAGTTATCTCGTAACTTTGGGATAACTCTATTTTCATATAGCTTGAAAATAACAATAAAAAATGTTATATTGAATATAAGAAAATGCTTGTTGTTATGCGAGCTTTACAACTTGTGGAAATGACTTCCACTAATTGAAAACAATAGCCTCCCTCTGACGAGGGAGGTGGCAAAACTTTAGTTTTGACGGAGGGAGAGAATATGAAAGAATATAATAAAGTAAATATCCCTCTTGCAAAAACTTTAAGGAAAAATATGACACCTTGGGAACGAAAACTTTGGTATGAGTTTTTAAGATATTACCCCATAAGATTTCAAAGGCAAAAAGCCATAGGAAATTATATTGTTGATTTTTATTGTGCAAAAGCAAGACTTGTTGTTGAGCTTGACGGTGGCGGACATTATACCGCAGAGCAAATAGAAAAAGACAAAGTTAGAACGAAAGAGTTAGAGGGTATGAATTTAACGGTTTTAAGAATTTGCAATTTAGATATTGACCGTAATTTTAGCGGTGTATGTGAATATATAGATTTAGCTGTTAAAAAATC
>SVQC01000007.1 GCA_015065585.1 Oscillospiraceae bacterium
GATGATGAAATCAAAAAGGCGTACAGAGAACTAGCCAGAAAATATCATCCCGACCATTACGTTGATAATCCTTTGTGAGAGCTTGCGGCTGAAAAAATGAAGGAAATCAACGAGGCGTATGACGCAATAATGAATTCCCGCCGCGGCTCAGGCTCAAATAGAGGAACATATACGGCATCTGGGGATTTTAAAGACGTGCGGGATATGATAAACCGCGGTCAGCTTGATAATGCTCAGATTGTTCTTGACGGTGTGCCCGTTGATAAGAGAAATGCTGAATGGTATTTCTTAAGCGGTATGGTACAGTATCGTCGCGGATATTTTGATAATGCTTATTCGAGCTTTGCCAACGCGTGCCGTCTCGACCCCAATAACCCCGAATATGCCGAAGCTTTTCGCAGAATTCAGCATCAGGGTAGAGGCAATTTCGGAAACCCGTACCGAACAGGTGGCAATATGGGTGGTATGGACGCTTGTGATTGCTGTCAGACACTTATATGTGCCGATTGCTGCTGTGAATGTATGGGCGGCGACCTTATCAGGTGTTGCTGATGAAAAATAAAGCATCGGCTGTTACATTCTGCGCCTTGACTTCAGCGCTTATTACTGTGCTTATGACGGCATCTTATTTCCCTTATCTTACCTATGCCGTACCTGCTGTTAGCTCTGCGCTTATAATTATGCCTCTGGTGGAATTATCAAAAGGATATGCTACTGCTACCTACACTGTATCGGCGCTGACGGTACTTATGTTCGCTGAGCCTGAGGCAAAGCTTATGTATGTATTTTTCTTTGGGTATTATCCTATTTTAAAGAGCCTTTTCGAAAAAATAAGAAGCAGGGTTTTAGAATATGTTTTAAAATTTTTATGCTTTAATATTTCCGTTTCTATAATATATTTTGTAATTGCCAAGGTTTTTATGCTTCCTATGGAAAGTCTTGAGGAGTTTGGGAAATATACCGTAGTCGTACTTTACGGTCTTGGTAATATAGCTTTTATTATGTATGATATTTGTCTTGGACGTATATGCAACCTTTATATGTTCAGGCTTCATGAAAAAATAAAGAAGATAATGAGATTTTAATATGAATTTTGATGTTATTGTTATCGGCGGCGGTGCGGCAGGTTTGATGGCGGCGGCAACTGCAGCAAAAAGCGGTAAAAATGTTGCTGTAATAGAAAAAAATGAGAGAACTGGACGAAAAATTCTCGTAACGGGCAAGGGCAGATGTAATGTAACTAATAATTGCTCGGTAGATGCTCTTATTGCTAACGTAAGCAAAAACGGTAAATTTTTATATTCTGCTTTTAATGCCTTTAATTCGGGAGATACTATACAGTACATAGAGTCCCTTGGAGTTCCTCTTAAAACGGAACGGGGAAACCGCGTTTTTCCGGTTTCCGATAAAGCTATGGATATAGCTGATGCACTTTATAAGGGCGCAAAACAAAACGGAGTTAAGTTTATTCATTTCCCGGCAAAAAAAATTCTCTTTGATGAAAACGGCGTAACCAGTGTGGTTCTTTCTAATAATCAAATGGTTTTTTCAAGAAAGATTATACTTGCTACCGGCGGCGCTTCTTATCCTAAAACCGGTTCAACGGGTGACGGATATAAAATGGCAGCAGAACTGGGGCATACGGTTGCTGAAATCAGACCCAGTCTTATACCGCTTTGTATAAAAGAGGGTTTCGCTTCAAAGCTTATGGGACTTTCTCTAAAAAATGTAAACCTTAGTCTTTATGAACAGGGAAGAGAGAAGCCGGTTTACAGTGAGCAGGGAGAAATGCTTTTTACCCATTTCGGTATAAGCGGACCTATAGTTTTAAGTGCTTCTGCACATATGAAGAATATAGATAAAAAACAGTATTACTGTAAGCTTGATTTAAAACCCGCCTTAAGCATTGAACAACTTGACAAAAGACTTCAAAGAGATTTCTTAGATAATCTAAATAAAAATTTCAGAAATTCTCTTGATAATTTGCTGCCACAGAAAATGATACCTATTATGGTAAATCTGTCGGGTATACCTGCCGAAACCAAAGTAAATCAGATAAGCAAACAGCAAAGAATCGATTTTTGTTATTTGCTTAAAAATCTGAGAATGACGGTTAGCGGAACAAGACCTATAGATGAGGCAATAGTAACCAGCGGCGGAATAAGCGTAAAGGAAATTGACTCCAGAACAATGGAATCAAAATTAATAAGAGGACTGTATTTTGCAGGGGAAATTATTGATGTTGACGCCTACACGGGCGGATTTAATTTGCAGATAGCCTTTTCTACCGGTTATCTTGCAGGAAAACAGAATGAGGAGTAATGATTTTATGAAAACAATTGCTATCGCTATTGACGGACCGGCAGGCGCAGGTAAAAGCTCGCTTGCAAAGGCGGTATCAAGTAAGCTAGGGTATATTTATATTGATACCGGCGCTCTTTACCGAGCTATTGGTCTTGCTTTTTCAAGAAAGGGTATTGATACCGATTTAAACTGCAATATTGAAGAAATGTTAAAGGAAATTAAGGTCGATATTAAATTTATTGACGACACTCAGCACGTTTTTTTAAACGGTGAGGACGTAAGCGATGAAATAAGAACCCCTACGGCTTCTATGATGGCTTCTGCCGTATCTGCGAAACCGGCAGTCAGAGCTTTTTTGCTCGATATGCAGAGAGATTTTGCTAAAAAATACAACTGTATAATGGATGGCAGAGATATCGGTACTGTGGTTTTACCCGACGCTAAGGTAAAAATTTTCTTAACCGCTTCTGCAGAGGAAAGAGCAATGCGCCGTTTTAGAGAACTTAAAGAAAAGGGAAGCGATGCTACCTTTGAGGAAGTTCTTGCTGATATGGAAAAGCGAGATTTTAACGACTCTAACAGAGCGATAGCACCTTTAAAACCTGCTGAGGACAGCGTTATTGCCGATACGACGGGCAAAACCGTAGAGGAATCGGTTGTAATGCTTATGGAAATAATTAAAAAGGGTATAGAGGATTAAGGAGAAAATAAGATGAGCTTATTTTACCGAATAGTGCGAGGAATAGTTTTTATTCCCGTATATACTTTTTTCCGTATTAAAAAATACGGAGTACATAACGTCCCAAAAGACGGCGCTGTTATACTTTGCTGTAACCATACATCAATAAGCGATATACTCTTTATGGCGGTTTTCTGCAAAAGACAAATCTGCTTTATGGGAAAAGACGAACTTTTTAAAAATAAAATTTTAGCCTATCTGTTTTCGCGTCTTGGCGCCTTTCCCGTTAACCGTCGTACCGGTGATAAGGGAGCTATAAGTAAAGCAGAAGAGGTATTGAACGGAGGCGGAGTACTAGGTATTTTCCCTGAGGGAACAAGACATCTGGGGGATAAACCCCATAAGGCAAAACCGGGTACGGCTATGCTGGCTCTCGCTACAAAAGCGACTATCGTACCCTGCGCCGTATACAGAAACGAGGGCAAGGTACACTTTATGCAGAAAGCAACATTCCGCTTCGGAGATCCTATAAAATATGAAGAATATGCTGAGGATTTAACGGGCAGAGCGGCAATTCGCTCGGTGTCCGAGCTTATTACCGAAAAAATAACAGAACTTTGGGAGCTTAAACATTGAAAATTACACTTGCAAAAACTGCAGGCTTCTGCTTTGGAGTAAACCGAGCTGTAAATATGGTTTACGAACTGACAAAAAAGGGAAAAAAGGTATGCACCTTAGGACCTATAATACATAATGAACAGCTTGTAAAAGAGCTTGAAGAAAAGGGCGTACGGGTAATTTCCTCTCCCGATGAGGCGACGAGTGAGGATACCCTTGTAATTCGTTCCCACGGTGTGCCGAGAGAAATTTATAATAAAGCTGTAAAAACGGGAGCAAAGGTTGTGGATGCTACCTGTCCCTTTGTGGCTAAAATTCATAAAATAGTAAGAGAAAATTCCGGAGAGAAAAAGGTTATTCTTATTGCGGGAGATAAGCTACATCATGAGGTAATCGGTATATGCGGAAACGCCGAGAACACCCCTACATTTGTTTACTCTAACCTTAGTGAGCTTGAAAAATTGATAAAAAATCATCCCGAATTTTCCGAAAAACAGATAATTGCGGTTGCTCAGACCACTTTTAACGCAGAAATTTGGGCTGAATGTCAAAAAAATATAAAAAAGGGGTATACAAACGCGTTAGTTTTTGATACAATATGTAATGCGACTGCGATGCGTCAGCAGGAGGCGTACGAATTATCTAAGGTAAGTGACTGTATGATAGTCATCGGCGGACAGAACAGTTCCAATACCGCCAAGCTTTATGATGTTTGTTCTGCTAATTGCGGGCACACCTATTTCATATCGACTGTAAAAGAACTCAGAGAAGATATGTATAAAGATAAGGAAAACATCGGGGTCGTCGCCGGCGCGTCTACACCGGCGCATATCATTAAGGAGGTTATTAAAACCATGTCGGAAAATTTACAATCGGTTGAACAGGTAGAAGAGGCTGTTCAGAAAAGCTTTGAGGAAATGACTGATGAAGAAGCATTCGAGGCATCCCTCAGCGCATTAACCGGCGACCAGAAGGTTGTTGGTACTGTTCTTGCAGTAAGCGAGAACGAGATTCAGGTGGACATCGGTAGAGGTCTCGCCGGATATATTTCCAGAGAGGAATATTCCGCTGACCCCAACGCTGACATCTTAAAAGAGGTAAGCGTAGGAGATACAATGAATCTTATCATTATGCGCACCAATGACCAGGAAGGAACAGTAATGCTCTCAAAGCGTCGCTTCGATGCCATAGCCGGTTGGGATAATATTGTTGCTGCCAAGGAAAACGGTGAAATTCTCACCGGTACAGTAAAAGATGTAATCAAGGGCGGCATTACCGTTTACAGCAACGGTATTCGCATTTTCATCCCCGCATCACAGGCTACTCTCACCAAAAACGAATCCCTTGAGGCATTAAAGGGTACTGAAGTTCGCTTCCAGATTATTGAAATTGGTCGCGGTAGAAGAGCTGTCGGCTCTATCAGAAACATACTTAAGGAAGAAAGAAAAGCTGCTGCCGCTAAGGTTTGGGAAACCATTACCGTTGGCGACCGCTTTACAGGAACTGTTAAATCCCTCACCAGCTACGGCGCATTTGTTGACCTTGGCGGTGTAGACGGTATGGTTCATATTTCTGAGCTTTCTTGGCAGAGAATTAAGAATCCCTCTGAGGTTGTTCTCGTTGGCGATACCGTTGAGGTATACGTAAAGGCTATTGATACCGAAAAGAAAAAGATTTCTCTCGGTTATAAGAAGCCCGAAGAAAATCCGTGGGTTATCTTTGAGAAGAACTTTGAAGTTGGCGATACCGTTAAGGTTACTATCGTTAGTATGGCTACCTACGGCGCTTTTGCCCGTATAATCCCCGGTATCGACGGTCTTATTCATATTTCTCAGATTGCCAATAAGCATATTGCTAAGCCTCAGGATGAGCTTTCTGTAGGTCAGGAAGTTGAGGCAAAGATTATTGCTGTTGACTTTGAAAAGAAACGTGTTAGCCTTTCCATCCGCGCTCTTCTTCCCGAAGAAGCACCCGTTGAGGAAGTGGCTGAAGAAGCTATCGAAGCTCCCGTTGAAGAAGCTGCTGAATAATAAACAAGTAAAAATGCCCTCTGTGTTATCCACAGAGGGCATTTTTTATTACAATAATTACAATTTAGTAACAATTATTGACATTAAACGGTAAATATAATATAATAAAAATAACAAAAAAGAAAGAGGTGAGTCCGATGAATAGTGTAGATTTATTTATAATAAATCTTATGGAAGGAAAACCAAAAAATGAAAAAAATAATAAGTATATTTTTGGCAATATGCTTGACTGTTATTCCGTTAAATGCTTATGCCATAGATTCAACGGACTCGGAATATTCTACTGATAACCAAACAGTAGTTGCCACAGATATCATAGAGCAAGAAATGTCCGATGTTACCATTGACGATGAATTAATTACCATAACGCCGAATGCGGACAGTCCGGAAGAACAGGCAAAACAAAAAATCCTTGCTCATATGAAGGATAAAGGTATACCGGTTGATACTAAAGGCGAAGCAACAGGGTTAATAAGCGGTGGAATTTATTATATTAAAAATTATTTTTCCGGCAAATATCTTAACGTCCATTATGGCGTAGATGCCAATGGTACTAACGTTTATCAGTGGACTAAGGATAACAGTACCGAACAAAAATTTAAAGTGGTTTATGATTCTGCTACAGATAGCTATAAACTGTATGCTATGTGCAGTTCTAACGGTAATAATAGGGTTGTTGATGTAGTAAGAAACGGCTCCCCTCTCGCCTCTGGACAGAACGTTGATATTTGGACACCCGTAGACCATACGGCGCAGAGAGTAAAAATTACTAACCTTATCCAGAATATCTATCATATACATATGCAGGCTAATAGCCAAATGTATTTCACAACTAATGACAGCCTTAACGGAACCGGAGGAGGTACTTCCTCCACTTCGGCAGGAAATGTATATATCAGAACCTTTGACGGTAATTTAAATCAACAATGGGCATTTGAGTATATCGGGAATTCAAGTTCTACACCGTCAACTCCTACAGGAAGTTTGCAAACCGTAAATAAAAGCTATATACGCGGTTGGGCTTGGCGTAGCGATTTGCCGAATAATTCTATAAATGTGAATATTAAAATTTTTAGAGGCAGTTCTCAATTAACTAGTGTAACTATATCTGCAGACGACTATAGTAGCGATTTGTATAATACCGGATATGGTAATGGGTATCATGAATTTACTTATTACTATGATTTGACTACTATGCCTAATTGTCGACTTACGATATATGCGTATGCAATTAGCGCTTCAGGAGATTATATCCAATTATCAAATAGCCCCATAGAATATTATGTGGATAATTCCGTAACAGTGTACTGTCCCCTTGTATCTCAACCACCAAATAGTAACTGGTGTTGGGCGGCGTGTGCAGAAATGTTAGGCAAAAATGCTAACCCAATAACCCAAAAAACTATGTACGATGTTGTTGAGAATATAAAACATAATTCAAACGGCACAGGTGATAGAAAAGCAGTACGTGATGGAGCACAATTCGTGAGTAATAACGGAGCTACTTTTGTTGCTTTAAATCCTATCACTGCACAACAAATTGAAAATTTAATAGATAATGGCATTGCTGTAGCCGTAGGACTAGGACCACTAAAAGATTCTACTAGTGATATAGGTCATGAGATAGTCATATATGGATATAAACAAGTCTATGCATCTAATGGAAGTATTGAGAAATATTTTATATATAATGACCCTGGTGTCGGCGATAATCGAAATAAACTTTACGAACATCTTTTTGATGAATCTCAGGCAACTAGAGAGTATCAACATGTCGTATATAGAACTTCTTAAACGTGAGAGGAAATATATTAATGATTAAGAAATTTATTTGTATATATTGTGCATTGCTTTTGTTACCCTGTTTTGATATTGATTGCTTTGCATATAATGATTCATATAAGCATAACAAATTTCTATATGATGAATCAGAACACAACATAGCGGCTTTATCTATTCTTCCCTCAAAAAATTACAGTAATCCGAAAACCGATATTGAGTTTTCTTGTAAAATGTACGCTATTGACTATACTTATGAAAACATTAATAAATTAAAAGAAGGTATATATCTTGATACATTAGTTGTAGAAAAGGATTATTGGCATTTTACTGTAAAGGAAGATACTTACGTTTCATTGTATAAAGATAATAATGGCAATTATACAGTGTTTGAATCTGGGGATTATTCAGAAATGAAAAAGCTGAAAGAGTTTGCGGATTTGCCTGAGATGAACTTTGATTATGTAGAAGAAAAAATATTATCGTTAGGCACAACGCTTGATGATGACGAATTAGTTGTCAAAATGATATATTCCAGAGGAAATTATTTTACTCGTGATGATAGGCACTTTTATATAAGATATAACGGTGACCAATATGTAATTCCTTATGGACCTTTTGTAGAGAATTATGGTGGTCTTAATATAGGGCAGTTATATACTATGGAAGAATGGATAAACTTTGTTGAAACAACTATTAACAAAGGGAATCCGACTAGCGTTGATAATAAACAAGAGGCAAAAATAAATATATTACCTTACGTAATTATTAGCGGTTGTGTGGTTGTTATATGTGCAGCGGTAGTATTTGTTATAGTTAAGAAAAGGAAAATAAATAACTAAGTTGCGAGGGACCTCCAAAAACAGTGTTTTATCGAGAAGCTGCTGAATAATAAACAAGTAAAAATGCTCTCTGTGGATAACACAGAGAGCATTTTTATCACAATAATTACAATTTAGTAACAATTATTGGAATAAAATGGTAAATATAATATAATAAAAATAACAAAAAAGAAAGAGGTGAGTCCGATGAATAGTGAAGATTTATTTATAATAAATCTTATGGAAGGAAAACCAAAAAATGAAAAAAATAATAAGTATATTTTTGACAATATGCTTGACTGTTATTCCGTTAAATGCTTATGCCATAGATTCAACGGACTCGGAATATTCTACTGATAACCAAACAGTAGTTGCCACAGATATCATAGCCCAAGTGTTCGTAAGGACACTTGGGCAGTTTTATTCGCCTTACGGCGAGTTGTATTGCTAAAGCAGTGATATTTGAACGAAATGTTCAAGTGATATTGCCTACGGCAGTTTAAGGCGGATAAAATATCACTGAAGCCGCAAGGCTTCAATATCACTTCCCGAAAAGGAAATATCACTCTTTGCGAAGCAAAGAATATCACTAAATAAAAAGAACCGCCCGAAAAAGAGTTTTAATTTCTCTTCTTCGGGCAGTTTTGTCTTATACTGTTACAAGCAGGGAATTTGTGTGCCAAATTCCGTTTCTAATAAAGATAACTGTCCTTAGCAACCTTGCTCATATACCGATAGGTTTTAGGTAAGTAAGGAGGCTAACTATGAATAATAAAAAAATTATATCGATTATTGTATTATTTCTTTGATATATAGTTTTTCTGGATGTAAATCAAAAGACAATTTGACGGTGTTGCGCGTAGGCGGTGGTATAGATAGTGGATATAAATCTGAGACTATGGGCGAATTTGAATTGTGGTTGCCGGAAAATATAAATCCACACTTAGATGAAACAGCTGATAAGAAATTTAGTGTTAATTTTAATGGTAAAACGTATAGTGGAGATTATAAAAGTTCAAAAGTTGAGTTAATGACGAATTATCGATGCGATAGATATATGATGACTGATGGGTATTTTGAAATCAACGCAGAAACCAATGAATTATCTTCAATTCACATATTCAATCCAAAGAGTACTGAAAAAAAGGTTGCATTGAAAGATGGAGAAATATTAGCACAAAAAATTGCTGCGAAATATATAGACGTGAACAACTACAAACTAGTATATCCGTATTTAACTAAGCTTTTAAACACCATATAATTTGAGATTCCCCAAATCGGACCTAGCCAGCAGGAAGGATTTCCGGAAGCTTTAATAGTATACATTTTTTCGTATTTTGAAAGAGTTCTTACTCCGTAAGGCGCCCAAAAAGCATTTTGGTCTAACAGATTTTCTTTGACCATTCGTCTGGCTTGCTCAGGGGTAGCAATACCACTCCACATAGCCATAAAGCCCGACCAACAGCCCAATCTCTGAATAAGACAATCCCAATGCCGAGGAGCGCCGGTATGTCTGGTTGAATCTATAGGAAGCAGGTTTAAATCAACGCTGTAGTACATACCGTCCTTTTCGTCATAACAGTTATTTCGTATTGAGGACTTTAAATTTTCTGCTTCGCTATTGTAGTAGCTTATATCTTCGCCAAGGAGTTTTCCTATATAGCAAAGAGCATCCAATTCCTTATACATTAAGCAGTTAAGAAAAATTGATGCAGAGCTTTTATCCGGTCGGTAAAAGGTACAAGGGTCGTTGTCAACACCTATTGCAGAATCGTTATACCAATAATAAAGACCGTTTTCATGGCGGAAGTTATTTATATAAAAGTCTACAAACTTTTTTAATCTTGGAAAATCACTTCGGAGCCATGAAGCATCATTGTTATCATTTTTTATAATAAAAGCAGCATGTTGCGCTAAGCAAGGCTTATGTATATTGGATTTCTGTCTGTTAAAAATATCGGGACAGCAACTGTTTGGTGTAATGAATATAGGAACTCTGCCCTCATCGTCCATAATATCAAGAAAATTGTATATACAGCCTTTTTCATATTCACTGATGTCTTCCTGAACGAACTGTCTTAAAGCGATATCTGTCAGCCACGAATCCCAGTCCTATAGGCAGTCAGAATAAACACTTCCGGGGACTATATATTTATATTTAAGAAGTCCGTTTGGCTCTCTGAACATTTTAGTGAAATTTTTTGAGGCATAATCAATTATATTTTTCCTGTCACTAAGCTCACATCTTTCTGTTATAGTGTATAAAACTCATTATTTTCGGTAAAAAGCTTATGGCACGTAAAAATTAGGGTCTGGCTGTCTTTGGAATATTCCTTTAAAAATTCCATAGCCTTTATACTTCTCTTATCATCATAGCGGTCAAAGGGGTCGTCTAGTATAAGTGGAAGCTTTTCGCCGTCCTTTGATAAGAATTCGCTGACAGCAAGACGCAGGGCAAAATATGCCTGGTCAATAGTGCCGTCCGAAAGACTTTGCCAATCGTTAGAACCGAAAACGTCGGTTTCCTCTACCGATATATCAAAGTTTTTGGAAACATTTACGTTTTTATATTTACCATTTGTAAGGGAAGTAAAAATCTCTGCAGTACGCTGGGCCAGAGCCGAGCCGAAGCTCTCACGGACCTTAGCAAAGGCGTCAGCCATAACCGAAGCTGCAATATCGAGGCTTTCGCAAAAATCAGTCTGTCGTCTGATAGTTTCTTTTAGCTTATCAATTTCCTTTTCAATAACGGTTGGGTGGGTGTAGAAACCAAACTGAGTAAGCTCTTTTGCGCTGTCCTCCGCAATCTTCTGTTGGAGATTTTCAGCCTCTTGCTTTTTAAATATAAGCCGTTTATTCATATCGTCAAGGTCGCCTACTGAAATGGCACCTTCCGGAATGTTAGAAAGTTCTTTTTCGGCTTCTTCCGGGCTTATGTCGTCAAGGTCTTTTTTGAGCATAGCAATTTTCATATTTAATGCTTCGCTCTTGCTTAAATTAGATTTATGGGAGAATAAAATTATCTCCATTCCCTTGACCGAAACCTTCTTATCGTCGCTAAGCATATTTAAAAGCTTTTCGATTTCTTCCTTTCTGCCCTTAAGCTTTAAAAGCTGACTTCTACAGTCCTTATATTCCTCATACTTTGCTTCAAAGGCTTCGCCGGCGTCTTTTTCTTTTTGGCGCGCCAGTGCCTCCTTTGTGGTAAGAGCAGTAATGTCTTGATTAAGGATTTCTATATTTTCGCCATTTTTAGTAATTTCTTCTTCTGTTTTAATGATATCTTCGCGAATTGCCTTTAAATCGGTTTTTGGTTTTTTACGGACAAATAGTGTTAAAACCAAGAAAACAAAGGTAAGAACACCACCCACAATTAAGAGAGGCAATTCAAACTGAGTTAATATAAAGGAAGAAGCAAGTATTAATAAAGAAAGAACAGATAAAGCGGGGAATAAGGGGAGGATTTTTGCTTTGCTGTTAATAGCCATTTCTTCCCGTTCTTTTAATTTTTCTTTTTCTCTTTGCAAATTGGTTTTGTATTCTGAAAGTAAAGATAACTGTTCCTTTTTTGTATTTAACCTTTGGGTTATTTCATCAGCCGTTTCTCCGCCGAAAGTTTCTTTAAGCTTTTCGATTTCCTTTTCGATTTTATTATATCTTTCCTCTATGGCGGGATAGCTTTCAGACAAAAGTTTATACTCGGTAAGCCCTGATTCAGCACTGCTTACAAGCTGGTTTGTGATTTCTGTACCGTCAGAGCAAATAAGCTTTTGATTAACTGAGTCAAGAGTTTTTACACTGTCAACAAGCTCTTTTAACTTTGCGAATCTTTTTCCGCCCTCGGCAGTTCGTATCTGTGCAGAAAGACGAGCCATATCCTGATTTATATCGTTAAGCATCGCTTTCTGATTTTCAATAGATAAAGCAAGTTCTTTTCGTGCCTGTTCTTTAATTTTTGCTTCAGACAGAGAAAGAGTAAGCTCGTCAAGACGCTCTTTATCACGTATTGATTTTCCGCCGCGGCCTGTTTTTGTGAGTATGTGATTACGTGCTTTTTCCAGTCTTGTTGTGACTGTTTCTATCGAAAAATCCTCGTTTCCCGTGTCGGCAAGGTTGGAAAGACGGCTGTTAAGCTCGTCCTGTGCCGTCATATTTCCCGTTATAGCACCGTGTACTGAGAGAAAAATACTTCTGTCGGCAGATTCGGCAGACAGACCGATAAAGCGTTTGCCTAAATCGTCTTTACCCGTAAAGGCTTCTCGATCGCCTGTTGCAAGGTCGGTAACGGTAATTTTATCTGCGGAATTCGTAGCCTTGAATATTCTTTCAATGCGGTATTTTCTGTCTTTAAAGGTGAAGTCAATACTGCCGGCCATAGTTTTGTCGTTTCGGGGAAGGTATTTCTTTCTGGGATTATAGTAAAGGGGGTCATTGCTTTTAGCATTGCTTCCGTAAAACATCATACGGATAAAGGTCATAAGGGTGGTTTTGCCGTCCTCATTTTCACCGTAAATAATATTAAGTCCGTCAGTAAAATCAAAGGTTTTATCACTGAATTTTCCGAAAGCGGAAATGTAAACCGAATTAATCTTCATCAAATTTTACCTCCCCGCTAAAGCTTTCAAGTCCTTTTTCAAGGGCTAGGATATATTTTTCTTTTTCGCTGTCACTTGCCGTTTCGATTTTTTCTAACATAAGGGCGGTAAAATATCCCTTTAAGGTTTTTTCCTCTTTTAAAATGTTGTAATCAACATCGGCTACCGTTTTGTCTATAATTTTAATAAAGGCAACAAAGACAGAAAGGGAAGCAAGCAGCCCTGCCGTATCAATTTTTATATTATCTTTTATCTTGCCAATAAGGGTTATTTTAAAGTAATTTTCAGCAAAATTCTCACCGGTTTCAGATATTTCTTCTTTAATTTTTCTTTCAATATCATCACAGTCGGTAACGTCAATATCTAAACAGTAATGGGTGCGACGGGCAACCTTTACGCTTTCAAGGTCGGCTTTACCCTTAGAGATAGTACCAATATAAACACCCTTTTCTCCGCTTTCGTCAAAGCCCTGACCTTCGGGGCAACCGCAGTAAGCCAAGGCGGTAGTTCCTAAATACTGCACATCGCTCATTTTGTGAATATGACCGAGCGCAATATAGTCCATTCCGCTGTATCTGACAAATTCAGGGGTAATGGAACGGTAATTCCCCCCAAGGTCACTTCTTGCTTCACCGTGAATTACCATAATGTTAACCAAATCATCATCAGGCGGAGTTATAGCAAAACGGTTTGCGCCCTCACAGTAAACTCCGTCAAAAGATGCACCGTAAACCCGACAACCCAAATTGTCAAAATTCAAAACACAATCAGTGGGACTTAAAATATAGGTATAAGGATTAAGCTTTCTGTTTAAAAATGGAGAATCAGCAGTATAAGGGTCGTGATTTCCAAGGGCGATAACAGCCTTTGCGTTTTCAAGTTTATCAAGAGCAGAAAAAACGCCGTCTACAAGGTCGGCTTCAACTTTATTGCTGTCAAAAAGGTCGCCGGCAATAAGCAGTAAATCGACCTTGCTTTCATTGGCAAGGCTTATAATATTTTCAAAGGTTTTAAGTATTTCCTTTCTGCGAACGGGGGCGGCGGCAGAAAGGTAACTGCAACCGGCACCGATATGCAGGTCGGCGGTATGAAGTATTCGTACAGAGTTCATAATTTTACCTCGAACGACAATTATTTTGATATAATATCATTATACTCTTTTTTATTATTCAAGGCAACATAAATAAATTTAATCTTAGAAATTGATTTTTAAGGCATAATATTGTATAATAATGTAAATAAGTATGTTTTGGAGGAAAACCTATGGATGTAAGGCTTAACGATACTTTGCAGATGAAGAAAAAACATCCCTGTGGTAACGATAAATTTACGGTACTTAGAATAGGTATGGATTTTAAAATTAAATGTACTAACTGCCAACGGGAAGTTATGCTTCCAAGACTGGCTTGTGAAAAAAATATAAAGAAAATTATTCGTGAGGAAGAATAAAGTATGTTTGATAAACTGGAAGCAGCGGTAAGAAGATTTGAAGAAATGGGTATGCTTTTAACCCGTCCTGAAATTATTAATGATAATGAGCAGTATACTAAACTCAGTAAAGAGTATAGCCAGATGACTCCTATCGTTGAAAAATACAAGGAGTATAAGGATGCTGTAAACAGTGAAAAAGAGGCTCGGGAGCTTCTTGATGCAGGTGGACTTGATAAAGATTTTAAGGAGCTTGTTGAGGAAGAATTCAAAGAGGCAAGTAAAAATATAAAAACCTTGTCCGAGGAACTAAAAATACTTCTTTTACCTAAAGACCCTAATGATGATAAAAACGTAATCGTTGAAATCAGAGCTGGCGCAGGCGGTGAGGAGTCAGCCCTTTTTGCAGGTTCTCTTTTCAGAATGTATTCTATGTATGCTGAAAAAATGCGTTGGAATATAGAAATAATAAACGAAAGCGAAACCGAGCTTGGAGGATATAAAGAAATTTCCTTTTCTATTGAGGGTGTCGGAGCTTATTCCCGTATGAAATACGAAAGCGGAGTTCACCGTGTTCAGCGTGTACCCGATACAGAAACTCAGGGACGTATACACACCTCTACTACTACCGTTGCTGTTTTGCCTGAGGCTGAGGAGGTTGAATTTGAATTAGACCCCAAGGATTTAAAAATCGACACCTTTAGAAGCAGCGGCGCAGGTGGTCAGCATATTAATAAAACCTCTTCTGCAATACGCGTTACTCATTTGCCCACGGGTATGGTGGTTGAATGTCAGGATGAGCGAAGCCAGTATAAAAACAAAGATAAGGCTTTGAGAGTTCTTCGTTCCCGTCTTTTTGAACAGGCTCAGCGTGAGCAGGATGAGGCTATTGCTTCAGACAGAAAATCTCAGGTTGGTACGGGGGACAGAAGTGAAAGAATAAGGACATATAACTTCCCTCAGGGCAGAGTTACCGACCACAGAATAGGGTTGACCCTTTATAAAATAGAGCAAATTATGAACGGCGATATTGATGAACTTGTTGACGCTCTTATTACCTATTATCGCGCTGAAATGCTTAAAAACGAGGAAAATAACTAATGATAACCGAAAAACTTTATCTAGATACGGATAGAGAAGAATCAGTAAAAAAAACGGCAGAAATTTTAAAAAACGGCGGTATAGTTGCCCTTCCCACCGAAACGGTTTACGGACTTGCCGCATCTGCTCTTGATAAAAATGCAATAAAAAAAGTGTTTGAGGCAAAAGGCAGGCCTCAGGATAACCCTCTGATTGTACATATCAACAGTATAGAAATGTTAAAAAAGGTGGCTAAAGATATTCCCAAAAGGGCGTTTTTATGCGCTGAAAAGTTTTGGCCAGGTCCTTTTACCATGGTGCTTAAATCTTCGGGTTATGTCTGCAGTGCGGTTTCGGCAGGTCTTGATACCGTTGCTGTGCGTATGCCTAAGGACCCTGTTATGTCAGATGTTATAGCAAGGGCGGAGATTCCTTTGGCGGCACCCTCTGCCAATGTTTCAGGCTCGCCGAGTCCCGTTAGTGCAGAGCATGTTATAAACGACCTATATGGCAAAATTGATGCCGTTGTTATGGGAGATAGATGCAGCGTAGGTGTAGAGTCTACAGTTGTTTTAATTGAAAAAGACTCTGCAAAACTGCTCAGACCTGGTGCAGTAACTCTCGAGATGCTAAAAGAGATACTTCCCGATATTACCGTTGATAAAGCTATTTTAGAGGAATATAAGGACGGGGAAAAGGTAGCCTCCCCGGGTATGAAGTATAAGCATTATTCTCCTTCGGCTGAGCTTTATCTTATAGAAGGAGAAAGCAAAGATTTCGTTAGCTATGTAAATAAAATGAATGATGGTTGCGCACTTTGCTTTACCGAGGAGGAGGAACTGATAAAAGTAAAAACCTATCCTTACGGAAGCATTAATGACCAAAAAGGTATGGCTTATGAAATTTTTGAAATACTAAGAAGGCTTGACAAGGAAAAAATTAGAAAAGGCTATGTTCATGCTCCGTCAAAAGACGGTGTTGGACTTGCCGTATATAACCGTCTTGTCCGCGCCTGCGCTCATAGGGTGATAAAATTATGAAAAACATAATTGGACTTACCGGACCTACCGGTTCTGGTAAAAGCAGTTTTTGTACCGTTGCCGAAAATAAAGGTATTACCGTAATTGACTGCGATAAAATTTCCCGTGAAGTCACACAAAAGGGAAGTGAATGTTTAAATAGATTAACTCTTGCTTTTGGTGAAGACATATTGGCTGATGGAAGTCTTGACAGAAAGCTTCTGGCTGAAAAAGCCTTTTCTTCTCCTGATAAAAAGCAATTGCTTGAAGATATTATTTTTCCCTTTATACTTTGCACGGTAATGGAAAAAATAGAAAAAACAGAAAACGATACCGTTATACTTGACGCGCCCACCCTTTTTGAAAGCGGAATTGATGAAATGTGCGGATGTGTGGTTGCTATTCTTTGTCACCCTGAAATTCGTGAAAAGCGTATTATTGAACGGGATAATCTGAGTAGGGAACAGGCAAAAATAAGAATGAATGCGGGAAAACCCGATGACTTTTATAAGCAAAGAGCTGACTTTATATTAAACAGCGATAAACCTAAAGAAGAGTATTTAAAAGACTGCGAAATTTTAATAGACAAGTTAAAGGAAGGAAAAGATTATGTGTGAAAAAAGTGAAGCAGCAATATTAAAAGAAAAGCTTTTTATAAGCAGGAAAAATCCTTTGATTAATGAGGCACAGTCTACAATTGACGAGGCTTTTGAATTTTCAAAAGGCTATAAAGAATTTTTAGACAAAGCCAAAACCGAACGCGAGGCTGTAAACGTAGCCTTAGCTTTAGCAGAGGAAAATGGCTTTGTGCCTTTTGAAAATGGCAAAGAGTATAAAGCAGGGGATAAGGTTTACTTTAATAATCGCGGTAAAGCGGTGGCTTTTGCGGTAATCGGTAAGGAAAAGGCAGAAAAGGGTGTTAATATTACTGCCGCCCATATTGATTCTCCCCGTCTTGACTTAAAGCCCAATCCTTTGTATGAGGAAATGGATTTGGCCCTTTTTAAAACTCACTATTACGGCGGAATTAAAAAATATCAGTGGACTGCCGTGCCTATGGCTTTACACGGAGTTTTTGTCAAGAAAAACGGTAGCGTAATAAACGTTTCAATAGGTGAAAAGGACGATGAGCCTAAGTTTATGGTAAATGACCTTTTGCCACATTTAGCTCAGGAACAGTCAAAACGTACTTTATCTGACGGAATCAGAGGCGAAGAACTTAATGTTCTCGTAGGAAGTCTTCCTTTTAAAGACGATAAGGAAAGTAATCTCGTAAAGCTTAATATATTAAATATTCTTTTTGAAAAATACGGCGTTACCGAGCACGATTTTCTTTCTGCAGAGCTTTGCTGTGTTCCTGCTTCAAAGGCTTTTGATATTGGATTTGACCGTTCTATGATAGGCGCTTACGGTCAGGATGATAAGGTTTGCGCTTATCCTGCTCTTATGGCTGTTTTTGATATATTAGTTCCCTCTAAAACCGCCATAGCCGTACTTGCCGATAAGGAAGAAATCGGTTCTGACGGTAATACGGGTCTTAATTCCGATTTTCTTAAATACGTAATAAGCGATATTGCCAAAATGCAGGGCTGTGATGAGACGATTGCCATAAGAAATTCAAGATGTCTTTCTGCCGACGTTAATGCCGCTACTGACCCCACATTTCCGGAGGTTATGGAGAAAAATAACGCCAGCTATATAAACCGTGGCGTTTGCGTAACTAAATATACCGGCGCAAGAGGAAAGTCCTCTACTTCTGACGCTAATGCAGAATATGTTGCCGAAATAAGAGCTATGCTTGACGGCGCAGGTATCGTCTGGCAGACAGGAGAGCTTGGCAAGGTGGATGCAGGCGGCGGCGGAACGGTTGCTATGTATATTGCAAACCTTGGTATTGAAGTTCTTGATTTAGGCGTTCCCGTACTTTCAATGCACGCTCCCGTCGAGGTTACTTCTAAATTCGATGTATATATGTGCTATAAAGCGATGTACGAATTCTGTAAATAAATAGAAAGTCCCTTTTTAAAAAAGGGACTTTTTTCAGTCTATCTGCCAGTCAATAGGGGTATGACCTTGTGAAATGAGAATTTCGTTTGTTTTGGAAAAATGCTTGCAACCGAAAAATCCGCGGTAAGCCGACAGAGGACTTGGATGCACACTGGTTAATTTTATATGTATTGGATTGTTTATTATCTGCGCCTTGGCTTTGGCAGGCGAACCCCAAAGTAAAAAGACAACGGGGGTATCCTTCTTATTTATTTCGCTTATAACGCGGTCGGTAAAGGTTTCCCAACCCATACCTTTATGAGAGTTTGCTTTGCCTCTTTCCACGGTTAAAACGGTATTAAGCATCAGTACACCCTGTTTTGCCCATTTAATAAGCTCTCCATGGTTTGGAATTTTAAAATCTATATCGTCGTGCAATTCCTTATAAATATTAACAAGAGAGGGTGGCGGTGGGTTGCCTTTTAATACCGAAAAACAAAGACCGTGGGCTTGGTTAGGCTCATGATATGGGTCCTGGCCTAAAATTACAACCTTAGTATCTTTAAAAGAACAATATTTAAGGGCATTAAAAATATTGTACATATCAGGGTATATAGTTTTAGTACTATATTCCTTTTTTAAAAAGGAACGAAGCTTAATATAATATGGCTTTTCAAATTCGTCCTTCAAAATATTATCCCAGTCGTTTCCAAAGGTTATCATAGTATCACCTTCCAGGGTTTATAGTATCATAAATTGCCGAAAAAAGCAATAAATAAGCCGAATTCTACTGTCGGTAGAGTGACATTTTTTACAGTAGAGTTACGAAATCTTTCTGTAGATAAAAACTTTACAACGGTAGGTTGTAATAACAGGCTTAAAAGGGTATCATAGGTCGTAGCAAGAAACCTAAGGAGACGATTGTATGAACGAATTTATACTCAGCGGTTCTTCAACTGCAGATATAAGTAAAGAACATTTTGATAAAAGAAATATAAAGTATGTATCTTTTAAATATTCCCTCGGCGATAAGGTTTACGCCGATGATTTAGGACAGAGTATTTCCTATAAGGATTTTTATAAGAGAATGGTGGATGGAGAGGAAACAAAAACCTCTCAGGTAAATGTTGATGAATATATCGAATATTTTAAAAAGTTTTTAGGCGAAGGCAAAGATGTTCTTCATATAGAGCTTTCTTCGGGTATTTCGGGAAGTTACAATTCCGCGCGTAATGCGGCTGAAATATTAAAAGAAGAATTTCCCGACAGAAAACTTTATATTGTGGATTCTCTTGGTGCCTCGTCTGGCTTCGGTCTTATTCTTGATAAACTTGCCGACCTTAGAGACGAGGGAAAGAATATTGATGAAATTAAGGATTGGATTGAGGAAAATCGCCTTAATCTTCACCATTGGTTCTTTTCTACCGACCTTACTTTTTTTATTAAAGGTGGCAGAGTTTCAAAGGTAGCGGGTTTTTTTGGCGGAATGCTCGGCATTTGTCCGCTTCTTAATATGAATTTTTCAGGAAAACTTATTCCAAGAGAAAAAATCCGTTCCAAGCGTAAGGTAATTGAGGCTATTGTTGATAAAATGGAAAAATACGCTAAAGGCGGACTTTCTTACAGTGATAAATGCTATATTTGTCAGTCTGACTGCTTAGAGGACGCTCAGATGGTAAAAGAGTTGGTTGAAGCCAGATTTAAAAAGCTTAACGGCGAAGTAGAAATTAACTGGATAGGTACAACTATAGGCAGTCATACCGGTCCCGGCACAGTAGCGCTCTTCTTCTGGGGAGATAAACGAGAAAATTAGAAAAAGAGGACTTTCCATTTGGTAAGTCCTCTTTAAATTTATTCGTAGATAGGGAATTGTTTACAAAGCTCAATAACTTCGGCAGTAACCTTTTCTTTGCTGTTTTCAAAGTCGGTAGCAATAAGATAAAGCCAATTAGCTATTTTTTTCATTTCTGCGTCCTTAAAGCCTCTGGTGGTTACGGCAGGAGTGCCGATTCTAAGACCGCTTGTTACAAAAGGACTTTGTGGGTCGGCAGGAATAGTGTTTTTGTTTGCGGTGATATGAACTTCGTCAAGCATATGTTCAAATTCTTTACCCGTGAGATTCATATTTCTAAGGTCTAAAAGCATAAGGTGGTTATCGGTACCGCCGGATACTATGTTAAATCCTTTTTCTTTCAATTCACGTGCAAGACAGTCGGCATTTTTGATAATCTGTTTCTGATATTCCTTGAATCCCTCGGTTAATGCTTCACCGAGAGCTACAGCCTTTGCGGCAATAATGTGCATTAAAGGACCGCCTTGAATTCCGGGGAATATAGCCTTGTCAATCTGTTTTGCATATTTTTCTTTGCAGAGAATAAGTCCGCCTCTGGGACCGCGTAAGGTTTTATGAGTGGTTGTTGTAACAACATCTGCATAGGGCACGGGGCTTTCGTGAAGACCGGCGGCAACAAGTCCTGCAATATGAGCCATATCAACAAGCAGATATGCTCCAACCTTGTCGGCGATTTCCTTAAAACGCTTAAAATCAATAGCTCTTGCATAAGCAGAAGCGCCTGCAAGGATAAGCTTTGGTTTGTGTTGTAATGCGAGTTCTTCGACCTTATCGTAATCAATAGTCTGGGAGGTTTCGTCAACGCCGTAAGGAACGATATTGAAATATTTACCCGAAATATTTACGGGAGAGCCGTGAGATAAATGTCCTCCTTCGGAAAGATTCATAGAAAGAACGGTATCTCCGGTTTCAAGTAGTGCAAAAAATACAGCAAGGTTGGCACTTGCGCCTGAGTGAGGCTGAACATTAGCGTGTTCTGCACCAAAAAGTTTTTTGGCTCTTTCTCTTGCAATTTCTTCTACCTCGTCAACATAAACACATCCGCCGTAGTAACGCTTGGAAGGATAACCCTCGGCATATTTATTTGTAAGGGGAGTACCTGCTGCAAGAAGTACGGCCTCGCTTACAATATTTTCACTTGCAATAAGTTCAATGTTGTGAAGCTGACGTTCATTTTCTCTTTTTATAGAAGCGTAAACTTCACTGTCGAAATTTTCTAATTTGTCGTAAAACATCTTTTTCCCTCTTTCTTTATAGTCGTCTTAAATTTTAACATAATAAGTCAAAATTTGCAATATAAATTATGCGGGTTCAAAATCACTTTTCGGGTGCATACATAAAGGACAAACCCAACTGTCAGGTAACTGCTCAAAAGGAACTTTTTCCTTTTCGTCATCATAAATAAATCCGCATATAGTACATACCCATTTTTTACCCTGACTTTTTTCTACTGTGGCTTTAGGCTTAATATTAGCGTGATAATAATCATAGGTGGCAGAGGGTACAGTATTGACAGAAAGGGTTTCGGTAACCTCGGCAATAAAAAGAACGTGGGTGCCAAGGTCAACCTTGTCGGTAACCTTAGCCGAGATTACGGTGTTGGCAACATCATTAATATAAATTATGCCGTTTTCCGTGCGGGGAAGATTGCCCTTTACCTTATCTGTGTCTCTGCCGCTTTTAAAACCATACTTTTCGAATATATCAAATTTGGCATTTTCGTTTAATACCGAAATATTAAACAGTCCTGTTTTTACTATCATTTCGCAGGTGTAGTTTGCTTTGCTTATAGCAATGCTTATTTTAAGAGGAGAGGCAGTAACCTGTTGGGCAGTATTTATAATACAGCCGTTGTCCTTTTCGCCGTCTCTTGCGCTGAGCACATAAAGCCCGTAGGAAATGTTGTTTAAGTCTTTCTCGTTAATCATAAAAAACTCCTTTAGTCTATGTCTGTTATAAATATAGTTTAACACTAAGTAGAACTATTGACAATTATTATTTTTTAAATTATCATTAAAAATATGCAAAAGGAGGGATAAAATGAAGAACAAAATGCTCTATAAAGTCTGTATAAGCGGTATTTTTGCCACAATCATTTGCGTTCTTTCTTTTGTTAACTTTCCTATTGGCGCTGTGCCGGTTACTTTAGCAACTTTAGGCATAATGATAGCAGGGGTGGTTTTATCTCCTTTGGAAGCGGTTATGGCGACGGTAACCTATGTACTTATAGGACTTATAGGAATCCCTGTATTTTCGGGGGTCAGCGGCGGCATTGGAGTACTGCTTGGACCTACCGGAGGGTATATCTGGTCGTATCCTGTTTTTGCCTTAGTTATTTCCCTTAGCAATCTTATACGCAGTAAAACCAAGACTTTGGAAATTGTCGTTTTATTTGTTCTTTGCCTTCTGGGTACTGCTTTTTGTTATTTCTTAGGTGTGGCGCAGTATATAAATGTGTGTGATACTAATTTTTATACCGCCTTTGTTACTTGTGTTGTGCCGTTTATACCTATTGATATTATAAAAATTACTGCGGCGGTATTTATAGGAAAGAAAATTAAAGATAAAATAATTTAAAAGACTGTGATTAATTCACAGTCTTTCCTTTTATATATTCATCTATTGCTTTTGCAGCGGTTTTTCCTGCGCCCATAGCTGAAATTACGGTAGCAGCGCCCGTTACTGCATCACCGCCTGCGTAAACACCCTCTCTAGAGGTCAGACCGCTGTTTTCTTCAATAATAATACCGCCCCATTTATTAACTTCAAGACCCTCCGTGGTTGACTTTATAAGGGGGTTAGGTGAGGTGCCGATAGAAATTATAACAGTATCTGTATCAAGAATAAATTCGCTTCCTTTTATAGGTACGGGACTTCTTCTGCCTTTTTCATCGGGTTCTCCAAGCTCCATTTTTATACATTTCATAGCTTTTACGAAACCGTTTTCATCACCTAAAATTTCTACCGGATTGTTAAGAAGCATAAATTCAACGCCTTCTTCGATAGCGTGCTCAACCTCTTCCTTTCGGGCGGGAAGTTCATCCATACTTCTTCTGTATACGATATAAACATTATCTGCACCAAGTCTAAGTGCAGTTCTTGCGGCGTCCATAGCTACGTTACCGCCGCCCACAACCGCTACGCTGCCGCCCTTCATAATAGGGGTAGAGGAGGTGCTGAGATAGGATTTCATAAGGTTGCTTCTGGTTAAAAATTCGTTTGCCGAGTAAACACCCTTGAGGGCTTCACCCTCAATTCCCATAAATTTGGGAAGTCCGGCGCCTGAACCGATAAATACTGCTTCAAAACCGAGTTTGAAAAGCTCGTCGATGGTAAGGGTTTTGCCTATAATTACGTTAGTTACGATTTCTACACCAAGCTTTTCAAGGTTTTCTATTTCCTTTTTAACTATATTCTTTGAAAGTCTGAATTCAGGAATGCCGTAAACCAGAACACCACCGGCTGTGTGGAGAGCTTCATAAACCGTAACGCTGTAACCTTTCCTTGCAAGGTCGCCGGCGCAGGTAAGTCCGGACGGACCGCTGCCAATTACGGCTACCTTATGATTATTAGGCTCTATGTTTAAGGTTAAGTCGGAGGAATGAGCATTGTGCCAATCGGCAACGAATCTTTCGAGTCTGCCGATACCGACTGCCTCGCCCTTTATGCCTCTGACACATTTCGCCTCACACTGCTTTTCCTGAGGGCAAACTCTGCCGCAAACGGCGGGCAGGGAAGAAGATTTGCTTATGATTTCGTATGCGCCTTCAAAATCACATTCCTTTATTTTTTCAATAAAGGCGGGAATATGAATGTTTACGGGACAGCCAGAAACACAGGGCATATTTTTACAGTTAAGACATCTTAGCGCCTCGTCTATTGCAGTATCCTTATCGTATCCCAAAGCTACTTCGTTAAAGTTTTTAGCTCTGGCTTTAGCGTCCTGACATGGCATAGGATTTTTATAAGTTTTCATATTAGGCATAGTTACCGCGCCTCCTTTTTTAAGAGGTTGCAGGAATCTTCAAATGCGTGTTTTTCAAATTCCTTATACATACCGTTTCTGCTAATAGCCTCGTCAAAATCAACACAGTAGCCGTCAAAATCGGGTCCGTCAACACAGGCAAACTTAATTGTCCTTTCCCCACCTTCAGTAACGGTAAGCCGGCAACCGCCGCACATTCCCGTGCCGTCTATCATTATAGGATTCATAGAAACGGTACAGGGGATACCGTAGGGGCGTACAGCCTCTACAACAAATTTCATCATAACAAGAGGACCAATAGTAATAACCTCGTCAAATGCTTCACCGTTTTCAAGCATATTTTTAAGAGGTATACAAACGTTACCCATCTCTCCGTAAGAACCGTCATCGGTCATAACAAAGGTTTTTTCTGAAGCCGCCTTAAATTCATCTTCAAGAATAACAAGGTCTTTATTTCTGAAACCGATTATAGAGGTTACCTCGCAACCTTGTTCCTTAAGCTTTTCGGCAATAGGCAAAGCAATGGCGCAACCAACACCGCCGCCGACGATACAAACCTTTTTTAAGTTTTCGGTTTTGGTTGGTACACCTAAAGGTCCGGCAAAATCTTCTATATATTCGCCCTTTTCCTTTTTGCTTAAAAGCAGGGTTGAAGCGCCAACGGTTTGGAAGATGATTTTTACGGTGCCTGCTTCACGATTAAAACCGGCAACCGTCAGAGGAATGCGCTCACCGTTTTCGTCAACTCTTAAAATTATAAATTGACCCGCCTGTGCCTTGGCGGCAACGAGGGGGGCTTTGATATCCATCATCGTAACAAAGGGGTTTAATACCTTTTTATTTACTATTTCGTACATTTATTTCACCTTGAAATTAAAAGTAATATAAAATAATAATATCACATTTTTATTATTTGGTAAATAGAATTTTAAAAAAAGCATCAAAAAAAGCAAAAAACAGAAAAATACTTCGTAAAATATAAAAAATATATAAAAATTATGCACAAAGGTATTGACAAATAGGCATAAATGCACTATAATAAAAACAGAAAAAAGAAAGGCGAACAGAAAGGTGGCTGATACCAATGAGAATGGAAGCCGAACCTGTACAGAAAAACTTATCACACTGAAAGAGGTGAGTCCGAAAAAGACCTAATTTCACATTAACCAACGCTTAAGACAAATTTAATATAAGTAAACTTTAAAAGGTTATATAAATTTTCTTAAATTTATTTTGTGAAACGCTTATCCGAAGAGGAATTCGGTGTATATAAAGATTATAAGCCTTAATTTTTAAAAATTTAAAACTTTTTGTAAAAACCTAAAAAAGATAGTTATGTAGGTGTGTTGCCCGTGTACAAATTTAAAAATTTAGAAATTTAATATATAAGGGTGTTACCAATGTACAGATAAATCTTCCCCGATGCTTGTTAGCATCGGGGTTTTATTTTAACATAAGTGTATAAATTTTCTTATCGTACAAGCTTGTTATCTATAGGCTGAAAATAAAAAGGTTACAAATTTGACATTTTTAGCAACATGTGTTATACTAATAAAATGAATGAGATAAAAATGCTCTAAACCCTTTATTTTGGGCGTTTTCTTATGACTTTGCAAAATACTCAGTATAATAAAACGAGGACAGTTAATGAGAAATTGTAAAAAAATTGTAACTATTTTTCTGTGTTTGGCACTCTGCTTTGTATTAGTAGTACCTTCAACCGAAATTAAGGTTTCTGCGTACAGTACAAGCCACCCAAACACCTATATTAATACGGGTAACCAGATAGAAGACCTTATCGGTGTCGCTATGACTCAGGTGGGTTATCACGGTAATTCTTCTACAGGTACGAAATACGGTGCTTGGTACGGTATGACCAACGCTCAGTGGTGTGGTATGTTTGTGTCATGGTGCGCAAATCAGGCGGGGATACCAACTAATGTTATCCACAAAACCGCCAGAGCTACCCTTTATAAGTACAGCGGTACCTATCATCATAAAAACGGCTATATACCCCAAAGAGGTGACCTTGTACTTTATAATGCCTATGGCAGCGGCGGTTATTATTGGCCCTCAAAGGATGCTGACGGTACCTATTCTTTAAGCTCTCACGTTGCTATAGTTTGCTCTTATGATGCAACTTCGGGCAAAATCTGGGTGGTTCACGGTAATAGTACGGGTGATAAGGTTTGCTATAATTCTATTGAGGTTTCTAAAATAGCTATTCAGGCTTTTGTGACTCCTCCTTATACTACCGGTCCCTCTGCCGCGCCTGAGTATGACTACGTTAACGGCTCTTACGTAAGACTCAGAAGCGGCGCGGGTACAGAGTACGATATACTTGGACAGTATAATGTTGGGACAAGCGTTAAGATACTCGGCTCTGCTACAAGTAAGGCGGGGGAAAAATGGTATAAGGTCAAAATTATAGCTACCGGTATTGAAGGTTATATAAGAAGTGATTTTATAACCATTGTTAATAAAAATGAGGTTGCCGAGCCTGTTAAAACCTATTCGGGTTATATAAATGCGACTAATGTGAATTTAAGAACCGGCGCTGGTACTTCCTTTGCTGTTGTTGGAATGTACAGTACGGGAACTAATATTACCGTTCTTGATACTTCTGTTAATTCTAAGGGCGAAAAATGGTACAAAATTCAGATTGACGGTACAAATACCGTTGGTTATATGATAAGCGACTATATTACTGTGACTACTGAAAACACCGATAATATTCTTCCCACAGGGGAGCTTGTTTCGGTTACAAATATCAATCAGAACGGATATATTGTAACGGTTAAGGCTGAGGACGACAAGGCTATTAGTAACGTATTGTTCTCAACTACGGCAGGAGGCGTTACGAAAAATGTTAACGGTGATAAATCGGGCGATTCATTATACACAGCGAGTATAACGACTTCTCAGTTTGCTTCATCAAATGAGTCTTATACCACCACCGTAACGGCGGTTGATACTTCCGGAAACTGTGAAATTATAGCTACCGTTACCATAAACCCATTTACATATAAGCCGGTGACCGTAACCTATAATCTGAATGGCGGCACGGGTACTTTTTCTGCTTCAACGGGTGACTATTTTAATACGGTAACTCTTGCATCAGATACTCCGACTAAAAACGGTCTTGTTTTTATGGGCTGGAATACTGCTTTAAACGGTGATTGCCAGTATAAAGCCGGTGGTACATATAACTTTGACGAGGATACTGTTTTATATGCTGTTTACGGTGATTTTATTGTAGGTGATGTTGACGGCGACGGAACTGTAAGCGTAAGCGATTTAGCTCAATTAAAACTTTATTTAAGCGGCAGCATTACCGTTGTCGGAGGCGGCGCCGATATAAATGGTGACGGAAAGATTCTTATCGACGATTTAGCTAATTTGAAGCTTATGTTGGCAGGTGCAACTGCATAACAAAATGTGTGAAAAAAATATCAATTTCGTCAATATGTCTATTGCACATTTTTAAAAATATGTTATAATAATTCTTGTAGCGAAAAATCGCCGACTGTAAGTCGGCGGTTGCTTTAATAACCGAAAGGAGTTTAATTATGAAATACTCACATGAAGTAGAAAAAATGTGTCCTCTTGCCAAGGGTACATATCATGGTCCTGCCCCCATTCCGCAGGAAGGTGCCTGGACTCAGGTAAAAGAAGTTAAGGATATTTCCGGTCTTACACACGGTGTGGGCTGGTGCGCTCCTCAGCAGGGTACCTGTAAGCTTACTCTTAACGTTAAAGAGGGCGTGATTGAAGAAGCTCTCGTTGAAACCCTCGGTTGCTCCGGTATGACTCACTCTGCCGCTATGGCTTCCGAAATTCTTGTTGGTAAAACTATTCTTGAAGCTCTTAACACCGACCTCGTTTGCGATGCTATCAATACCGCTATGAGAGAGCTTTTCTTACAGATAGTTTACGGTCGTACTCAGACTGCTTTCTCTGAAGACGGTCTTCCTATCGGTGCCGGTCTTGAGGACCTTGGTAAAGGTCTTCGCTCACAGGTTGGTACTACCTATGCTACTAAGGCAAAGGGCCCCCGTTATCTTGAACTTGCCGAAGGCTACATCACCAAAATTGCTATCGATAACGATGACCAGATTATCGGTTACAAGTTTGTTCACTTAGGCAAAATGATGGATATGATTAAAAAAGGTATGGACGCTAATGAAGCTTTAGAAAAAGCAAGCGGCCAGTACGGACGTGTTGATGATGCAGCAAAACTCATCGACCCCCGTGAAGAATAATAATCAAGGAGGTAACAGTAATGGCTTTATTTGAAAGTTATGAGAGACGTATTGACCAAATCAATGCTGAACTTAATAAACACGGAATCGCTTCTATCGAAGAAGCAAAGAAAATTTGCGATGATGCAGGTGTAGATGCTTACAATATCGTAAAAGGAATTCAGCCTATCTGCTTTGAAAATGCCGCTTGGGCTTATGTTGTAGGCTGTGCTATCGCTCTTAAGGATAAGGCTGCAAGCGCTGCCGAGGCTGCTGAAAAAATCGGTCTTGGCCTTCAGTCCTTCTGTATCCCCGGTTCTGTTGCTGACGACCGTAAGGTTGGTCTCGGCCATGGTAACCTCGGTGCTATGCTTCTCCGCGAAGAAACCAAGTGCTTCGCTTTCCTCGCAGGTCACGAATCCTTTGCTGCCGCTGAAGGCGCTATTGGTCTTGCAAGAAGCGCTAACAAGGCAAGAAAAGAACCCCTCCGCGTTGTTCTTAACGGCCTTGGAAAAGACGCTGCTAAAATCATTTCCCGTATTAACGGATTTACCTATGTTCAGACTCAGTTTGACTATCACACCGGTAAAGTAAACGTAGTTAGCGAAACTGCTTATTCCAACGGTGAACGCGCTAAGGTTCGTTGTTATGGCGCTGACGATGTTCGCGAGGGCGTTGCTATTATGCATCTTGAGGGTGTTGACGTTTCCATCACCGGTAACTCTACCAACCCCACTCGCTTCCAGCATCCTGTTGCAGGTACCTATAAGAAGGAATGCATTGAACAGGGTAAGAAATACTTCTCTGTTGCTTCCGGCGGTGGTACAGGTAGAACTCTCCATCCCGATAATATGGCTGCAGGTCCTGCTTCCTATGGTATGACTGATACTATGGGACGTATGCACAGCGATGCTCAGTTTGCAGGTTCTTCTTCTGTTCCTGCTCACGTAGAAATGATGGGTCTTATCGGTGCTGGTAATAACCCCATGGTTGGTATGACCGTTGCCTGTGCGGTTGCAGTTAACGAAGCACTTAATAAGTAGTTGCTGATTCAATTAAACATTGATAAAAGAAATGTGCCGTATCGATTGATACGGCACATTGTTTGAGTTAGGCTAAAATTGGCAAATTTTATTTTATGCATTATCATATAGATGATGAGTATTGACTTTGTTGGAGTAATGTTGTATTCTTAAGTTAGTAAAACTTACAGTATTGAAAATACTTACAATCTGAGAGGTTGTATATATATGATTATCAAGCAATACGTTAAAGATTTTGAAAATTTGGGCTTTGGTATGTTTGTTCATTTTGGGTTTTACAGCGTAATCGGCAGAGGCGAATGGACATATAAGCATAACAATTATTCTTGAGATGAATATATCAGGTTAACAAGCAATTTCTCGCCGAAAAAGGATTGGGCGGAGGAATTGGTAAGTGTAGCTTATAATGCAGGCTGTAAGTATATTACATTGACCACAAGACATCACGACGGATTTTCTCTTTATGATACTTGCGGACTAAGTGAATTTGATGCGCCTCATCTTTGCACAAGAGATTTAATAAGAGAATTTGTTGACGCTTGTCATAAATATGGCGTAATACCGTTTTTCTATCATACGCTTCTTGATTGGAGTGTTGACAGCTATCAAAATAATTTTAAAGCTTATCTTAAATATTTAAGGGACAGTGTAGAAATTCTTTGCAAAAATTACGGTAGAATAGGCGGATTATGGTTTGAAGGTATGTGGAACAAGCCAAATGATGATTGGGAAGAGGATGCTCTTTACGGTCTTATCAGAAAATATCAGCCTGAAGCTATGATAATAAACAATACAGGTCTTAATGCAAGGGGAGAAACGGGTCATATTGAGCTTGACAGCGTTACCTTTGAGCGTGGTAAGCCATCTGCTATTAATCAGGAGGACACCAGAAAATACATAGCTAGTGAAATGTGCGAGGTTTTTGCTGACCATTGGGGTTATGCAAAAAAGGACTTTCACTATAAATCGGTTCCAGATATTATAGAATCTTTGTCGGTTTGCCGTAGATACAGGTCTAATTTACTGCTTAATGTTGGTCCTGTGGCAGACGGTTCGCTCAGAACCATTGATAAGGGTATGCTTGAAATTATTGGTGAATGGGTAAAGCTTAACGAAAAGGCTTTGCGCACACCCGTGCCCACTAATATAGAAATAGAAGATAAACCTAAGGATTTTATTCTTAAAGAAGGCGATACCTATTATCTTTTTGTACACGATTTGGGTATGTGTGGTGATGAAAACGTTGCTATTTCCAGAGGTATGAACCTTTCGGAAAAGTTTGATTTTGAAGGTAAAATCAAATCTATGTGTTGGCTGGATAACGGTGAAGCGGTTGAATTTAATCAGGAAGACAAAAAGGTTTCTGTTAAACTAAAACCCTTTATATACGGTGAAAGCTACGTTGTTCGTATTTTAGAAATAAAGGTTTAAAATAAAAGGACTTGAGAAAACTCAAGTCCTTTTTAGTTATCGTTATTATTTATAAATTCTGCAATATCTTCTATTTTGCAATTTAATGCGGAGCATATTTTATCTAGTGTTTTTGTCTCAATATTTTCATTGGCTTTGAGACGTCTGATTGTTTTACTGTCAATTCCACATTGCTCCCTCAATTTATATGTTGAAAAACCTAGCTTTTTCATTGTAATCCATAATTTATCAAAAACTATCATAAAATAACCCCCTTGACAAATATTATTATGGGGGTTATAATTCTAAATATTAAGGGGATATAATCCCCATAGATTAAAGGATGTTCTTTATGATTAAAAGAGTCGTTATTGCAGGGTGCAGAGATTACGATGATTATGGGTATGCTAAAAAGTATATTGATTTTTATCTTAGTAATATTAGAAAAGAAAATGAAATTGTTATTCTTTCAGGGTGCGCAAGTGGTGCTGACGCTATTGGAGAACGATATGCCAAGGAAAACGGATTTAAAGTCGAAAGGTATCCTGCAGACTGGCAAAGGTTTGGCAAAAGAGCAGGACCAAAACGAAATAATCAAATGGCTAAGTTGTGCGATTACGTAATTTGTTTTTGGGATGGTAAAAGCAGAGGGACAAAGTCAATGATAGAATTTGCGAAACAATATGGCAAACCTATAAAAGTAAAAATGATATAAAAAGGACTTGAGAAAACTCAAGTCCTTTTTTCGTTTATTAAATTTCTCCCGTTATTTCGGCTAAGTGATAGAGGTGGTATGCAGAACCGATATGGCAATTAATCCAGAAATTATACAAATCTTCAGTATTTGCTTTAGTGGTCCAGAATGTAGGAATCGCCCCGCTGTCACTGTGCTGCATTCGAGTCAACATATCGCCGAGAGCGGCTGCTTTTTCAAAATAAAGCTTATCGTTTGTTGCTTCATACATACTTAAAAAAGCATTGATTATAACGGAAGTGCTTCCGTCGATTGGCCAATAACAAAAATACTGTTCAAGTCCTGCAGGGGATTTTACATCCGGACAAGATGCTTTTGTCCAGGGTGCAAATTCGCCCCAAACAACAAATTGGTCTTCGATAAAGCGCATAAGTTCTTTTGCATCTTCTAACATTTCGGGCTTGTTTTTTGCCAAATATGGTACCATACTACTAGCACCAATATGGGTTAAATTAGTGTAATTAGAAGTCACGGGGGTGTCTTCAAATTGTCCTTCCCAATTATATTGGTCAAGACAGGTCTTTTTTAAGTGAATAAAGTAATTGTTTGCAAGATTTTCCCATACGCTGTCGTTGGTTTTGTTTTTAACCTCGGTCAAGAATTTTAAAATACCTAAATGATTACAGTAATTGTTTTTAATAGGAAGACCTGTTTCGGCGGATGTAAGCAAATACCACGTTCCGTTATCCAGAACGTTATCTTTATAATAATTTGCAATATCCATAGCAGCGTCGAAATATTTTTCCTCTTTTGTTTCATTGTATAAATTTAAATATGCGCTTCCTGCAGAGGCGGGGTAAATTGTCATAACTGTATCCTTGTAATTCTTTGCGGCAGGAGCTATCTTATTTACTTTTTCTTCGTTTAGTCCGTCGAAGAGATAGGTAGGAGGAATGCCTTTTAAAGCGGAACCTTTACCGTAGGTTATGGAAATCATATAGTCGGCTGCATTTTTTGCGATTTTCAGAGCGTTATCAGCGTTATTTGGAGAAAGTTTTGCATAGGCAATCATACCCGTGATAATGCTGCTGAAAGTTTTAGCGGGATATACGTTATGAGGAAATTCAGGGTCGGGTGTTCCAAATTTCAACCAATGTTGAGTCATTTCTTGCTCAAAGACGAATTTGTAAGCAAGAAGTGCGGCGTCCTTATAGGAACGTGCTCTTTTTGGCAGATTTTCTCTGCCGGGGAATGGAGAAGTTTTAAAAAAGGTGCGTGTTCCCACTAGCCACATAATCTTTCCGTTTATTAGGGCTTCTACCTTTAATGTTACAAGACCTGTGGGTATTTCACTCCAAATAGGAGTTAAGTCTGCAGTTGGCTTCTTAGCGCGAAAAGTATGCTCATTACCGTTTTTGTCGATTGCAGTAAATAAAAATTCACTTATGCATCCGTTTGGGTAGGTAGGAAAATGAAAAGCAGGAGCAAAGGTAAATTGACTTGCATTTGCGTTCCAAAAAGGCTGAGCGTTTACACCGCCAGGACGTATGGTAATAGTGTTATATTCATTAAGTGCACGTTGAGCAAAGTTTTCCATAAAATCACCTTTATTTTTTATATTTCACCTGTTATTTCGGCAAGTTTCATCATTACAAATGCTGTTCCGATATGGCAATTAATCCAGAAGTTTTCAAGGTTTTCGGCACAATCCTTTTTCACCCAATGGGTAGGAATTACGCCATTTTCTTTATTTTGCATTCTTGTTATTGAATCGCCTAGAGCGCAGGCTTTTTCAAGTAGCAATTCGTCATTCGTTACATTATAAACAGCAAGGAAATCGTTAATTAACGTAGCTGTACTGCTGTCAATAGGAACATACCAATAATACTGCTCTAATGCGGCAGGAGAGTACCAAACGCTCTCTCCGTAGGTATAGTGCTGACTCCAAGGCGCAAATTTGCCCCAGACTACGAACTGGTCTTCGACGAAGCGAAGAAGTTCTTTGGCAGTTTTCATCAAATCTTGGTCATCGGCAAAATTATTGCAAATATATTTAATGAAATCTCCTGCAACAAAGTGGGTAAGATTTTTAAAGTTTCCTGATAGGGCGATATCTTCAAATTGACCTTCCCAGTTAAATGTTTCAAGACGGGTATCCATAATATATTTGAAATAGTTCTTTTCAAGGTTAAGATAGCTTTCGTTCTTTGTGCGTGCGTAATAGGTATTGAGGAAATTTAAAATATCAAATGTACAGCAACAGTTATTTGATTCGGGCTTATTGGTATCGGTGTAAACAAGTAAGTTCCAACTGCCGTTTTCAAGAACGTTATTTTTATAATATTCGGCAATTTTCTTTGCGGCTTCAAAGTACTTTTTGTCCCCTGTGGCTTTTTCAAGGTCAAGGTACATTTCACCAACAGTTGCAGGGTAAATAAGCATTAAGGTGTTTTCTCTGCGTTCTGCCATCGGTGCGGTTTTGTTTACTGTCTCGCGGTTAAGACCTTTAAAGCAGTAGGTAGGGGGAAGCCCTTCAACAGCAGTATCACTTTTGTATGTGATAGAAATAAGAAAATCGGCAGCGTTGGTGGCAAGCTTCACAGCATCCTTTGCCATAGCAGGCTCCAATTTAGCATAGGACAGCATTGCCTTAACAAGACTGCTTATCATTTTGGAAGGATAAACGTTGTGGTAATATTCGGGGTCCGGCACACCGTGCTTTAGCCAATACTGAGAAGCAGGGTCGTTAAAAGCGTAAGCAAAAGCTTTTTTAGCACTTTCTGCATAAGAACAAGCCTTTTTTGGTAGTGCTTTTCTTCCGGGGAATGGTGCTGATTTATAAAAAGTTCTTGCACCTAAAAGGTAACGCTGTCCGTTTACGCTATGAATAGCTTCTACCTTTAGTTCTACGATACCGGGGGAAAGGTCTTTCCAAATGGGTGAAAGGTTGGCGTAAGAATAATTATCTTTAAAGCTATAGGTTTTACCGGTGCTGTCGGTAGCAAAAAATTCGAAATCATAAGCGGCTGGAATGGTGGGGAAAGAAAAGGAGGGTGGATACATAAACTGGGTAGCGTGATTATTCCAAAAATTTCTGCCGTCTACTCCGCCTGGGCGAATAACGTTATCGGAGCTGTTATATTCGCTTAGAGCTTTAATTGCAAATTTGTCCATAATAATTCTCCTATAATTAATTTGTGTAGTATACACTTATTATATATGATAATGTTTTCAATCACAATGGAAAAAATCTATGCTTTTATGGAAAAATTCTATTTGTAGGTAAATAAAAAGGCTTGAAAACTCAAGCCTTTTTATTTTATCTTACGTTAAAAGAAGTATTATTGAAACGAATATTATCGGCGTGCTGAATATTCATTGGATGGTGGTCTACATTGTAGAAGTTATGACGTGTGGCTCCATGTCTATTTTTATCGGGGAATTCATTACCGTCAGTGAGGGTAAAGGAACAGTTATTAAACTCAATATCTTTAACGTGATTCTCCGCTTTACCTGTTATCCATAAGAACTGGGGACCGCTGCAAATTATATTATTGAAGAAAAGCTTTCCTATTGAGTTAAGCTTCACGTCGGGATTTTCGTTAACGTCAATATTAATAGGTGTAGAGAAGGTTTTGTCCATAATAATATTGCTAAAAGTCATATTTTCGATAAGTGTCGCTTCTCTGCCAATGTCAGCGCTGCCTGGGTTTTTAATATCAGGCTTAATATAAGGTAAAAAGAAGTCCAAACCGCAGGAACAGTCGGTCATAACTAGGTTTGAAAAGGTACAGTTTCTGATAACGCCGTCATTTATCCAACCTATACGAATTGCGGCGGAGTAGCTTGTTAAATTACAGTTAGTAACTGTAATTTTTTCGCAAATCTTGTTTTCAGGAAGCGAAACGTTGTTTGCTCGAACTATTATACAGTCGTCACCGCAGGTAATATCACAGTTGGAAATAGTAACGTTGCGGCTGGAGTTAATATGTATACCGTCATTATTGGGATATTGAACCTCGGCATCAATTTTAACCTTATCAAAGGTGATGTAGTCACAGTCGTGAATCCAGTAAGACCAACCTGCAGGCTGATTTACCATTGTAATATCCTCAACCTTTACATTTTTACAGCCTGCAAAGAAAACGGCGCGGGGAGGGGTTGGACGGTCAAAGTCACGCTGAAATTTCCAACACTGTCCTTCTTCAAAAGGAAGCACGAAGGTTTTACCGTTGCAATCAATTTTACCCATACCGGTAAGAGAAATATTTTCACATTCCTCTGCAAAGATAAGACAAGCGTTTCTCCAGCGGGGAAGAAGAGATGAATTTACGTGACTAACCTTGTTTTCGGGATAGTCATCGCAATCAGGAGAGCCAAGCAAGGTTGCGTCTGACGCAATATGTATTTCTACGTTGCTTTTATAAATTATTGTGCCGGTCATATAAACACCGTCTTCAATAAGCACAATACCGCCTTTTTCACCTACGGTGTCAATAGCTTTTTGAATGAATTCGGTATTAAGGGTTTTGCCGTCACCGACAGCACCGAAATCTTTAATATTTACTATCATTTTTATCACTCCTTAAGTGTATTATACATATAATACTAAACCAATACAATGGACGTTTATGTATTTTTTAATATAATATTGAACTTAAATAGCTTTTGTGGTAGAATGTCTTTGAAGGTGGGAAAATATATGATTATTGATACCAACGCGCCAATAAACACTATATGCTACGGCAGGGTAAGCCAAGATAAAAAACCTTGGCATAACGGAAGACGGATTAACACCCATATGCTTGTTTGTTTGGAAAAAGGTTTTCTTAAAATGCAGGTAGGTAAAAACTTATATAGTATGGAAAAAGGGGATATTATATTAATACCTGAAGATACTTTTTATCGTCCCATTGAGGTAAAGGAAATAAGTTACTATTTTTTGCATTTTTCCGCTACAGTTGCCAATAAAAAAGACGAACCGCTTCATATGAGCTTTAACCCACGACTGCCTGAAGGTGATTTCGAGTTTTCATATTGGGGCGGACACAGTAACGTTAAAATAAAGACCCTGAGTCATACTGCCGACAATGACGATGTACGTAAAATTTTAAATAAAATAGCCGCTTTAAATATAAAAACAAACGAGCAGAAATTACTGCTTGATTGTTTTGTAAGAGAACTTATATTAAATATCTCCGAAAAAAATATTAGTAACAAAAAAATGAGTTATAATATGGTGAAAATTATCAAATATATTGACAGTAATTATTTTGAGGATATCACCCTTTCATCTTTATCGGAAAAATTCGGTTTTTCACAGTCATATATAGCAAGACTTTTTAAAAATGAACTTTCTACAACCTCGGTTAAATATCTTAATCATACCAGAGTGATAAACGCTTGCAGAATGCTTTTGTGTAGTGGAAAAACAATAGGGGAGATAAGCGAGGAGGTTGGCTTTAAAGACCAATACTATTTTACCCGCGTCTTTAATTCCTTTTTGAAAATGACTCCATCCCTGTACCGAAAAAGCCGTATAGTAACATAAAAAGCAGTACGTTTAACGTACTGCTTTTTTATTGTTTCACTTAAAGGTATTATAAGGATATAACACATAATGCAGCTATGCCGATTAAGATACCTATAAACTGCTTACGGGTGAGTTTTTCTTTAAAGAATATAATTCCTGAAAGAAGGGAAGCAAAAATAAGACCGCCGTTTACTACGGGGAAGAAGATTATTTGCGGTAAAACCCCTGCAAGATAAAGGTTGATTACGTGTATAAATGCCATAAAAATTCCCGAAAAAATAGCTAATGGGGTAGCCTTGTTTTGAGTTTTAAAGTTTGACGGAGTTTTACGCTGATAAAACAGGCAGCCCAAAAGGTTAATAATTGCGCAAAACAGGAAAGAAAGGCGTAAAAAGCTTATAAGCTCATCTTTATGTACCGAGTTTTGGTGTATCGTTTGCATAATACCTATTACGCCGACAAAAAGCATAGCGCAAACCGAGAAAAGCAACCACTTACCACTTGCATTTTCTTTTTTAACATCCAAGGATAACCATAAGGAAATAATTAAAAACAGTAGCGCAATAATTTTAGAAAGAGCAATTTGGCTTCCTAAGAAAATACTGCCGTAAATGACGGGGATAACAAGGGAAATACCTAAAATAAAGGTAGAAAATCCCATTGGTCCGATTTTTAGCGCCTTTAAAAAGAAGTGCTGATTAAGCCATAAAGCAATAGCAAAAATCAGTGCGCAAATAATGGTAAATAACGAAACCATTTCCCACTTAAAAAAGCATAACGAGGCAAAAGAACCAAAGTATAAAATAGCGTTAAACTTATAAATGTCGGTTTCGGTTTTTAGGGTTTGTTTGCTAAAGTTGTTGGAAAAGCATTTTTCGTGGTTTCAGCCAACACACTTAAAATCATTAGCAAATAGTAAATGATATACATAAATATCCTCTTTTTAAAAATTTAAGTTTGTAGTGATTTAAGATTGTAGAACTCGCCTTTTTTAGCCATAAGTTCTTCAAAGGTTCCAAATTCAACGCATTCGCCATCTCTAAGCACCGCAATTTTATCGGCGTTTCTTATGGTGGACAAGCGGTGGGCAACAATAAAGGTTGTTCGGCTATCGGTAAGATTATCTATAGCCTTTTGTATTTCGGCTTCCGAAACAGAGTCGAGAGCGCTTGTGGCTTCGTCAAATATGATAACCTTCGGGTCTCTTATAAGGGCGCGGGCAATAGCAATTCGCTGTTTTTGACCGCCTGAAAGCTTGTCACCGTGTTCACCGATGTTGGTGTTGATTCCTTTTGGAAGTTTATCAATAACACTTCTGAGCTGCGCCGCGTCGATGATTTCCTCCAGTCGTTCCTTACTGATATGTGGACTGCCGTATGTAATATTATCTTTAACTGTACCTGAGAACAGGATAGTTTTCTGCGGCACAACCGATAAGAAACGTCTGTAGCTTGGCAAATCTATTTCTTTTATGTCTTTTCCGTCAATCAGAAGTTTTCCGGAATTGGTTTTATAAAAGCCGGTAACAAGATTTATTATGGTGCTTTTTCCCGAGCCTGATTCACCAACAAGTGCTATGGTTTCACCCTTTTTAACCTTGAGGCTTAAATCCTTGATGACAGGAGTTCTTCTTGCATATTGGAAGTTGATGTTCTTAAACTCATATTCGCCCTCAAGCTTTTTGAGTTTTTCTTTGCCTTCGTTATCCTCAACATCACCGGCGCAGAGAATTTCGCCGATTGAACTAACCGATTCAAGACCTTTTGTAAGCATAGGTAATGTAGCAATTATACCATTTAAATGACCTAAGAGGGTTGCGAAATAAGACTGATACATTGCAATATCACCGATTTCGGTAATAGTGCCTCTTATGAATAACCAAGCGGTGAAGAAAAGGCAGACAACCTGTGAAAAGGAAACGAGCGCCCATATAGCAGAGTTGAAAAGGCTTTGAACAAAGTCGAGCTTATATCCTTTGTTTGCCGCAGTAGTGATTTCACCTGTTATTTTCTTGATTTCTACATTTTCAAGGGCGTGGGCGCGGGTGACAGGAACAAGCTCTATCATATTTATAACGCTTGAAGAGGTGCTTTCAATAGTTTTGCGAAATTCTGCGTTGTTTTTTCTTAATGGTTTTTTAAATTTGTTGAGCAGCAGAGCAAAGAGCGGTACGCAAACCAAAAACATAAAGAAAACGGGTAAGCTTTTTGTCAGCACAATAACAAGGGTAATAGCTGTGTTCGAGAAAATGCGCATAATAATTGTAAATATTTGAGATGAAAGGGCTTCGACATTTTCAACATCACGCATTACCTTAGACTGAATTTTACCGGTTGGCATTTCTTTGTGAAAACCGATGGATAACTGTTGCAGTTTTCGTACCATAGCTCCGCGAAGACCTGCCTCAACACGCCGTTTGGCTTTGCTGAAGAAGCGGATATGAAGCATATGGGTAGGAATATGCTGTATGTAAGCAATTGCCGCAATAGCAAAATCAATAATAAGCCGTACCACATAGCCTTCGGGGCGGGTGGCAACGGTGGTTATAACATCTGCCGTAATAAGGGGCAATAGCCACTCCGGCAGAGATTTTATTATAAAAAACAAATACGAGAAAAACAGGTTCTTGTAGTCACCTTTATAAAGCCCGAAAAGAATCCGTAGACCTTTTCCGTTGTGTTTGCGGTAACATTCAATGAACTGCTCTTCTCGCTTTAAAATCTCAGCATTGTTTAAAAGTTTTTTTGATTTGTTTTTACGACTCATACAAATCACGCTCCTTGAAACAAAAAGGAAAAATATTAAGTTGCTTTTGGCCTTTAAAGACCGCCTGTGATGAAGTGTGTTTCTCACTTCAAGGACTTTATAACACAATAAAAATGATAAGTCAACCTTTTTTTAGAAAAAAATAAAAGATTGCTTATTTATCGATGAAATTTTTTATAGCAGTTATTGTCATATCACTTATATCATGTTCCATTTTACAAGCGTCAGAGGAAGCGGTTTCTTTATCAACACCGAGTTTTACTAAAAATTCGGTGAGCAGAGTGTGACGCTCATAAATTTTTTCTGCAACGCTTTCACCCTCTTTTGTCAAAGATAAAGATCCGTCCTTGTCCATAACAACAAAGCCGCCTTTTTTCAAAAGACTTACGGCGCGGCTTACACTTGGCTTTGAAAAGCCCATATATTCACATACGTCTATAGAACGCACGGTATTGCTTTTTTTAGACAGAACATATATAGATTCAAGATACATTTCGCCTGATTCCTGAAGGTGCATAATGGTTCCTCCATATCGAAAAATTACAATTTTTAGTATACCATAAATAGTATAAAATTGCAAGATATTATACATTATATAATATATAGCGTACAGGACTTATTTTGCAACTTTGAATAAATATTAAATTGACAAAGGTACGCTTTGAGTGTATAATGAACAATAATGAAGGATTACGGAGATGCAGATGTGGAAAAGTATGTAATTGAGGGCGGAAAAGCATTAAATGGCGAAGTACATATAAGCGGCGCAAAAAATGCGGCCGTGGCAATTCTTCCTGCCGTTTTATTGTCTGAAAGTCCTTGTGTTATTGAAAATCTTCCTGATATATCCGACGTTAACCTTATTTTAAAAACTATGGAAAAACTTGGTGCAAAGGTTAAAAAGATAAATGAGAGTACTGTGGAAATCGACCCTTCTGCAGTTAATTCATATATAGTAACCAAAGATATGAGTAGCGGCATGCGTGCTTCAAGCTATTTTTTAGGTGCTTTGCTTGGCAGAATGAATAAAGCAAAGGTAGCACCTCCCGGTGGCTGTGATTTCGGTGTAAGACCTATTGACCAGCACATAAAAGGCTTTGAGGCTATGGGTGCCGCTGTTTCTTGTGAAAATGATATGGTGGTATGCCGCGCTAAAGAACTTAACGGCAACTATATTTATCTTGATATGGTTACTGTGGGTGCTACCATAAATATTATGCTTGCCGCCGTTAAGGCAAAGGGCATGACGGTTATAGAAAATGCGGCAAGAGAGCCTCATATTGTTGACCTAGCCAATTTTTTAAACTCTATGGGCGCTAATATAATGGGCGCAGGAACCAACGTTATAAAAATTCGCGGTGTTGAAAAACTATATGGTACAACCTATCATATAATACCTGACCAGATTGAAGCGGGAACTTATATGGTTGCCGCCGCCGCAACCCGCGGTGATGTTACCATAAATAACGTAACACCTAAGCATCTTGAGTCTATAATTGCCAAACTTATAGAAACGGGAGCTTCGGTTTATCAGTATGATGAATCCGTAAGGGTCAAAATGGATAAACGTCCCAGAAGGTGTCAGGTTAAAACTATGCCTCATCCCGGTTTCCCCACCGATATGCAACCTCAGATTGCAACTCTCCTTTCTATTGCTGACGGCGATAGTATTGTAACCGAAGGTGTTTGGGATAATCGTTTCCGTTATGTCGAAGAGCTTAAAAAGATGGGCGCTGAAATAAAGGTAGAGGGCAAACGAGCTATTATAACCGGTAAGGAAAGCTTAGTTAGTGCCTGTGTTAAAGCTACTGACCTTCGCGCCGGTGCCGCTATGGTTATTGCCGGTCTTATGACCGAGGGCAAAACCACCGTTGAGGATATTCTTTATATTGACCGCGGTTATGAGGACCTTGTTGAAAAATTGACCAGCTTAGGCGCTTCAATAAGGCGCGTCAGCGAATAAACGACAAGGTGAATTAATATGGCAAAATTCTGTTCGCTGTTTAGCTCGAGTAAGGCTAATTGTACCTATATAAGCGGTACATCGGGTGCTGTTCTTGTTGATGCGGGTGCTTCGGCCAAGGCTATACTTTCGGCTATAGACGAAATCGGGGAAGATATCAATAAGATAAGGGCTATACTTATTACCCATGAGCATAGCGACCATATAAAAGGCTTAAAAACATTAAGTAAAAAACTTAATGTTCCTATAATGGCTTCGGTTAAGACACTTGAAACACTTGGAGAAATTGATGCTGTAGATAAAGGGGCAGAGCTGGTTCCTATAGATAATATATGCGAAAATGATTTCGGCGAGGTTTTGCGGTTTGATACTATGCATGACTGTGAGGGCAGTAGTGGATACACTATTAGTCTTCCTGAGGGAATTAAAGCGTCTGTCTGTACCGACCTTGGCGTTGTTACACCGGGTGTAAGAGAATCTCTTAGGGGAAGCAACATTATATTAATAGAATCAAATCACGATTTGAGAATGCTTCAAAACGGTCCATATCCACCTGAGCTTAAGCTTCGCATAGCAGGGGAGAAGGGACATCTTTCTAATTCTGCCTGCGCGGGAGAACTTCCCGACCTTTTACATAGTGGAACTACCCGTTTTGTGCTTGGACATATAAGTGAAAATAATAATATTCCTGCTTTGGCAATGCGCACTAATCAGGCTGCGCTTATGGATATTGGCGCCGTATCTTCAAAGGATTATCTGATGTATTGCGCCGGAAAAGAAAACAGAGAAATAATTTATATTTAAAAAAAAGATAAAAAAAGGCTTGACTGAGGGTTGCGATTGTGATATAATCGTTGTACCTCTTAGGAGTCTTTTTTTTTGTGTGGACTCTGTTCTGAAAGGTTTGCAGGGCGCTTGTGTGTGCTTGCTTTTACATTCGACATTATGTAATAGATATGTCCTGCGACTAAAACTGAGGGAGGCGTTTACTGCGTTTTTGCAGCAAAAAAATATTTCCGTAAAGCGGGAGGTGCCGTTATGAGAGTAAAAATCACACTTGCTTGTACTGAATGCAAGCAGCGCAATTACAACACAATGAAAAACAAGAAAAATGATCCAGACAGACTTGAAATGAACAAATATTGCAAGTTCTGCAGAAAGCACACCGTTCACAAGGAAACCAAATAAGGAGAGTTGAGTATGATAAAATTCTTCAATAAAGCTTGTCAGGTTTTGGCAGCAGTTGCCGGCCTTGCTACCTTGGTTTTCTTCTTTTTCTCTTTTGTGAAATTCAATATGGCTGACGGTCAGGTTGTTCCTGCCAGTGCATTCCAGATTGGTTTCGGTACTGAGGTACACGATGGTCTTGAAATTGCAAAGAGTTCTAAAATTCTTTTCAATATTCTTATGACCGCGTTTGCTCTGGTTACTGCAGTTATAACCTTCTTCTCAAAGTCACGAACTTTAAAATATGTTTCTACTGCTGCTTCAGCAATCGTAGCAATATTTATGTTGGTAGTTGCTCTTAGCAATCCTGCCGGCTTTATAGATGTTCGTCCTTTTTCCGTTAAGTTTGTTGAATATACATCTTTTGTGCTTTTAACATCCATTACTATGTTTGTTTCAACTGCCGCTGGTGTAGGACATTTCCTTTTAAGCGATTATATTGATGTTCTTCAGTCAAAAGGCGCTAAAAAGCCTCTTTTGAAGCGCATTTGGCAGTTCTTTAAGGATTACAAGAGCGAAACCAAAAAGATAGTATGGCCCGGTTTCAAAGAAGTTCTTAAAAACACCGGTATTGTACTTGTAATGTTTGTAGCTATCGGTATAGTAATTTGGCTTGTTGACTTTGGTCTTAGTTCATTACTTAAGCTTATATGGTAATGAGGAGGCTCTGCTATGTCTGAAACACAAGCAAAATGGTATGTAGTACAGACTATGTCCGGTTATGAAAATAAGGTTGCTACCGACCTTGCAACTATGGTTGAAAACCGTAAGATGCAGGATTTAATCGTTGACATAAAAATCCCTACCGAAACTGTTACTGAGGTTAAGGATGATAAGGTTCGCGAGGTAGAACGCAAAATTTTCCCCGGCTATGTGCTTATTAAAATGATTGTTACAAACGATTCCTGGTATGTTGTTCGTAATATACGCGGATGTACAGGTTTCGTAGGTCCGGAATCAAAACCCGTACCTTTAACCGATGAAGAGGTTGCTTCTCTGGGTGTTGAGAAACATTCTGTTGAGGTTGGCTACAATGTGGGTGACCGCGTTGTTATTGTCAGCGGACCTCTTAAAGAATTCGCAGGCGTTGTTAAAGAAATTAATGTCGCAGATAACAGCGTTAGCGTAGGTATCGATGCTTTCGGCAGGGAAACTATTGCCGAACTCGAATTAGACCAGATTGTTCTGGCAGATTAATTTAGATAATAATGCGGATAACCGTTTTATTATGCGGCTGTCTCGCCGCTTGCCGTAAGGCGTTAAGTGGGAGGGGCGTAAATTTACTGTAAATGTCCCGCCAAGGTGTATTTAAACACTGTTACCACAATTTTGGAGGTGCAAACAATGGCTCAAAAAATTATAGGCTACATTAAACTGCAAATCCCTGCAGGAAAAGCAACACCGGCTCCTCCGGTAGGTCCTGCTCTGGGTCAGCACGGTGTAAACATTATGGCTTTCACCAAGGAGTTCAACGAACGCACAAAGAATGATATGGGTCTTATTATCCCTGTTGTAATCACAGTATATGCAGACCATTCTTTCAGTTTTGTTACCAAGACTCCGCCTGCTGCTGTTCTTATCAAAAAGGCTTGTGGAATTGAATCCGCATCCGGCACACCTAACAAAACTAAGGTTGCAAAGATAACCAGCGAGCAGATTAAGAAAATCGCAGAAACAAAAATGCCCGACCTTAATGCTGCAAGCATTGAATCCGCTATGAGTATGATAGCCGGTACTGCCCGCAGTATGGGTATTGAAGTAGTCGATTGATTCTCTCTCGTGGGAGGAAATTTCCGATTTAACCACTTATTGGGAGGTAAAATAAAGTGAAACACGGTAAAAAATATTTAGCAAGCGCTCAGCTTATCGAGCCCGGTAAGCTTTATGACGCTGAAGAAGCAGTAGCAATGGTTGTAAAAACTGCTGCTGCAAAATTTGATGAAACAGTAGAAATTCATGTACGTTTAGGCGTAGACTCTCGTCATGCTGACCAACAGGTTCGTGGCGCAGTTGTTCTTCCTAACGGTACCGGTAAAACTGTACGTACCCTTGTACTCGCAAAGGGTGACAAGGCTGATGCTGCTTTGGCTGCAGGTGCGGATTTCGTTGGTGCAGAAGATATGGTAACCAAAATCCAGTCTGAAAACTGGCTTGATTTCGATGTAGTTATCGCAACACCCGATATGATGGGTCTTGTGGGTCGTTTGGGTAAGGTTCTTGGTCCCCGTGGCTTAATGCCTTCTCCTAAGGCTGGTACTGTTACTCCTGATGTTGCTAAGGCTGTAACCGAAGCAAAAGCAGGTAAAATTGAGTATCGTCTTGATAAGACCAATATCATTCACTGCCCCATTGGTAAGGCTTCCTTTGGTGCTGAAAAGCTTCAGGAAAACTTCGAAGCTATTATGAATGCTATTGTTAAAGCTAAGCCTGAGGCTGCTAAAGGTCAGTACATTAAATCTTGTGTACTCGCTACCACTATGGGCCCTGGCATTAAACTCAATGTTGCTAAATTCGGCAACTAATTGAAAATAAAGGCTGTGGCTTGTGCCACGGCCTTATTTTTTTTTTAAAATATTAAACGAGGTGAGAGAATGCACAGTCTTATAATAAAAGATAAGTTGTTTTATAAGAAAGCAGCGGCTATAGCTATACCTATTGCTCTTCAGGGTCTCATTACTAACGGTGTTAATATGATGGATACTATAATGGTGGGAGCCTTAGGTGAAACACAACTGTCGGCTGTATCTCTTGCTAATCAGTTTATTACCATTTTCCATATCTTTTGTATGGGTATCGGTATGGGTGCTTCGGTCCTTGTTTCCCGATATTTCGGTATGAAAGATTCATCTTCGCTTAAAAAGACTGTTACCATAATGCTAAGGCTCTGCCTTGCTTTATCGCTACTATTTTCTGTGGTAACCGCTGTTATCCCACGGATTATAATGCTTATTTATACAACTGATGAAAACATAATTTCCTACGGTATACGCTATCTTAAATATTCCGTGGCGAGTTATGCTCTTTTGGGTCTTTCTCTTACCACTACTATAGTGCTTAGAAACGTAGGCCAGGTAAAGCTGCCTCTTTATACCTCAATAGCTGCTTTTTTTATTAACGTAGCGGCAAATTATCTCTTTATTTTCGGCAAATATGGATTTCCAAAGATGGATGTCGCCGGCGCGGCTTTGGGTACACTTATTTCGCGAATATTTGAATTTTCTGTTATTTGCGGATATTTGTTTTTTAAAGATAAGGCTATAGGTTATAAAATTAAGGAGCTATTTAAACCTGTGGGGGCGCTTTGGAAAGAATATATCCGTATAAGCATACCGGTTCTTATCAGTGACGGCATTTTGGCTCTTGGTAATAATTCGGTTGCTATGGTAATAGGCAGACTTGGTGAAAACTTTGTTGCCGCTAATGCCGTAACGGCTGTAACACAGCAGTTAAGCTCGGTTGTGACTCAGGGCTTTTCTCAGGCAGGCGCTATCGTTACCGGTCATACTCTGGGACAAGGGGACAAAAAGAAAGCTTTGGAGCAGGGATATGCTTTCTTAGGTCTAGGTTTTATTTTCGGGCTTGTTACAGCGGGCATTATTATGCTTATAAGTACGCCTATGATTAATGCTTATAATCTCTCTACTGAAACGGTAGAAATAGCAAAACAGCTTATGCTGTCAATTAGTATTATAATGATTTTCCAGGCCACAAACAGCATTATGACAAAGGGCGTACTCAGAGGCGGCGGAGATACAAAGGTGCTCATGGTTGCGGATAATATATTTATGTGGGTGGCAAGCGTACCCCTTGGTGTTATTGTCGGACTGGTTCTTCATTTGCCTGCTTTTTGGATATATTTTGCACTTAAAATTGACCAGGTATTAAAGGCGTTCTGGTGTGTTATTAGGCTTAGAAGCGGTAAATGGATAAAACGAATTAAAACTGATGATGAATTAGAAAATGTGTTAAGAAAATAACAACCATATTGACTACGGCAAAGTAATCTTGTATAATAGATTCAGTAATTTTGAAAGGATGAAAACTTATGAACAGATTTGTACTTAACGAAACTTCCTACCATGGCGCAGGCGCAATTGCCGCTGTTGCTGATGAGATTATTGCTCGCGGCTTTAAAAAAGCTTTTGTTGCTTCTGACCCAGACCTTATTAAGTTCGGCGTAACTAAAAAGGTTACCGATGTGCTTGATAATGCGAAAATTGCTTATGAAATCTTCTCGGATATTAAGCCCAATCCCACAATTGAAAACGTTCAGGCAGGCGTAGCCTCATTTAAGGCTGCAGGTGCTGATTGTATCGTAGCTATCGGTGGCGGTTCTTCTATGGATACTGCAAAGGCTATCGGTATTATTATCACTAATCCTGAGTTTGCTGATGTTCGTTCCCTTGAGGGTGTTGCTCCTACCAAAAATCCTTGCACTCCCATTATCGCTGTTCCTACCACTGCAGGTACTGCTGCTGAGGTTACTATTAACTACGTTATTACCGATGTTCAGAATAACAGAAAAATGGTTTGCGTAGATGTTCACGATATTCCGGTTGTTGCTGTTGTTGACCCTGATATGATGGCTACTATGCCAAAGGGCCTTACCGCAGCTACCGGTATGGATGCTCTTACACACGCTATTGAGGGCTATATTACCAAGGGCGCTTGGGAGCTTTCAGATATGTTCCATATTAAAGCTATCGAAATTATCGCAAGAAGCCTCCGCGCTGCTGTAAATGGCGAGGCTGACGGCAGAGAGGGTATGGCACTCGGTCAGTATGTTGCAGGTATGGGCTTTAGTAATGTAGGTCTTGGCATCGTTCACTCTATGGCTCATCCCCTCGGCGCTCTCTATGATACTCCGCACGGTGTTGCTAACGCAATTATTCTTCCTACCGTTATGGAATATAATGCTGAAGCTACCGGTGAAAAGTACAGAGATATTGCTAAAGCTATGGGAGTAAAAAACGTTGATGCTATGAGCCTTGAAGATGCAAGAAAGGCTGCTATTGACGCTGTTAAACAGTTATCTATTGACGTTGGCATTCCTGCTGACCTTAAGGAAATTGTAAAAGAAGAAGATATTGCTTTCCTTGCTCAGTCTGCTTTTGATGATGCTTGCCGTCCGGGCAATCCTAAGGATACCAGTGTTGAAGATATCACCGCTCTTTATAAGAGCCTTCTCTAATAAAAATAAATATAAAAAGCCGAGGGAAACCTCGGTTTTTTGTTGCATTTTAAAGGTGATTATTATATAATGTGCATAAGAGAGGTGGCTTATATGAGATTTTATGAAAGATTAGATAAAACCAGTGAAAATAGACTTCCTCAAAGAGCTTTTTATATTCCTGAGGGCGATGCCATTTATAACCTATTAAACGGCAATTGGCGTTTTTATTATAATAAAAACAGTGATACAGTAGATGTTGAGGCAAAAGTTTTTAAATGGGATAAAATAACCGTTCCTTCCGTTTGGCAAAATACAGGTTATGAAAACCCTAATTATTCTAATATAAATTATCCTTACCCTGTTGACCCGCCTTATGTTCCTATGGAAAACCCTGTAGGTGTATATGAAAAGGATTTTGATGTTACCGATAAAAACAAAAAGACCTACATAGTTTTTGAGGGTGTATCTTCCTGCACCGTTGTTTATATAAACGGTAGTTACGTAGGCTTTACTCAGGGCAGTCATCTTCAGGCTGAATTTGATATTACCGATTTTGTAAAAATAGGTAGAAATACACTTCGCGCCGTTGTTTATAAGTGGTGCGTAGGCAGTTATCTTGAAGACCAGGATTTCTTTAGATGTAACGGTATTTTCCGTGACGTGTATGTTTTAGAACGCAATACGGGACATATTGTTGACTTTAAGATAGATGCCGATATTGACGGCACCATTAAAATAAACTCTGCCCCCGATGTGAAGATTGCGGTTTATGATAAGGATGAAGTTATTGCTAATGCTGTTACTGATAAAGACGGCAATGCGGCTTTAAATGTGGAAAATCCTGTCCTTTGGAATGCAGAAAAACCTTACCTTTATCAGATAGAACTTAAAAAGGCGGGGGAAATTATACTTGAAAACCTCGGATTTAGAGAATATGCTATATCCGACAAGAATGAGTTTCTTGTTAATGGAGTGCCCATAAAAATTAAGGGTATTAACCATCACGATACCCATAAGGATAAGGGCTGGGTTATGAGTGATGAGGATATAATTAACGACCTTGTTAAAATGAAAGAACTGAATATAAACACTATCAGAACCTCTCATTATCCTCCCACACCGCGATTTTTGGATTACTGTGATAAAATGGGCTTCTATGTTATTCTTGAGACTGATATTGAAACCCACGGATTCTTGCGCCGTAATGCAAACGTTCCGTATAATTTTGATGTTGACGATGAAATGTGGCCTTGTATGAATCCTGAATTTAAGGATGAACATATAGAAAGAATGGAACGCGCTTATCACAGAGATAAAAACCATCCTTCGATTTTTATGTGGTCTACAGGTAACGAAAGCGGTCACGGTCCTAATCATATAGCTATGATAGAATGGCTTAAGGAAAAGGACTCTAAGCGCCTTATACACTGTGAAGATGCTTCCAGAGCCCATGCCGCAAGAGTTTCTGAGTATAATAGAGCTGTCGATAAAGGAGAGGTCCAAGACGAGAAAAACAGACTTATTATAGCTACAGAAAATGCTGAAAGAGCTTCGGTATATTCCCGTATGTATAGTGGTATTCCTGAACTTGAAGAATGGGGAAAGAAACCGCCGGTTAATCAGCCTGTTTTCCTGTGTGAATATGCTCACGCTATGGGTAACGGACCCGGAGATATATTCGATTACGTTGAAACTTTTTATAAATATGATAACCTTATCGGCGGATGTATTTGGGAATGGGCTGACCATACCGTTATAGTTGACGGCGTACAAAAATACGGCGGAGATTTTGAGGGCGAACTTACTCACGATGAAAACTTCTGCTGTGACGGTCTTGTTTTTGCTGACAGAAGCTATAAAGCTGGTTCTCTTGAAACTAAGGTTGCTTATGCTCCGTTCCGTTTTCAGTATAAAGACGGCGAAATTACCGTTTTTAACCGCTTTGATTTTACTAATCTTAAGGAATATAACCTGACCTATATCATCGCTTGTGACGGTGAAGCTCTTGAGCAAAACACCTTAAATCTTGAAATTGAGCCACATAGCAGCGGTGCTTTCAAAACAAATGCAGTAATTCCTGACACCTGCAAATATGCTTGTACGGTAAATGTTACGCTGAGTGATAAGGTTGGCAGAGAACTTGGCACACTTCAGCAGGAACTTTACGTAGAAAAGGAAAACATTCTTGCATCTATAGAGGATTCTGCCGAAATTTACGAAGAAGGCATTTACGTTTATGCCAAGGGCGAGAACTTTAAATACCGCTTTAATAAGCAGACTGCAAATATTGACAGTATGATTATCGGCGGTAAGGAACAACTTAAGTATCCTACCGAGCTTTCTGCTTATAGAGCTTGGACCGATAACGAAAGGGCAGAAAGCCTTAAAGCCAGATGGTATAAGACTGATATATGGCGCGGGGAAAACCTCGATTTTGCTTCCTATAAGGTTTACGATGCTAAAATCGAAGGAAATAAGATTGTATTTAACGCCTCACTTGCAGGTATATCCCGTCTGCCTTTCTTCAGATATACCCTTGCGTATACTATTGATAGAAACGGCACCATAAAGGTAGAACTTGACGGTAATATAAAGGAAGATTGTATCTGGCTTCAACGCCTCGGATTTGAATTTGCCTTTAAGAAAAAAAACTGCAAGTTTGATTACTTTGGAATGGGCCCCTATGAGAGCTATGCTGACCTACATAACTGTAGCGGTCTGGGATTTTATGAAAGCGACGCTAAAAGCGAATATGTGAATTACGTTCGCCCACAGGAACATGGCAATCATATCGGAGTCAGAGAACTCAACTTAGAAAATGTACTATTCTTTAAGGCTGAAAATACCTTTGAAACGGCAGTTTCTCAGTTTAGCATTGACCAGATTTTGAAGGCAACCCATACCGATGAAATAGGTGATAGTAAAGCTACCTACGTGCGAATAGATTATAAATGTTCGGGTATAGGAAGCGGCTCCTGCGGACCTATTTTAGACGAAAAATACCGTCTTTCTGAAAAAAACATACATTTTATATTTACAATTTCACTTTAAAAAAGTGCGCCGTGTTAAAACGGCGCCTTTTTTATAAAATAAAATAAAAATCACAAGTGAGTAAATAAGAGAAAAATAGAGAAAATATAAGAAAACAAGAGATAATAAATTTTAAATTAAATTTTTCAAAAAAAGGTGTTGACAACATATAAAAAGTATGGTAGTATACTCAAGGTAAATTTTTAATAAGATTTTATGGAGGAAGTATTTATGTCTACATTTATGGCAAAACCCGCTGAAGTACAGCGTAAATGGTACATTGTAGATGCTGCAGGAAAGCCCCTCGGCCGTACAGCAGTTAAGGTTGCCGATTTACTTCGCGGTAAAGGCAAACCCGAATTTACACCTAATGTTGACTGCGGTGATTTCGTTATCGTAATTAATGCTGATAAAGCAGTTCTCACCGGCAAGAAACTTGAACAGAAGTTTTATCGTCGCCATACCGGCTATATCGGTCACTTAAAAGAGGTTAGATATTCTACTCTTATGGCTACCCGTCCGGAATTGGCTATGGAATTGGCTGTTAAGGGCATGGTTCCCGATACAACCATCGGCAGAAAGGCTATGACTCGTCTGCATGTATATCAGGGTACTGATTATAAGCAGGTTGCTCAGAAGCCCGAGCTTATTGACTAACACAGAAGGGAGCAGAAAAAATGTTTGAAAGTAAACCTTATTTTTACGGTACCGGTAGAAGAAAAAGTTCTGTAGCCCGTGTACGTGTTATTAACGGAACTGGTAAAATCACTATCAACGACAGAGATATTGATGATTATTTCGGTCTTGAAACCTTAAAGCTTATCGTTCGTCAGCCCCTCGTTCTTACCGAGACTGCTGATAAGTACGATATCGTTTGCCGCGTTGCCGGCGGCGGTGTAACCGGTCAGGCCGGTGCTATCCGCCATGGTATTTCCCGCGCTTTGCTTCAGAGTGACGAAGAACTTCGTTCCACTCTTAAAAAGGCTGGTTTCCTTACTCGTGATCCACGTATGAAGGAAAGAAAGAAATACGGACTCAAAGGCGCAAGAAGAGCACCTCAGTTCTCAAAGAGATAATCACTTATCACAGAGAGTATTCAAAAACCCCGAAACCATCAAGGTTTTCGGGGTTTTCTTTTTACCTCAAAATTTATCTTGGTGCAAACTTGGTGCAAGTTTTTTAAACGCCGCCTGTAAATGCAACCGTTAACACACCTGCAGTCACATACAGTAAAATATCAATTACAAGAAACACTATAAACCAAATCCATTTCTTGCCTATGATTTTACGGTGTTCATTATTGCTTTTTTCAGAAAAGAAAAGCACCAATCCGACAACAACGGATATTAAACCAATTGGGTTTATAATCCAACCATAATTCAAAATATTGCCTAATGTAAAGAAAAATCTTAAATCAAAATATCTATTGATTGCAAAACACAATGATGATGCGATACAAAAGAAAGCAAATATACTTTGTAATACTAT
>SVQC01000059.1 GCA_015065585.1 Oscillospiraceae bacterium
CACTTGTAACTTTTAAAGTATCGGGAGAAATGCCCAAATGCTTTATACCCAATGAATGCATGGTACTCAGAGATGAAATAAGGGGTATAAACATATTTATTACCGCGTTTCTTTCCGCTGAGTTTTGCTCTTTATAGCTTCTGAGTGTGACACCGTCTTCGTATTTCATTACGGCATAAGCCGTGCCGTTTTCATAGAAAATATCAGTAACTGTTACAATGCCGTTTATGGAGGATGCCTTCATAAGCTTGATGTAAAGATTACAGAACTCCTTTAAAAGGTCGCTGAAAATACCGCGGTTGCCTTCGGCAGGAGCTATGGCCATATTGTTTGTATTACGGTAAGTAAGCGTAACAGGGCAAAACTCTCTTATGGATACGTTTTTACCCGTTTCGGTATCGTAAGCGATATAGGTAAAACCTTCGCTGTTTGCGCTTTTTACTTTACCTGTAATGTATCTGTCTCCAAGAAACGTTTCGTATGCAAGGGCGTATTTAGTCTGCTCAGTTGTATTGTCGAAAGCACATTTGGGGCAAATGGCGCCGCCTCCGATGCTTTCGTCCAATTCAGTCATACAGTTCATACAAAGCTTGCTCATTGATTCACTACCTTCCAAAATATATATTAAATAGTTTTGTTTTCTAAATTAGATTTATAGCTTTTAATTTTAAAAGGAACAAAATATTAAAAATTAAATAATATGTAAATGAGGGAACAACAAAGGTTTAAAACCTGAAAAAGAGGCAAGAATAAAATCAGACTTAATTAACGGAGTGTGAAAATTGTGACAGTAAGACGCGGAGATATATATTACGCCGACCTTAGTCCCGTAGTTGGCTCGGAACAAGGGGGAGTAAGACCGGTTTTAATTGTGCAGAATGATATAGGCAATAAGTATAGTCCTACGGTAATTGCGGCGGCAATTACAAGCCAGAAAACAAAAAGCAACCTGCCCACACACATTGAGCTCTCAGCCGGGTGTACCGGACTTCAAAAGGATTCTATAGTTCTTTTGGAACAGATAAGAACTATAGATAAACACAGACTGAAAGAAAAAATGGGTAAACTTGATGAGCGCTCAATGGAAAAAGTGGATGAAGCTATAGAAATAAGTTTTGGCCTGGATAATACATAAATTTATGTGTTATCAGGCTGTTGCAAGGCTTTTTGAGCGTATGCTTAAAAGGTCTTGCAATATTTTTTACTTAGAGAAAAACCAAGCGTTGTTAATTGAGTAAAGTCCTACTGCAAATCCTACTTTTTCAAATATCGATGTGTCGTAATCGGAAAATCTTGTAGCTGCAATAAAATCGTCGGTAGTAAAAACTTCGGCTATTCCGCTGTCAAGATATACCGTGATGGCGTTATCGGTATAATTTATACTTGTAACAAAGCCGATTCCCATACTGAGGGTTTCTTCTTTTTTATCTTCAATACAAAGGCTTACCGCTACGGCGCCGCCGCCCTTAATATGGTAATATATCTCACTTAAAAGCTCGAAGTTTGAAAGACCGCTTTTTTGCTCGTATGTACAGTTTTCAAGGTACGTATCAAAAAGATAATTTGTGGTTGTGATGTAGTTTTCCTGATGTGCGCCCTGCTCTTTATTATCTATTTCTTTTTGAGTTATGGGGGAATTGCTCCATTTTGATACTATCTCCGTAGCGGCATAGCCTGAAGTAACGGTTTTATCTTCAAGCTGGGGAATACTGCAGCGCACGGGCTCGCGGTATTTACTGCTCATACTTACTGTAAGGTAACCGTCGTCGGTGGTCTTTTCAATAAGAACAGTACCTGCGTACATAATACCGATAATGGAAACGGGTATTAAAAATATTATGAAAATCTGGATCACGGTTTTCTTTGCAGCTTCACCTATAGGCTCACCGTTATTGAGTCTGCCATGTTTAAACAGATTATATATTTTCTTAAAGAAGCTTTTTATAACATTCATTCAAAAAATCTCCTAATTTAAGTCATAAAAGTGTTATTTTAAAACATACATATATATAATACCATTAATTTGGATTTTATTCAATTCTTTTTAAGACATATATAAAGATTTATTATTGTAAAAATGTAAATCTTATGTTACAATATCACCGTCCAATAATTAAACTAAATATTGAAGGATGGTTTTTGATATGTCACTTATCGAAAAATGGAATCAGTTCGCAACGGAGCAGAATGAAAGCGAAAACGCTAATAAGTTCTGGCAGGATTATTTCTTAAAGGAAAAGGATATGTATAAAGAGATCCTTGCTTCCGACGAAATTTTTGAAGGTAAGATCGCAGATTTAGCTGCAAAGTTCGGCGTTGATGAAGTTCTTATGACAGGCTTTTTAGACGGTACTAACGACAGCCTCTTAAATCCCATGGATTTAGAAGTGCTTGATGAGGAAACAGTTATCACTCTTAAGTACGACCTCGAAAAGCTCTATTACAATATGGTAGCTGCAAAGGCAGAGTGGCTTTATACTCTTCCTGAGTGGAACCGTCATTTATCAGCTGAAAAGCAGAAGGAACTTTATAAGGCTCAGAAGCAGAGCAAAACAGTTGTTAAGGGCGAAAAAATCGGCCGTAACGATCCTTGTCCTTGCGGCAGCGGCAAAAAGTACAAGAAGTGCTGCGGCAGATAATTGAATAAGCAAAAGAAAACGGAGAAGATTACTTCTCCGTTTTTTATTCGTTTATTTCTATATTATCTTGGTCGATTATGAACTTTCGGCAGTCCCTGCAGTAAAAAACTCTTGCTTCGGTATTATTCATAGACGAAGTGAGCTTGATTTTGTTTTTAGAAAAAATAGTTGTTATAATGCTGTTATATGCTTCAATAGGTCGCCACGTAATAGCGTATCTATCCTGTGTTATA
>SVQC01000008.1 GCA_015065585.1 Oscillospiraceae bacterium
TCCGCTTGTAATAACCACAAGGGGCGATTTTATTTTTTCGCCGACGCAGGCAGTTATTACCGATTTATGAATATCGGAAAGCCCTGTACACGCAACAGGCAGAGCGGCAGACTGAATACAGCTTATAAGCTTTTTGTAATCGGTATCTGCGCCCAAAAGGTTATTTAAAAAAGAAAATTTCTTATTCATCATTTATTATATCGGTTCATAGCGGTTTCGACATTGCTTTTAAGAATAGTTTCTATAGCCCTTACAGCGTTATCCACCGCGCCCTTGAACAGTCCGAAATCATCTTCATTCATTTTGCCCAGCACCCAGTTTGCCAAATCACTGCTACGGTCTGGTCGGTCACCGATTCCAAGCTTAATACGTACAAATTCATCGGTTGCTATATGAGAAATTATGTTTTTAAGACCGTTTTGACCTCCCGCGCTTCCCTTTGCGCGAATTCGCATTTTACCCGGAGGCAGAGAAATATCGTCGGAAATAACAATTAATTTATCGGTTGGGATTTTATAAAACTTCATTACGGCAGAAACCGCTTCCCCCGAATTATTCATAAAGGTCTGAGGTTTTATAACGAGAACCCTTTTATCGTTTATATAGGTATCACAAATCAGAGCGTTAAATTTATTTTTATTAAAGGCTATGTCATATTTTTCCGCCAGTTTGTCAAGAACCATAAAACCTGCGTTATGACGGGTATTTTCATAGGTAGCACCGGGGTTGCCGAGTCCTACTATAAGCATATCATAAACGCTGTCCCTTTTCTTAAAAAGCATAGCCACACTCCTTCCGTATAATATATGTTATTTTACCATAATATTCTTGCTTTTTCAATCTTTAACTTTTCTATATTTTTCGACATTTATATTGCATAAATTACATTTAAGATATATAATTAATGTACTATATTTTTTATGCGGTGATAATGTGCTTTTTTCACTAAGGAAACGATTTTCAGCTTTAATATTTATTTTTGTCTCTGTCGTAATTTTTGCGGCGGCTCTTATTCTTGCGCCCTCAGGTGAAGCGCCACTACCGGGTATCCCCACCATAAGACCCACCAACACCGTTCCGCCAACCCTTACCTTAAAGGGCGAAACCTTTACTATCTACGAATATGGCGCCGAGTATATTGAGGATGGTTATTTTGCCGAGGATGATGTTGACGGAGACATTACCGATTACGTAGAGCTTCCTGATTTATCGGTTTTAAATGAGGCAGGCACTCATATTCTTAAGTACAGCGTCACCGATTCCTCAGGCAATACCACCGAGAAAGAGCGACATATTCTTGTAAAAAGCCCGCCTCTTGACACATCTATTCCCGTCAAATCCGTCTTTCTAACCTTTGATGACGGTCCCTGCGCTTACACAGGGGAGATACTTGATATTCTAAAAAAATATAATGTAAAAGCCACCTTCTTTGTAACAGGACAAAAGCCCGATTACGCCCCTCTTATGAAGCGTATCGTTGATGAGGGACACACTATTGCCGCCCATACCTACAGCCACGTTTATGATATTTACGGCAGCAGCGAAGCTTATTTTTCCGACCTTGACAAAATTAACAATCTTATTTTTGAACAGACCGGTACATACACCGCCATAACGCGATTTCCCGGTGGTTCTTCAAATTTAATAAGTAAAAAATATAAGGCAGGAATCGTAACTTTGCTTTCAAAGGAGCTTACCGACAAAGGTTATATTTATTACGATTGGAACGTAGACTCAAAGGACACCTCCACCACCAATCCCGATAAAATCGTTAAGAACGTTACCTCTTCCCTGAAAGACGGTTGCAGTATCGTTCTTATGCACGATTTAAAAAAGGCGAATTTAACGGCGCTTCCAAAAATTATTGAATATTGTCAGAAAAACGGTTACACCATTTTGCCTATGACCGATAAAACTCCCGTAATCCGTCATACTATTAACAACTAGTTTTAACGGTATAAAAAACACAGGTGATATCACCTGTGTTTTTTGTTGTCATCAGTTTATTTTGTACCGAACAAGCGGTCTCCTGCATCCCCAAGACCGGGAAGAATATATCCGTTTTCGTTAAGACATCTGTCCAAGGTAGAAACGAAGATATGCACGTCGGGATGAGTCTCCGCCACCTTGCTGACGCCCTCAGGCGCGCCGATTACAGCCATAAACTTAATATCCTTACAGCCGCGTTTTTTCAGCGAATCAATAGCATCGCAAGCGCTTCCGCCGGTAGCAAGCATCGGGTCAACTAAAAGCACAAGCTTATCCTCAATGCCATCGGGAAGCTTGCAGTAATACTCGCAAGGCTGTAAGGTTTCTTCATTACGGTACATACCGATATGACCAACCCTTGCCGACGGGAACAGCACGTGAACGCCGTTTACCATACCAAGACCTGCGCGAAGTATAGGCACTATAACGATAGCGTTATCCTTAACTACCCGCTGTGTGCAGGTTTCAAGCGGAGTTTTAACCTGCTTTTCGGTTGTGGGTACACCCTCTTTAAGACATTCAAAGGTCATAAGCGTGGTTATTTCTTCAATAAGCTCACGGAATTCCTTCATACTCGTCTTTTCGTCACGAAGAATCGCTATCTTGTGATTAATAAGAGGATGGTCGAAAATAGTTACATTATCATACTGCTTCATTTAATAATTACTCCTCGTTTGTAGAACCTTTTTTAGCGTGAAGAACTATATTAACAATAATTCCAAGAATAAGGGCGCAAGCAATAGCGGTAAGAGTAACCTTGCCAATCTTCATTGCCATACCGCCGATACCTGCAATTAGTATAACCGAAACAGTAAAGAGATTTGCATTGTCCTCGAGGTCAACCTTCTGAATCATCTTAAGACCGGAAACAGCGATAAAGCCGTAAAGGGTAATGCAAACGCCGCCCATTACGCAACCGGGGATAGAATCAAGGAAGGCAACAAAGGGAGAAACAAAGGAAATAAGAATAGCCATAAATGCGGTAGTTGTGATGGTAGCAACAGAAGCGTTTCTGGTAATAGCTACACAGCCAACAGATTCGCCGTATGTGGTGTTGGGGCAACCGCCAAACACAGCGCCAACCATAGAGCCTACGCCGTCGCCGAGAAGGGTGCGGTGGAGTCCGGGGTCTTCGAGAAGGTCTTTACCGATAATGCTGGAAAGATTTTTGTGGTCAGCAATATGCTCAGCAAATACAACGAAGGCAACAGGCACATAAGCAACAGCTACGGTTGCAAGATAAGGAAGCTCAAAGCCTTTAATGCCCTTAAGAGCGTTCTGGAAAGTAAATTCAGGAACGGCAAGGAAGGTGCCTAGATTAACACCGTCAGCAACTAAGGCTTTAAAGGGAGCAAAATCGACAATTTTAAGAGCATCGTTACCGGTAGCATAACCGATACCGGTGAAAATAAGTCCTACTGCATAACCTGCAAGTATACCGATAATAAAGGGTATAAGCTTGGTCATTTTCTTACCATAGGTAGAGCAAAGAACAACAACTATAAGAGTAACCATAGCGCAGATAAAGGATACCCAACTAAAGCCACTCATTATAAAGGAACCGTTTTCGTCGGTTGCGCCGTAAGAAAATACGTCTTTAACAGCAGCGCCGGCAAGAGAAAGACCAATTATTGCAACGGTAGGTCCGATAACTGCAGCAGGCATAAGCTTGTTTATCCACTTAACGCCTACGAATTTAACTACGAGTGCAATTACAACGTATACAAGACCTGCAAAAGCAGCGCCGATAATTAAGCCGAGATATCCGAGGTAAACGTTAGATAACGCGCCTGAGAAAGCGGCTACCATAGAGCCGATAAAGGCAAAAGAACTACCAAGGAACACGGGACTTCTGAACTTTGTGAAAAGCTGATAAACGAGAGTACCAACACCTGCGCCAAAAAGCGCGGCAGAAGCGCTCATGCCGTTACCAACTATAGCGGGCACAGCGATAGTTGCCGCCATAATTGCAAGAAGCTGCTGGAACGCGAATACCAGCATTGCGCCGAATTTCGGCTTGTCATGAACATCGTAAACTAATTTGTTTTCCATTTTTAGACCCCTCACTTAATTTTTTAAAATAAACAGCAAATACTGTTTCTTTCCAAACAATTCTATCACAGCCGTATATTTTTTTCAACATTGTTTTGCATTTTTCAGCAATATAACCAAAAAAACGACTAAGAATTTTCTTAGCCGTTTTTTACTGCTTTTTTGTTTTTAAGCTGTATTAATATTCCTATAACAATAATTATAAGACCCAGTACCGATAATACTCCGATTTTCTCCTTTAAGAACATACTTGTCCAAACAAGAGAAATAAAGGGAGTAAGATAGGCAAGGTTTGAAATTTTTGCCGTGTTTCCTCTTTGAAGAGCTGTCGCCCAAGTTACCGTCGCAAGTCCTAAAATGAATATGCCGTTAAAGGAAAGTCCTAGAAGGCTCGGTGCATCTATTTTTAAACTGCTATCCCTCATTATACTTATGACGAAGCATAAGCCGGAACAAAGGATAAAGGAAAGCATCATAGAAAGATTTTTATCATAATTCGTTTTCTTGGTAAGAGCGGTGAAAAGACCATAGGATACCGCCGCCAAAACACAAAGCGCCGCCCCCACTATTCCTTTTATGTTGAGTGTCGCAAACTCGCTGCCCGCCACGATTATAACACCCATAAAGGAAAGGCAAAGCGCAATTACCGAGGACACGGTTATTTTTTCCTTTAAAATTATTGCGGCGAAAATAACGCTCATAGCCGGCCAGAGATAATTAATTATAAACGCCTGAGAAGCCAAAAGACGCTCAGTGCCACCATAGAGAAAAACATAATAGAAAAAAGTTCCCGGAAGCGAAGTTGCTATGATTTTTAAATAATCTTTAAACCCATACTTTTTAAGATTTTTTAGATTTCCGCTTATAAGATTAACTGCAAAAAGCGCCGCCGCGGCAAAAAGAGCGCTATACGAAAGACAAACAAAGCTGTCGATTTTATTAAGCAGGAATTTTGAAAGAGTCGCCAGGGTTGACCACATAACAATAGAAAATGCGGCATAAAAATATGTTTTTTTGTAAGCCAATTTTATCACCGTATAAAAATATACCACACCAAACTTCAAATTTCAACCCACACTATCATCCGTTCGCTCATCACCCCTCAGCCACCGCAAGCGGTCCCCCTTCTCCCAAGGGAGAATGCAACAGAAACTATCCCTATCCCATAAAAATCACCCGTATGCTTTAGGGAAATGTTCTTAGCGAACATTTCCCTAAAGTTTTATTCGCCTTACGGCGAGTTCTATTGCTTTGCAGTGATATTCGGCTAATGCCGAGTGTTATTCGCTTCGCGAGTTATAAAGGCGAATAAAATATCACTGAAACCTTTTGATTTCAATATCACTTTTGCGCAGCAAAAATATCACTCCGACAAAGTCGGAATATCACTTAACAGACAAAAAGAAGAGAAGACTCGTCTAAAAAACGAATCTTCTCTTTTCTGTTATTAGTGGGTTTGGGCTGCTACCCAAGTGCATTTGTACACACAAATGCGATGCTGGTTATAACTAAATATATTATTCCGTACTAAAACAAAAACTTCGCTAACAACATTACGCATTCACATACGGGTAGTTTTTATTAATAGGTACCGCCAATAGGATGGTCGGGATACTTGATAGTTGATTTACCGGTTTCCTGCTGCTGAGGCCAAGCGGTAATCATCTGACAATTAACAGAATCGCTCTGATAAAGACGAACATAGTCGATAATATGCTCGTAGTAGTTACCGTGAACGTTGGGGTCATAGGTTGCGCCGTAGGAAGCGTCACCCATCTGACACTCGGTAATGAAGTAGGTCATAAGGCAGTAAGGACCAACACCTGTGGGGTCAGCATCAAACTGATAGTCAAGATAGGTCTTACCGTCGAAGGAGAACTTCATAAACTCATCGGTCCAATACATGTTGTAGTAATGGTAATCGGTGCTGAGGTCACCCTCGTAACGCTCGGTATCGTAAACCTTTTTCTTATTATTCTTAGCGGCACCGGAATATTTACCACCGTCAAGAGAATCGTGACCGGAAGAAGTAGTAGCACCGTCAATAGAGTTATTGTTGGTCCACCAACGGTGAACATTAGCATTAAAGGACGTACTGCTACCGAAGTTTTCTATAATATCAACCTCAGTAAAGCATCTTCTGTCCTGTACAGCGCCTGTGCCGAAACGACCGTTAATGCCTGCGTCCATATTAGATTCGTTAAGCCAGTAACCAAGGCTGCAGGGTACGGGAGGAAGCTTACTGTGAACTTCCCATACGCCGTAACGGAAGGTCATAGTGTAGTTGGTAGAAAGCATACCGCCAACGAAGTCAATTTCGTTAAGACGCTGGGTACCGATATGGAGGTTGCCGCCGGAAACGTAAATGAGCTTCTTAAGCTTGTCGGGTTCTTTGTAAGGAGTGCTGAAAGGAGTCTGCCAGCACTTCATACCGCCAAGGCTTGATGTCTCTTTTTCTTTAGCCATACCGGAATATTCGCCCCATTTATTAAGGTCAAGAGTGCTACCGTTAAATTCGTCATACCAGTTAAGAGTAAAGGCACCCTCTTCTTTTGCGTCGTATTTGCCGTTAATTACGTAACCGTCAGACCAGTTAATAGCGCCCTTACCATCTTTAATCTGCACAGCGGCATCATAAAGAGCCTTAACACCGCGCTGGGTAGCAAGGTCGCTACCGCCCTTGATTACGATGTCGCCGTCAACAACCTTAATTACGTAGTTGTCGCCTTCAACCTCGATAGCCTTACTAGCCTCACGGGTGGTATCGCCGATAATAATTTCGTTGGTTACTTCATCGTCTATATCTTCAATAGACTTCATTTCATAACCGTAGTGCTTGTAGAAGCTAACAAGGTCTTCTGCATACATACCTACGAGGTAAGAGGTTCTAACGGGAAGAACGATGGTAAACTTACCAAGGTCAACATTGTTTACAAGGTTAGAGTATGAAGCGTCAGCAGTATGATGCTCATAGATGAATTCATAACCCTCTTTAAGCATAGACCAGGTTTCAAGGCTCTGGCAGAAGGTGTTTACGAACCATTCGCAAGCGCCTTCAAGAATAGTGCCCTGCATAGCCTGAATAACAATCTTATCCTCAATAACGGCAACGATAAAGTCGTTAGCGTTATTGGTACGGTTTGCATTTAGTCTTTCCTTAGCAATACCGGATTCTGCACGGTTGGTATCGCCGACAAGAATTTCATAGTTGCCGTCAAAGTCTTCAATAGCAGAGTCACGAAGAATAGTGATGCCCACCTCGAAGTTGTCTTTTATGGCTTTACGGATAGCCTTAACACCTGCTTCAGCCTCAACAGAGCTTTCAAAAGCACGGGTAATAGCATAGATAAACTTGCCTTCTTCGTCTACACTGGCGGGAACAGAAGCTTCTCCGCTAGAAGTGCAGGCAGAAAGAACGGATATAACCATTATGGTTGCGAGTATAATTGATAAAATTCTTTTAATATTCATTTGTTTCTCCGTCCTTTCCTATATTTTAATTTGTTTCTTTGCTTTTTTCTTTTTAGCAAGAACGATTATGAGTATTACAGCGCCGGCAAGTACAACAGCACCAGCGGCAGCAGCAACAACGATAATCACGGTTGTGCTTATACCCTTATCTATCTTAAGACGGGTATCAACGATGCTAGAAACGTCAAATGCGCTTTCAACGAAGTCGATAACGTTACCGTTTTCGTCACGTCTTAACATCTGATATTCGGCATAAATAATCTTTCTTGAATTAGGAGTTTTAGACTCATCAGTAACAATGGTAAACTCGATATCGTCTATAAAGAGTTCTACATAACCGGGGGTCTGAAGGGTGATGTAGGGTTCGCAAGAGGTAAAGGTATAGGAAACATCTACCCACTCGCCTTCCTTAAGGTCCTTAATAGCAATGATAGCGTGTTCATCACCAGTCTTAGCCCAAGCATACGTAGAGCTCTTATTAGAGTGAAGCTTGATTGCACCGTCGGTATGGAAATGCTTACCGAGTTTAACCTTCATGGTAACGGTGTAGCTATGCTCGGCAGAAAGGGTAGTACCTGTATTAAGAATTACGGAGCTTTCAAAGTATCTGGTTTCACCTTTTCTGTGGAGAGAATATCTGCCGCTGGTAACATTATCCTTACTGTTGCCTTCCTTAAGGCTGTCATAAAGCTCGAAGTCAAAGTCATGGATGGAATAAGCCTCCTTCGCTTCGGCAGCAGCTTTAAATATGCCGTCGTCAAAGTTCTGAGAAACCTTAGTATTAAGGAAGTTAGCGTATACGGTCATTATCTTATCGGAAATTACCATATCAGCATCATTAAGCTTGGTAAGACCGCCGTTAGCATCCATAAGGTAGTAACCAGCAAACCATTTACCGGGTACGGTAGGAGTTTTAGGAAGCTTGCTCGCAAAGCTAGTACCAGGTTTACCGGAAATAAATGACGGAATCTGAGAACAGCCGTTGTTCATAATAAAAGCACCGGTAGCTCCCTTTTTAAGAGCTGTAATCTTAATATCATCAATCTGTGCCTTGCCGTCATCACCGGTAGCGTGCATAAAGAGATATTCATTATCCTGAACAGCCTTAGATGCATCAATAAGCACTGAAGCAGTGTACCACTGACCTATCTTAAGGTCGGTATCAATTTTAACGCTACCAGAAACCTTAGCACGAGAAGAGTAAATATTAGTTTCCTGTGCGGTGGAGAAGCCAACTACTATAGGTGCAGGTAAGGTTTCGGCAATACGATATTTAAACTCAATAACGTACTGATATTCAGGGTTAGCTTTAAATACGTCTTTGCCTTCAGCGATTACGAAGAAGGATTCGTGAGTAAGCTCGGTAGTTCTGTCAATTTCGATTACCTTATTACCCGAAGCCGCGCCCTTTGTAGTTACGTTATGAGCAAGAACGAGCTGAAGCTTAGCTTTATTTATATCCATATAATAATCGATATCATAATTCTCAAAGGTATAGGTTCTTTCATCGTTCTCAGTGTATCCTGCATAGACAGTTATTGCTGTATCAGCTTCAAACGTGGCCTGAGTGAAAGGAATTGTACATTCAGGGTCTGTATACCAACCCTTGAATTTACAGCCAAATTTAACAGGATTAGCAGGAAGTTTTATTTTCTCGCCGGCATTTCCGCGAACAAGAACACTGTCTTTGCTGTTATTACCATCGAAGAAAATGTAAGGTGCTTCAATAGCCTCAACAATTACGTTGTCAATAAGTAAATCTAAATAGCCGTTCTCATTGCCGCTAAATGTAATATACAACATAAGGTCTTTTCCCACACTGCTCTTAAATTGTGTGGAGAAATAGAAGGAATTAGTCTGCCAGTCTTTAGAGGAGAAATCCATCTTAGTAGCGGCAGCGCCATAAGTAGTTAAATGAGGAGTATCCCAGATATTTTCAGCTCTTGCAGTAGCTACGTTAACAGTTGCATTAGCAAGATTTGTATTTAATACCTTATAGCTATATGTAACCCTATAAATAGTGTCGTCAAAAAGATTACGCTTAACGGTAAAGCAGTGGTCCTTATCGGAGGTTCTTGTATTAAAGAGAGCCTTGGTTACCTGAACACTAGTGCCTGCGTGAGCCGTAGCAATATGCTCGTCGATTTCAGCCTGAGTGTTCTTCTTGGTAGAACAGGCAGAGCATACGTATTTATAAACGTAGTCCCATCTATAATCAAAACGAAGAGCGTTATCGTTATCTATACCAATACCGCTTTCGTCTATCTTCATAAGTCTACTAAAGGCCTCGGGAACCTTGGGGAAGGTATAATTATTAAAGGTAAGGGGAACAGCGCCCCAATCAGCATAAACATCAAAGGACTTTCTGCCAAATACTAAATCAGCTTCGGTAGCAGGTACTTTTAGTCTTTCATCAAGGCACCAACGCTGTAATACAGCTTTATCGGGATGAGTAAGGGTGGGAAGATTCACCTTTTCACCACGTTTGCCTTTTATAACCATATCAGGTTCATTATTGTTTTGATGAACAATAACAGTAGACTCAGAAGGCTGGATGGTAGCATTGATTGCAACATCGTCAACATAAAGGAGAACATCTTCATTAGCCTTTAATGTGAAACCTAAGTACATAGTTGTGCCGCCATTAAAATTGGTAGTAAAGGTAATTTTGCCTTCCTTCCAACCCTGACCTGCATCGGACTTAGGAGCCACGAAACCAGCAGTTTCACTTTGGAATCCATACTGAGTAACATTGCCAAATACATTGTGGTTAGCGGCTGATGTAGCGTAGAATATAACGTCGGTATCAGCTTTTGCAAGATAATATTTGAATGTTAATGTATATTCTGTGCGATTTTGAAGACCGGAGCCAAGCCACATATACATTTCATTTGAAGCATATTTACTGCTAGCATTAATATCGCTAGGGCTTTCTTTGGTATCGGTGTTATCCTTTTTCCAATCACATTTTATAGAATAAGCGCTATCGTTATATGTAACTTCGTTTGTTCTGTCCAAAACCCAAGAGAACCATTCACGGTTTGTTTTCTTTATAAAACCACCGCTCACTGTCTCGGGCGTCCAATCACTTATAACTACATCTTTTCCTCTTATGTTACCCTTATATTCATCAAAATCCTGATATAAGCCAGGAAGGTCGGATTTCCATAAACTATACAAGGTTTTATTAGTGTAACCAAATTCAGTATCGGTGAATTCATCTGTACCTTCTTCAGTAGTATACCAACCCATAAACCACTTCACGCCTTCAGCGTCAACAGGGTCAGCTGGATATTCAACTACTTCGCCGGGTCCACCAACCAAAGTATAATCCTGATTATTAAGGTTATCCTTAAATATATAGGTAACAGGGGCATCCCAAGAGGAATAAACTATCTGAACACCGGAAGTAAATACTAGGTTTTCAGCCTTTTTGGTTCTGGCTTCATCAGTAAACCAACCCAAAAATTCATGTTCTTCTTCGAAAGCTCTATCGCTTATATCAGGCAAATTAACAGCATTACCTACAGTACCGTAAATCATTTCAGACTTGCCGGAATACTGGTCGTTTATGATAACAAGACCGCCGCCTTTGCCAAGCTTGTTAATAGTAATGTCATCAAAGGAAATGAGGAATGATGAGAAAGATTCAGACCATAAGGCTAGAGCTTTATCCTTTGAGCCCATATCAGCAGGGGTAGTGAATACATATGATACCTCATGCCACTCAGTTTCAGAATATTTTACGGTGAAGTCACCTGAAGCACTCTTAAAGGTGCATTCCTTAGAACCGGTAACACCGGTTGCAACAACACAGAGCGTGTCAGTCATGGTATTTATGTAGTTAGTATCATTTCCTGAAAGCTTTTCATTAAAATAAGCATTGTAACCCAACTTAATAACACACGGCTTATCTGCAACAACGTTAGCGTTAGTAGCAGGAGCTTTTGTAGCCTGCACCTTCATAGTCAGATAATAGGTAGTAGACGGTTCAAGGTAATATAACTGACCGTTATTTTCTAATCTATAACCTGATTTACGGTTATATCCGTTGTTGGGGTCTTTAACGCCAATACCCCATATCTGAAGGTATTTATTAGTGTCGCCTCCCAACTGCCAACCAACACCGTAATAACCCGCACCTGTACTTATCGCTGTATTCTTATTGGTAGTAGAATTAACGAAGGTGTCAAAGGTAAAGGTGGTGATGTTGCCTGCCGCATTTGTTGAAAAGCTCATAGGAACGTAAACCGTACCAATAAGCAAAACAAGACAAATAGCCAAGCCAAGCAGCTTTTTAAAATTACATTTTACTTTTGTCATAATTCCAACCCTTTCTTAAAATTTTTTTGTTGATAATTATACATCTTGATTATACAAGTATCTGCTAGTAATTGTCAAGCAAAATATATGTGATTTTATAAATTTTGCGTAATTTTTTTATTATTTTTCGTTCATATAGGCAATTTGACGACAAAATTTCCCTTTAAGTGTAAAGTTTGGGTTGCTTTTGATTAGGGATAACGTCTTCTGCGGATGGCTGCATCTCACCCGTTTCACCGAAACATAGTCTTCTCTCTTGGGAGAAGACTTATGGACATAAAAATCTCCGCGAATTTCTTCGCGGAGATTTTCTTATCGGTTAATACCTTTTGCCCAGTTCATTTCACTTCCAAGTCCTGACTGCTGATATATTCTTACGTAATCAAGCTTGGTTTCGTAGTAGTCTACAGCCCGCTGAGCATCGGTTGCCTTATTCCAGTTGTCATTGCCCATACCTACGGCGCACATACACTGACTTATGATAAGGAAGCTGGTAGTACCGTTAAAGGTACTGATATCGCTATTATTATATTCAAAGAACTTAACGCCGTCAAAAGCAAAGGTTGCTTTTTCTCCCGTCCAGAGATAAGTAAAGATATGATAATCATCATAAAGACTCGTTTCATCGGAATCGGGAACATAGGTCTGACCTCTGCCTGAGTACTTATCACTATCAAGACTTGAATGTCCCGTATCCTTACTGCCTACGGCAGTCCACCAATAATGCACGTTAGGTACGTAATGGTTTAGATTGCCGAAGTTTTCGAGTATATCGATTTCAGTTCCAAAGCCCTGTACGTCACGGTTGAAATTAGTAGCTCCGCCGCCGCGTCCTGTCCAGAAGCCCGTATAAGAAAGTGGCTGACTGAGTTTTACTTTAATTTCAAGCATACCGAAACGGTAGTTCATAGTATACTGGGTAGACATTTCAGAAGCGATATTATTTATACCGTTTTCGCCTATACGCGCCGCTGTAAGAACAGCTTTACCGTCCTGCATAAATATACCCTGCTCTACGTCTCTGCCAAGATACGTGGTATATCCGCTGCCTCCGGGGTTTCTGAAGTCGGTCTTACCGCCAACCATACTGTCACGGCCGTTCCAAGCGCCCTCTACTCTGCCTGAATAGGATTTCCAAACAGATAAATCCATCTGGGAAGCGTTGAATTCGTCGGCAAAGGTTAAAGCATAGGTGTCGCTGTCAACCTTTACGGTTCCCTCACGGTAATAACCGTTTTTGAGGTCAATACCGCAATCAAGTCCATCCTTCATCTTAAGGTAATCAATAAAGTCTATAACGCCCTGCATAGTAGCAAGGTCGCTACCGCCCTTTATAATCAGTTTTCCGTTTACTACGGCAATAACGTATTTATTTTCATCATCTACGGTTATATTCGCGCTTTCCTGACGCTTAGTATCGCCTATAATTATTTCATTTCTCTTTGCAGTAGTCTTTTCAGTTACACTATCAAGGGTTATATTATGTGTGTTTTTAGCGTAATCAATAAGATTTTCAATCTGCATACCGTAAATATAAGGCATGGTTTTAGGATGAACGATTCTGAAGTTATTTAAAGGCGCATCGGCTATGGTATGAACGTCAACGTCTGTAATTTCGCTGTTAACGTCCTCCCCTTCCTTAACCGTAGTCTTCTTATCGGAAGAATAGAAGGTGTATACATTGCCGCTAGCGCTTCTGAGCTTCACATAAGCTCTGGCGCCGGTAAGACGGGTATCCTGCTCAGCAAAATCGGTCATATAACCGCTGAAACAAACCTCATCGTTTTTACCGTCATAATCCCAATTTACATTGAACTTATAGGTCTTCTTTATGGTAGCGTGACCTTTATCTTTAGAGTTTTTAATATTTATAGGTTTAACCATTATACCATTATCGGTATAAACTCCCGTTGCGGTATTTCTTGCGTTTTTAAAGATAATTCCGCGTTCAATAAGGGTAAAGGTTTCGCCGCCGACAGCTATACTGGTATAATCCACCGACTTATAGGAGAAGACGAAGCGCATAGCCTGTTTATCGACAGTCTCTTTTGCCTCTTCGGTCAGCACCATTGCGCCTTTTTCGTTTAATACGTCGACCTCAGTGAAAGCAAAATTATCAAGAGAAATTTCCTCGCCGTTTTCCGCATCGGTGGTAACGTAAAGGAAATCACCATATACAGCATTGGGGTTATCTTTAATATTCGCATTACTGTCATTAGGCACGGTATAAGCAAAGGATGATGTTAAATACAGCGTTGCGGTATGCCAATTATTATCAGCATTAGCGCCTGAAACGGTTATAAAGTTACCTTCATCGGTATAATCAGTACGGTTTTCATTTATGCTCGTTCCGTTTGCAGTAGCAAAGCCTATTTTTGCATCAGTGCCGTTTGTTTTATATTCAAAGGTTACTTTATAGGAGGTATTATCCTTAATTTTTCCAAGTCTGAATATACCCTGATTGCCAAGGGAGGCAAAGGTTAAATAGCCGTTTGCCACGGTATTTTCCTTTGAGAAAACATTGGCGTCATTTGACTTATAGGAGTACGCGTCAAAGCCCTCGGCATTATCCTGCCATTTGGAATATACGTAGGTTATACCCGAGCTGAGAGCCGACGGGCTGTAAGAGGTTGTATATTCGGGGTTTGTATACCAGCCAATAAACTTAGCAAACTGAGAAACAGGAGGCAGGGTTACGGCATTTACACTTGCGCCCTCTTGCGCCACCTTATACGTACCTGCTCTGCCATCTTGACCAAGGAAAGCAACGACAGCAGTGTCGCTGGACAATTTCTTTACGTTTACAGCATCTATAAGAAGCTCGGTTTTACCCTCAACCTGAGGATTGAAGCTGATATACAGACAAGACGTAGCTGCCCCTGCAAAAGCGGTTTTAAAGTAAACGGTAGCTTTTTTCCAGCCGTCTCCCTTTTCGCTGGAATAAACGCGATAGGTAGCATCATTATACTCGGTTGCGTAAGCCCAGTAATCATATCTGTTCGCCGTACGGAATTTGATATCAACGTCGCCTATACTGTCCTTAAGCTTATAATAGAAAGAAACAGCATAAACGTTATCGTCGTATACATAACCAAGATTCGTTACGTGACGGCAATCGTTCATATAGCCCTCTCTATAGGTATAGCTATACTTAAGAGAACGCTGGGTGTCATATGAATCCTCAGTAGTAACAAATACATCATCGCCGCGAACATAACGGCTGTTATCATTTTCAAATTCATAATTTTCAAAATCCAGCGGCTTTATCTGTTCGCCTACATAAATCTTAGTATAAGCTTCGCTGGCGTGAGTATTTGAGGTAACAGGAGTCTTAATGTCTGCCTCTTTATAAAATCCGCCTATCTCGTAATAGTCATTAACGCCTATTTGGTCAAAATCAATAGGCTGACCGTAGGTACCGACAAAAGTGTATGTTTTATTTCTTCTTTCGTTGTATACATCGGTTACATTACGGTTTGCATCTACACGGGTTAACGAAACATTATCAATATACAAATTGCCGTTACTGCTAGTAGCTACGAAATACAGGTATTTACGAGTGCCAAGATCGGACGAAGTGGTTATTTTTACCGAATAACGTGTCCACTGACTTGCGGCAGGAAGCGATATATCATCAGTAAGCTTATAAGTGGTACTGGTATCACATTGAGCGCTACTGGTAGTACCGCGATAGAATTTAAACGTTCTTGCATTGCCCCTGTAGACAAAGCTTATTACATAAGTTTTGCCGCTTTCAAGGGCAATCATACCACCGCTGTTCATAACAGGGAATCTGGCAGCCTTAGAGCTACCTACAGCAGCAGATTGAGGTTTTACCTGTACGCTATAAGAACCGTTAAATTGATAATTGGTAGAATAGGTTACGTCCTTTAAAACGGCTGCCGTACCGCTATAGCTCATAAGGCTGGAAAGGTTTTCGCCTAAATCTTCAAAATTTGCATAGGTTACAGGACTGGAGGACGCCCATTTTGCATACAGAGTAGTGTCGGATGAGGGGTAAACCAAAGATGAGAAAATCGTAGTGGTACTTGAATTAGTATACCAACCGTAGAAGGTATCTCCCGAGCCTTCGGCAGGGAGAGGCAGTTTAGTACCCTTTACGCCAATGGTAACAACATTTTCCATACCGCTTTTGTTAAAATTAAAGGTTACGGTAGAAAATCTGCTGTCAATAGGATAAACGACTACGTCATCTATGCAAAGCGTTGCGGTATTTGCAAAACTTACAGACATCGAAAGACTGCTTGTTGCAGGAGTAACAACTACGGTTGTTTCCTTAAAGGCAGAGCTGCTTTGTAGGGTTACGGACTGACCGCCGATATTAAGAGTAACATTTCCGGTAGCTGTATAACTAAAGTCAACACCGTATTTCGTACCTGCAGTAACTGTACCAAGATTCACGGTTGTATTTCCGCTAACTTTTAAGTACTTATTTTCAACATCTGCAGTATCTTGCACCACAGCAGCGTTGGTAACGGTATTTGAATAATTTTCAAAGCCCTCGCCCTCTATATAGTAGGCATAAAGACTGCTTGGAGTATCGGAATAGGTATAAGTATCTACATAAGTAGAGGTATATCCCCCGTCGGTGCACCAGCCAGCAAATTTCTTGGCGGTAAGCTTGACTTCATTCAGTCTTACCTTACTGCCCTTAGCATCTGTAACAACCTTATTTCTGCCGCCGAAATTATCGTTGACTATAACGGCGCCCTTGTCGTAATCAATCTCTGCTATATTGACAGAATCAATATAAACAGTATAATCTCCGCTTGCGCTTGAACCAACCTGAAGCGTAAGCAGATTTGAAGCGCTGTTTAAAAATTCGGCATCACAGATTATTGCGCCCATATAATAAATATCTTTAGGCTGATTTTTGCTTACGGTAAATGAGCCCGAAAGGGTCTTTACATCGCCCTTATTCTCATTCATAGTAGCAAGATTAAAGGTAATATCGGTGTTTGCCGAAATAAGCTTATAATTAAAGGTAACAATATATCTCTGTTCACTTCTTAAAGGAGCGATTAATATATTATGCTTAGCAGTACTTTGACTATTAGTTATTTTTACAGCCTTTTTGCCTATATAAGCATTATCTTGGGTAACAGACACACCCGTTTCGGTCTGATATTTATAATTCTCAAAGTCATTACCAATAGACCAACCTGCATAAAGCGTATTGTAATAAGCATTGGAATTAACAACCTTGCCAACATATTCTTTGCAGGCTCTGTCAAAATACCAACCGTCAAAAGCATAACCCTCGCGAACGGGAATCTCATAATCTGAAAGCTGGTCACCGCCCATAATGTTAACGGTCTTCTCGGTTGCACCGTCGTCAAATGCACCGCCGTTAGCATTAAAAGTAGCCTGACTTTCACCAATAGGTTTCGTGATTATAATATCATCAATATAAGCAACGGCATCTTTATGGGCAGCGGCATAAAATTTGAGGTAAAGCATATTTGAATTACTGCTGAGAGCATCAGTAACTAAAACAGTTCTACCGGTACGCCACTGGTCAGTTCCGTCGGGAGAAAGAGTGGCGGCATAGCGCGTTACCGGTGATGTTCCGCCCCAAACGTTATTATCGTCTGTGTAAAGCTCAAAATTACAGTTTCCCGAACCGGGTTCAAGTCTGTATTTATATGTAATTATATAGGTTGTATTAGCCTCAAGTCTTGTAAGGGATAGGTTGTTATCCTGTTGAGTTCGTCTGCTGTCCCAATTTTGTCCTTTGTAACCAGAGCTAGGAACATAGTGCTGATTATAGGTTTCAGGAACATAACGGTACTGGAACACCTTTTTGCCGTGAGGAGCAGTTTCATCCTCAACAGTGCTTACAAAAGGAGTGGCAAAGCTATATGTACTGTTATAAGGAATATAGCTTTCGAAACTGAAATGAGTGTTACTGTATTTTGCATATAATGTAACTTCACAGTTTTCTTTAGTTATTACGGTATCCGTAAAAGGCGTGGTAAGGTTAGTATCTAGATACCAACCCTCAAAATCATAACCCGCCTGATATTTTGGATTTTCTATATTTACCTTATCACCGATTTTATGCGGAAACTTGGTCTTAGAAATAGTGCCGCCCTTTGCATTAACGGTAATATTAAGGGTCTTGTCAATCTTTACATCGTCAATAAAAATCTGAACGCCGTTATAAGACTCAAAGGAAAGGGCTAACGCGCTTCCGTTAGAGCCAAAAGAGGCAGGAGTGGTAAAGGTATAAGTAAGGTCAACCCATTCGCCCACAGCGTAGGTTTTCTCCGAGCCCTGAATAGCAGTAAAGGAGGTGGCTTGCGTGCCCACTCTTACAACACGGCCGATTTCCGTATCAGCACTTGCCGAATTTTCAGCAATCTGCGCAGGAACACCGTAAACCAGCTTTAAGGTAGTATACTGATTAGAAAGAGGATATGTAATACTGTTTTTAATAAAACCTTTTTGCGCGCTTTTTACCATTACACGCATAGTAAGGGTATATTCAGAAGAAGACATAAGGTCAAACAGACCGTCGGCATCGTTAAACAAAAAGGTATCGTATTTAGCAGATGTAGACTGATAAAGATTTGAAGCTTTAAGATAGCCGTTATCTTCATTTTCACCTCTGCTGAAAAGCGCATGGGAAATTTGACGTTCATCGCCGAAAATATCGGCAGCCGTCTCCCCAGCATACCTTGTAGAGCTTCCCTTATCAAAGGTATACTCCTTTTGGTAAAGGTAATTCAGCGTCTGAGCATTTGCCGCAGCAGGCATAACACATACGCCTATTATAAGGGCAAAGGACAATACCGCGCTTATTACTTTCCTGAAAATTTTAGAGGTCTTATTACTTAACATAGCACTTCTCCAAGTAAAGATTTTTATACATATTAATAATATCATATGTAAAAAACAATTGCAACAAAAAAAGAGGCTTAAGCAGCCTCTTTTTTTCTTTTTCTCAAGAATAATAATACTATTACAAATAATATGACCGCAAAGCCTGATGCACCAATAAGCAAAACGGCCTCGGTCATGTCGTTTTTATCTGTTTCTTTTTCTCCGTTTTCGTTATTTACTTTTGGTGGAGTATCGTCTTGTTCGGGACTGGGTAATACAATCTCGCCGCTTGAACTAAGCTCAATTGCTTCACAGTTTTCGCATTTTTTGCCGTCACTGTGCGGAACCGTAAACTTATGTTTACTGCAAACAACATATATCTCCACGCTGTTATCTGACACAAAATTGCTTACTACCTCTGTTTTCCCTTCGTCACTTTTAATTGAGCTTGCTTCACCTTTAATTTTTAAGAAGTAACCTATTTTTTCGACGTCCTCCTTTACCTTAAAGGTAACGCTGAAAAGCCTAAAATCACCCGTAACGTTGGCAACATCTCTGCCATCTGCAATAACGGTTACAACTCCGTCCTTAAAGCTCGAGGTATGCCCGAATCTCTCATTTAAATTTTCAGTTTTTACAAACTCAAAAACGTTTTGGTCATACTCTATAAAAATTCTGGCAACGTAAATACCCGTCTCGGTTTTATAGCTTACGGGAAGCGTTATGGTTTCGCCCGCTTTAGCAGAAACAGGAGATAAATAAATTGTATCCGCGTTATTTGCCAAAACAGAAAAAGGGAATACAAAAACCATTAACAAAAGAGAAAAAATTATGCAAAGAATTCTTTTCATCAGCCTTTTCCTCTATTTAGTCGTGTTTACAAATTCTTTATTTTCCAAAAGGTAAATTATGCCCGAAATTATACAAAGCACGGTACTTGCCCAAAGAACAACGTTAAAAATAATATCAAGGGCAAGATTTACTCCGGCAGATAAGATAAACCATTCCTTAACCTGTTCAAAAGCGATACCTAAAACAATAGCTGCAATCTGAGTCACGGTTTTGAGTTTACCCCAGATATTAGCGGCGATCACCCTATTTCCCGCGCTGCTTACAACAATAAGGCGGAGAGAAGAAATAAGGAATTCTCTGAACAGCACGATAAATACAACCCATGTTATCTGCCAGCCGATACCGTGGGCAATAAAGCCTAAAAAGGCGGCGGTGGTCAGCATTTTATCGGCAAGAGGGTCTAAAAACTTACCGAAAGAGGTAACAAGATTATATTTTCTTGCAATTTTACCGTCAAGCATATCGGTAAATGCCGCTACGGCAAAAACAATAAGAGCTAAAAGGTAATGCCACTCGAAAGAGGCAAGCATTAAAAACATAAAAACAGGGGTAAGAATAATTCTTAAAACCGTTAATTTATTGGGCAGATTCATCGCACATTTCTCCTAACAAATCATATTCAATACTATCATTAACCTGAACCTTTACAAATTCGCCAAAGGTCAAAGGACGGGTAGCAAGAAAGAAAATTTTTCCGTCAACGTCGGGGGCGTCAGCCATTGTTCTTCCAAAATAGCATTTAAGATAATCGTCATAACCCTCTACAAGCACCTCTGCCACTTTACCGATTTTTTCATTATTCTTTTCGGCAGAAATAGTCATCTGGCTATCCATTATCAAATTCATTCTGTCCTGCTTTACCTGCTCATCAACCTGTCCGTCAAACTCGGCGGCAGGAGTGTCTTCCTCTGCAGAATAGGTAAAACAGCCAAGCCGTTCAAACCGCATTTCCTTAACAAAGGAATGAAGTGTGGCAAACTGCTCGTCGCTTTCACCAGGGAAACCGGTAATAAAGGTTGTTCTTATAGTAACGTCTTTTACCCTTTCCCTTATTTTTTGTATAAGAGCTCTGATACTTCCCTCATTACCGCGTCGGTTCATTTTTCTAAGTATTTCGCCGTCAATATGCTGAAGGGGTATATCCAGATACTTAGCAATTTTCTTTTCCCTGTTTATTACCTCTAAAAGCTCATCGGTAATACGCTCGGGGTAGGTATACAAAACTCTAATCCAATGAAGCTCCTCAATTTTGCAAAGCTCGTTCAAAAGCTCGGGGAGTTTTGCTTCTCCGTATATATCCTCGCCGTAAGCGGTGGTGTCCTGAGCTACCACAACTAATTCTCTTACTCCGCCAAGAGCCAATTCTTTAGCCTCGGCAACACAGCTTTCAATAGTACGACTGCGCATTTTTCCTCGGATAAGGGGTATGGCGCAATATGTACAGCGGTTATTACAGCCATCGGAAATTTTAAGATAAGCCGAGAAAGGATATCCGCCGAGAATTCTTTTTTCATCAAGGGGTAAAGCCTCTTTTGGACCGTAGGAATTTTTAATATTACCATTAACGACGCCCTCTACAAGCTTCGCAATATCTTTATTAGAGCCGATTCCCACCACCAAGTCAACCTCGGGGATTTCCTCCGTAATATCATCCTTATAACGCTCGGCAAGACAGCCCGTTACAACCAGCGCCTTTAAATTGCCCTCCTTTTTATATGCGGCGGCTTCCAGTATGTTTTCAATCGCCTCTTTTTTAGCGTCCTCGATAAAACCGCAGGTGTTTATTATTATGGCGTCTGCCTCGGATTCCTCAACACCTACCGTAAAACCGCCGTCACTTAAAAGCTTAAGCATTACCTCGGCATCCACCTGATTTTTAGGACAACCAAGAGATACCATTGCAACTTTTTTACCCATTATCATACTCTCCACTATCAATGCGCTCGTCAAATTCCTTTAAAACGGCGCGTATATCGGCATAAAAAAACCCACGTCTTTGCAGCGCGGCAAAGGTCTTTTTAACAAGCTCAGGTGAACTTAATTTATCGGCATATTTCTTTTTTATAAGCCGACGTATCTTATCCTGCTCGTCTGAAAAACTATTACTGCTTATTTCTTTAGCCGTATTTGTGTTTATACCTGACTTAATAAGACGGTTAAGCGTTTCTCTCTGGGAAATTCCCATTTCGTTACACCGTGCAACAAGCCTTTTTCCGTACTCACCGTCGTCAATATAGGAAAGCTCCTCCATACGCTTTACTGTAGCAAATACAAAGGTTTCCTTAAAGCCCGCCTTTATAAGCTTTTCGGTAAGACCTTTCCTTGTATATCCGCTTCGCCCGAGATAATAAAGGGCGCGGGAGGTACAGCGTATACGCTCTGATTCATCCTCAATATTAAAGGACTCCTCCTCGCTTATCTCTTTGCCCACGGCAAGATTTTTTTGTTCTGCCAGAGAAACATCAACGTTTATATACGTGTCATCGTCAAAGAGAACTTTATAAATACGTCCTCTCTGACGAAGCATTTTAGTTATTTTCATTATTCGTCAACCGCAATATCAATATTGACCTTTTTGCGTCTGCGGGGTTCCTCAGCCTCTATAGGCATAATTACCTCTGCCTTTTCTTCCTTTGCCGAGGTTTTATTGCTCATAGCCGCCGTAATTTTATCCTCAAGCTCCTTCATAAGCTCAGGATTGTCAATAAGAAGCTGTTTTACATTATCTCTGCCCTGTCCCATACGGGTTTCGCCGTAATAGAACCAAGCGCCGCTTCTTGAAAGGATACCCAGTTTAAGACCGGTATCAACAATTTCGCCCTCTTTGGAAATGCCCTTGCCATACATAATATCAAATTCAGCTTCCTTAAATGGAGGAGCAATTTTGTTCTTTACAATCTTGGCTCTTGTACGGTTACCAATTATTTCGCCGCCTACTTTTATACTTTCAACACGTCTTACGTCAATACGTACAGAAGCGTAGAACTTTAAGGCTCTGCCGCCCGTTGTAGTTTCACTGCTTCCGTAAACAACGCCTATTTTATCACGAAGCTGATTTATAAATATAGCGGTACAGTTGGATTTGGAAAGAGCGCCGGTTAGCTTTCTTAAGGACTGTGACATAAGTCTTGCATGAAGGCCTACGTGGCTGTCACCCATATCTCCCTCAATTTCGGCTTTTGGCACAAGGGCGGCAACCGAGTCAATAATAATTACGTCAATAGCCGCGCTGCGAACTAACGCTTCGGCTATTTCAAGGGCTTGTTCTCCCGTGTCGGGCTGTGACACGAGCAAGGAATCAATATCTACGCCGAGAGCCTCTGCATAAGAGGGGTCAAGAGCGTGTTCAACGTCGATAAATGCCGCCGTTCCGCCCGTCTTTTGAGCTTCGGCAACAACGTGCAGAGCAAGGGTGGTTTTACCCGAGGATTCAGGGCCGTAAATTTCTACGATTCTTCCCTTAGGTACACCGCCTATTCCAAGAGCAAGGTCAAGTCCCAAAGAACCTGTGGGAATATGGTCAACCTTCATATCAACATTTTCGCCAAGAAGCATTATTGCTCCCTTACCGAACTGCTTTTCAATATTGGCAACAGCCGTTTCTAACGCTTTCTTTCTGTCATCTGCCATTTTTATCTCTCCTTTTAGGTTTCTTTGGTTTTATTATACTCTTGTCAAAGTCCCATAAACGACCCTTTTAATTCCGTTTATGTCCTCTGCCGTTTTTATATCATTAAAGCCTGCCTGGCTGAACATTGAAGTTACGGCTTCACATTGGTCATAGCCGATTTCTACCGCAAGTCTTCCGCCTTCCTTAAGACAGTCCTTGTAGCGTCTTAAAATAACGCGGTAAAAATCAAGTCCGTCCTCCCCGCCATAAAGAGCGCTGTCAGGCTCATTTAATACTTCCTCGCTTAAATTCTCCATATCCTTTGCGCTGATATAAGGCGGATTGCTTACTATAAGGTCAAATTTTTCCTTTGGTTCATAATCGAATATGTCAGCTTTAACAAGCGTCATGGTTTCACTTGGATTTCTATGAATATTTCTTTCACAGTATGAATAAGGAACGTCGTACTTTTCAACCAGCGTTACCGAAGTGTCTTTATAACGGTTGGCAATAGTTATACCGATACAACCGCTTCCTGCACAAAGGTCTAAAACCTTGGCTTTCGGATTTTCCTTTAAAAACTCAAAAGCAGTATCAACCAAAACCTCCGTGTCGGCTCTTGGAATAAGACAGCCCTCGCCTACGTAGAAGTTAAGACCGTAAAAGCTCCACTCCCCTAAAATGTACTGCAAGGGATAATGGGACAGTCTTTGCTCCATTACCGATTTCCACATAGTAACCTGAACGTCGCTCAATGCCTCGTTATATCGGGTAATAATCTCGTTATTTGAAAGCCTGGTTATATATCTTACTATCTGACGGCTTTCAAACCCGCTGTCAGAAATTCCTGCTTCCTTTAGCACCTTGTCTGTGTTTCTGTAACACTCAAATATCGTCATTTTCTTTTTGTTCTTCTTTCGGTAAATACTTTTCCTTATCTTCTTGGCTTAGTACCGTGCCAAGTGCGGCAATAGCTATTTCTAACATTGAATCATCAGGCTCTTTAGTGGTAATTCGCTGCACCCATACTCCCGGAGCCGAGATAATGCGGGTAAAAACGTTATCGTACTTACCGCAAAATCTTAAAACCTCAAAGCCTACACCGCAGATAAGAGGTATCATACAAACCTTTATAAGAGTCCATACGATAGCATTATCATATACGCCTGTAAAGATTATCTGAACTACTGTTGAAAAAATTATACTTATTAAAAGCATAAGTATCATAAAAGAGGTTCCGCAACGGGGATGAAAGCGTTTTTGCTTTCTTGCATTTTCAACCGTCAGACTAAGCCCTGCTTCATAACAAAAAATAGTTTTATGCTCAGCGCCGTGATAGGCAAATACCCGTCTTATATCCTTCATATAGGAAACGGCGATTATATAGCCTAAAAACACAATCAGCTTAATGCTCTGCTCTATAAGAGAATTGACTATAGGTGAAAAACCAGCCACATTAAAAAGCTTAGCAATTCCCCAGACGGCAAGTCGGGGCAGATACATAAAGAGCGCCACCGATAGTATTACGGCAAGCACCGCCGCTATTACCATCACCGCCGACCATACAGCGCCGCTTAACTTCTTTACTTCGCCTGTATTTTCGTCAACCTCGTCAGCGTATCCCGATTTGTCGGCAGAAATCATCATGGCCTTATATCCGCCAAGCATTGACTCGACAAAAGCCACCACACCGCGTATAACGGGCAAACCTAAGATTTTATATTTATCTCTTAAAGATTTGTTTTCCATATAAGAAATATCAATATTCCCATCAGGAAGGCGCACGGCAAGGGCGGTTTTAAGAGGAGATTTCATTAAAATGCCTTCTATAAGCGCCTGTCCGCCAATGGCGGTATATTTGCATTTCTTTTCACAATTTTTACTCATTGGTTTCTTCCTTTGCAGTTATAACCTCGCCCGTAGGTGAAATTATTTTTTCGGTTTCTTCAACCAGAGGAATAACGGTAGGCAGAACTATACTAACCGTAGTACCTACGCCCTCAACGCTTTCAAGGAACAAAAGTCCCTGATGCTGTTTGATTATTTCGTCGGCAACAGCAAGACCTATACCGCTTCCTCTGACCGAGTTGTTGGCTTTATAAAATTTTTCTTTAACGTGGTCAATATCCTGCGCCGGAATTCCCACGCCCGTATCCTTTACGGTAATACGGACACAGCCCTCCTCGGCCATTTGTTGGATAAGCACCTGCCCCTTTTCTTCGGTATATTTAACGGCGTTATCAATAATGTTTATAAACACCTGTTTAATACGGTCGGGGTCGCCGTTAACGATAACATCGTTTTTCGGTATGGAGAAATTAACCTCAATATTTCTTTTTGCCGCAAGCTCAATATACATCGACACGGCGCTGTAAAGAAGCTCGGATACCTCAAATGGACGCATATTAAGAGAAAATCTTCCGCTTTGAATTCTGGAGAAGTCAAGAAGCTCCTCCACAAGATTTGAAAGACGGTCAGCTTCGCTTAAAACAACGTCAAGACCTCTTTCAACAAGCCCCGTATCCTCGTTAACCGACATTTTCGCCGTTTCAGCCCAACCGCGAATAGCAGTCAGAGGGGTTCTGAGTTCATGAGAAACGGAGGAAATAAAATCATTTTTTAAATTCTCGGCGTTCTTAAGCTCGGTCTGCATGTAATTAATAGAATCGCACAGCTCACCGATTTCATCGGTATATTCCGATTTAAGCTCTTCCTTATAATCGCCCGCCGCAATTTTACGAGCCGCCGCCGATACCTCTCTGACGGGGCGGATAATGGATTTCACAAAGAATATTCCCGAAAATGCCGACAGCAAAAGCACGGCAAAGGCAACTCCGATAATAAGCAGACAGCTGTTAAGTATACGCTTATTGCAAACGCTAAGAGATACAGCGTATCTAACGGCGCCGTTTGAACCGCCCTGCTTATCGTCGAGAATATAAGTACCGGCAAGAATTTTTTCTCCCGCACTGCTTTTGCCTATCCAATATGCACTGCCCGTAACCGCGGTTTTTGCGCTTTCATAATCGGGCATAGGGAGATTTCTTCGCTCAAAGCCGCTGGTGCTAACTATAATCTCGCCATTTTTATCAATAATCATTATTTCTATTTTATCCTTTGCCTCAAACTGTTCACAGTAATCCCTTGCGGCAAGAGTAAAATAATCCTCGTCAATACTGGCAAGTGCCGAAAAACCGCTGGCATATTCCTCAGCGGCGTTTTTCACCTGCTTTAAATAGCTGTTCCTTACCACCACACAGGCAACGCCGGCGATAATAACAACTATTAAAACCACCGGCAAATAGACATTCATAAGCCAGCGACGGGTTATACTTTTAAAACGAATCTCAAAGTCCATTTAAAGTCCGTCTCGTCTACTCCTATGTAGGCAGACTACTCCTTTCAGTCATCAGTTTTCCATTTATAGCCCATACCCCATACAGTAACCAAACGGGTTGGTTTAGAGGGGTCGTCTTCAATTTTCATTCTGAGTCTTCGAATATTCACGTCAACAATTTTTTCTTCGCCGAAATACTCATTTCCCCATACGCGAGAAAGTATATCGCTTCTGTCCAGCGCCGTGTCGGGATTTAAGAAGAAATACTCAATTATCTGGAACTCAACGTGAGTAAGTTCAATATCTTTATTGCCCTTTGTAAGCGTTCTTCTGCGAAGATTAAGGGTAAACTCGTCAATAACGATTTCTTCACCCGCTTTACCTTTACCGCCGCCTCTGTTCATTTCAACGCGTCTGTAAAGAGAATCAACCCTTGCAAGAAGCTCACTTGGGCTAAAGGGCTTAGTGATATAATCATCAGCGCCAAGCATAAGACCGCTGATTTTATCCATTTCCTGAGTTCTGGCGGTAAGCATTATAATACCCAGAGAAGCGCTTCTTTTTCTAAGCTCCTTGCAAAGCTCAAAACCGTCCATTCCGGGCATAGAAATATCAAGAAGAGCGATATCAAAGGTATCAGGCTCAGTGTCATAAATGTCAATTGCTTCTTCTCCGCTGCCTGCCTGAACGGTTAAATAACCTGCCCTTTGCAAATTTATGGCTTCAAATTCGCGGATTGCAGCTTCATCTTCTACTAAAAGAATTTTTCTCATTTTATTCCTCCGTAATAAGCTCAAACATTTCGTTTATATTTTTTTCGGTTACTGAATATTTCTTTGCCGTATCCTTTACGCTTGCCAACCACACAAGCGCATCGTTTTTAGAAAGAAGAATATAGTCGTCATTATAAATTCCGGTATCAAAGGTACTGCGGGAAACCACCCTTATTCTAAAAAGCTCATCGCCCAGCTTTTCGTTTTCGTAATCGTACTCACAGATAATTCGTTCTCTGAGCTCAAGATTTCTGAGCGCCGTAATATTTTTAGCAAGCTTTTCATTAAGCTTTACGCTGTATCCGTCAGAATAGTTCATAAGGGTATAATATCTAGGGATAAGAGCATTGCCGTCAAAGCCGCTCCAAACCGTAAGATAAGCCGCCGAGGTAGAAACCTTTTCATCAAGAGGAAGCTCAACCATTACGGGAATTTCTATGAAGCTATCTCCGTCATAATCCCTTGAAGGCACCATAGCAGAACGATAGGTTACGGTATTTTCCATAAGGGCGCTGTCATAGAAAGGACAGACAAGCTTTCCGCCTTTAAATAAGATTACCGCGGTTACCATTCCGCCACCCTTGACGCAGTCAACATAGACGCAGAATTCATCTGAGGGAAGCTTTGAAATAGAGGCAATTCCGTAAGAGGTTATATTACCGTCGATTTCACAGTTTCCAAGCTCTCTGACTCCCTCGGAGGTAACGCCGAAGTATCTTGCAAACGCCCTTGAGGTAGTCATATCCATATAAAGAATTAAGATATCCTGACTTAAATTACGGTCAAGGTCGCACAGCATAAAGGTTGAGAAAGGCTCTTCCATAAGGGTTATCAGAGTTTTTCCCGAATATTCATAAAGGGAAACGGTTTTGCTTGTGCTTCCGTAAACGTTCCAGCCTACTATAATTTCCTTAACCTTGTCCCCGTCCATATCGGTAAAATAAACCTGTTCAACGCCGCCGGCTACTATGCTTTCCTGTGCCGTTACCGACCATTTACCGTCAACAAAGGCGATAAGAGCAATATGCATGGTTACGGTATTGTTATCGGTGGTACTGTAAAAAGCAACGCCCTCTTTAAGTCCGTCGTTATCAAGGTCAACCAAGGTTATTGCTGATTTTGTTTCACCTGCAGTGGGAAATTTAAGCTGATACTTACCGTCGATTTTTTTATCGAGCGCCGACCACACGGGATGCATTTCCCCCGACAGTTCAGGGGCGACAAGCAACGATTCGGGGTCCTCGTCAAAAGGGGTACAGCCCGTAACGAACAAGCATATAATAAGGCATACCGCCAACGTTTTTAACAATCCCTTTATCTTCAAGGCGCACCCTCCCTATCTTAAATATAATTATACAAATATATTGTATCATAAACAGTTTTTAAAAGCAACTCAAAATATAAAAAAATACACAAGCCAAATTATTTGACTTGTGTATTTTAATTCTATCTTTTAAAGGGTTATTTTTACGAATTTTTTCTTGCCTTTTCTTACAAGAATTCCCTCTTTAATCGCCTCTTTATCAAAGTAAACATTAGGCGCTTCAACCTTTTCCTCGTTTACCGAAACACCGCCCTGTGTAACTAAGGTTCTGGCTTCGCTTTTTGAAGAACAAAGACCGCTTTTTACCATAATATCAAGGATACCTATGCCGTTTTCCGAGAAGTCCTCATTGCTTAAGGCAAAGGTGGGGATATCGGCAGAATCCTTACCGCCCGCGAACATGCTCTTGGCAGCGGCGAGCGCCTTATCGGCCTCCTCCTTACCGTGAACGAGATTTGTAAGCTCATAAGCGAGAATTTCTTTAGCCTTGTTAAGCTCACTGCCCTCCCACTTGTCCATTTCATCTATCTGTTCAAGGGGTAAGAAGGTTAACATTCTTATGCATTTGAGAACGTCGTCGTCACCTACGTTTCTCCAATACTGGAAGAAGTCGTATGGAGAAGTTTTTTTGGGGTCAAGCCAAACAGCGTTACCTGCGGTTTTACCCATCTTTTTGCCTTGGCTGTCGGTAAGCAGAGTAATGGTCATAGCATGAGCGTCTTTACCAAGCTTTCTTCTTATAAGCTCGGTACCGCCGAGCATATTACTCCATTGGTCGTCTCCGCCAAACTGCATATTACAGCCGTAGTGTTGGAAAAGATGATAGAAGTCGTAGCTCTGCATTATCATATAGTTAAACTCAAGGAAGGAAAGGCCCTTTTCCATTCTCTGCTTGTAGCAATCAGCTCTGAGCATATTGTTGACAGAGAAGCAAGCGCCAACCTCACGGAGAAGCTCAACATAGTTAAGATTTAAAAGCCAGTCGGCGTTATTGACCATAGTAGCCTTGCCCTCGCCAAACTCTATAAATCGCTCCATCTGACGCTTAAAGCAATCTGCGTTATGCTGGATATCCTCTTTTGTAAGCATCTTTCTCATATCGGTTCTGCCTGAAGGGTCGCCAATCATGGTAGTTCCGCCACCAATAAGGGCAACGGGCTTGTTTCCTGCCATCTGCAGACGCTTCATAAGTGTAAGCGCCATAAAATGACCTGCCGTAAGGCTGTCAGCGGTACAGTCAAAGCCAATATAAAAGGTTGCCTTTCCGCTGTTTATCATTGTTCTGATTTCTTCTTCGTTAGTAACCTGCGCTATAAGTCCGCGGGCAACAAGTTCTTCATAAATTCCCATTTTCAATTCCTCCAAAAATAAACCTCTGTCAGTTAACTGACAGAGGGCGAATTTTCGCGGTACCACCTCTATTTATACGCTTTTCGCAAAGCGTACCTCGATGTGTCGTTGACACAATGCGTTAACGGGCATAAACCGGCATAAAGCGGCTCTCGAAACTGTATTCCCAAAAAGTTTTTTGCAGCCCGTTTCACCAGCCCGAGCCTCTCTGAGCATAAAACAAAAAGGTACTTGTTTTTCGGTCATAGCCTTTTTCTTTAACGATTATATATTATTTATTACCTTTTGTCAACAAAGTAAATTTTAGCTGTTATGTTTAAACTGAAGATTATATAAATCCTTATAAATCCCGTCCTTTGCCAAAAGCTCGGTATGAGTTCCCTTTTCAGCAATTTTTCCGTCATCTATTACAGCGATTGTGTCGGCTGTACGGATGGTAGAAAGACGGTGGGCAACAACAATGGTGGTTCTGCCCTTGCAAAGCTCGTCGAGAGCCTCCTGAATAAGTATTTCGGTGGTGTTGTCAAGGGCACTCGTAGCTTCATCAAGTATAAGTATAGCAGGGTTTTTAAGGAAGACTCTGGCTATACTCATTCTCTGCTTTTGTCCACCCGAAAGCCTTACTCCACGTTCTCCTATTTCGGTGTCATACCCTTTTTCAAGGGACATAACGTAATCGTGGATATTAGCTCTTTTTGCCGCTTCAATCATTTCTTCTTCACTTGCGTCAAGTCTGCCGTAAAGTATATTTTCCCTTACCGTTCCCGAAAAGAGAAAAACGTCTTGCTGAACTATGCCGATATTTTTTCTCAGACTTTCAAAGGTAATATCCTTTATGTTGATATCGTCAACCGTAATTTCTCCCTTTTCTACAGGATAAAAATTAGGAATAAGGTGGCAGATAGTTGTTTTTCCGCCGCCCGAATGACCCACAAGGGCAAGTTTTTCACCCGCATTTATCTTAAGGTCAATTCCTTTCAGCGCCTCTTTGCCGTCCTCGTTATAAGCAAAATGCACGTTTTTAAAGATAATTTCACCCTTAACGTCTTTCAGCGGTTTTGCGCCCTCGTTTTCCTTTTCGGGTTTTTCGTCCATAATTTCAATAAAACGGGAAAATCCCGAAAGACCGTTCTGATACTGCTCCATAAAGGAAATAAGCTGAGTTACGGGACTTATAAACAGGTTAACCGAAATAATAAATGTCGAATAATCACCGAAAGAAATTTTATTGTCATAAAGAAAAAGACCGCCGGCGATTATAATAACTACGTTAAAAACATCAGTAACGAAGCTTGTGGCCGAAAAGAACTGTCCCATAGCCTTATAGGACTTCTCACTAGCCTTTACAAAAAGGTTGTTATTCTTTTCGAATTTTTCGGTTTCACGCTTTGAAGTCGCAAAAGCCTTTGTAACCCTTATGCCCGTAATACTGCTTTCGGTTGCGGCATTTATACCCGCCGTCGTTACCCTGCGTTCCTTAAAGGCTTCACGCATTTTTTTACGAAGCTTATAGGAAATAAGAAGCAGAAAAGGTACGCAGGCAAAAATTATAAGGGTAAGGGGTACACTTATAGTACAAAGATAAATAAATGAGCCAATTACCGTTATACCGCTGATTATAAGGTTCTCAGGGCCGTGATGTGCAAGCTCTACAACGTCAAAAAGGTCGTTTGTAATACGGGAAAGAATCTGTCCCGTTTCATTATTGTCATAATATTTATAGGGGAGAGTCTGTAAATGGCGGAACATATCCATTCGCATTTGCGCCTGCATACGGGTACCTATAAGATGTCCGTAATATTGAACGAAATAGCGAAGCAACATTCTTATAACGTAGATAACAAGAACGCTAAGTCCTGCAATAACTATTAATTTATACTGTCTTTCGGGGATTAGCTTATTCAGCATAAGATTGGTTATTATTGGATAAACCATACCAACCGACGATATTATAAAAGAAGCCAGCATATCCAGTATAAAAAGTTTTTTATGCGGCTTATAATAAGAGAGAAATCGTTTAAGCATTTTTTACTTCCTTATTTTATCTTTTCCATAAATATTCCGGCTTCTTCGTAGCTCTTTTTTGCCGTTTCATTGTTTTCTATTAAAGTGCCTTTAATGTTTCGGCGGTAAAGCCTTAAGCCTTGGGGCAATTTTAAATTCTCATAGGTCTCGATTTTTTCATAAAAATCCTCAGATAAATCTTTTCCGGGAAGCTCAAAGAACAAATCGTCGGCAACACCCTGAAGATAATCAAGCCCGTCCTCGCTGGTTATAAAAACCATAGCCGTTTTATTGGTGAGAATTAAGCTCTGAAGCTTTTGCTGTACCGTCTGCTGATACTGGGCGGAGGATTTCCCCGCCTCATAGGTACAGTTTACTATCATTACGTTTACTTCACCGTCTTTATTAAAATCGTCGCAGTACTCTTTAAAATAATTGCTCATATTTTCAAGATACATATCCGAAACGTAACGGTTATCATAAATAACAATGGTTAAATCGTAAGCAGGCTTTAAAGCGCACTGAACACAAATAAAAGTTACCGCCGCAATAATAACTGCAGAAACTATAACCGATACCTTGTTGTGATACCAAAAGTTACTTAACTTTTCTTTAAAGGTAACGGGTTTTATTTCGTTCTCGTAAGGCTGTTTCGGTGCTTTGTCAGCGTTTTCCCGTTGCATTTTTTTAAGCTCTAAAAAATCCCTTTGCGCCTTTTCGCGCTGTGACAGGGTTTCGCTTTTTTTATCCCTATTTTCCATATATTTCTTCCTTAAAATTCATTTACCGCGCCGATAAATACGGGAAGCTTTGTGTCGCCGTCTATTATCATAAATAAAAACGGGCGGTCAAGATAAACTTCCTTCTCATCCGCAATAATAGCAGATTTGTATATCATTTCAACCGTGGTTGCGGCGGCGGCTTTTGTACCCTTTTCATTTACTTCAATAAAGGTTTTCTGTAAAACCGAGCCAACGAAAAGATTTGCTCCGTTTACTTTTCCCATAGCAGAAAAATCCGCCTTACTCTCGTCAAAAGCAAGTTTAACTCCACTTTTTTTAAGTATTTCTTCAGCCTTAATACTATAGTCAAAGGAAAATTTCGGAAGCTTAGTCTTTACGCTTTCTTCCCTTGCGCTGTCTATAGTATTTTTAAGCTTTTCGCCATTTAGAGATGCAATATATTCCTCAAGAGAGATATTACTGTCGGGCAGTATTGCAGCAAAATAGAATTCACCGTTCTTATAAGGCTTCATAAATCCGGTTGCCGAACCGTAATTAATATAATAATCCTCATTTGACGATAAATACTTTACACTATACTCTTTATCATTACTTCTGAATATGCCGTCTGCCACGCTATATTCAGAATAAGGATTATTCCATTGACAGTTAAAATCAAGGGCATTAATCAGATACATCATATTGATATCTTCGATTTTTTCAATAACCGCGTCAATGCTGTTGTCCGTTTCCTTTTTTATCCAATTGTTTATAAAGTCCTTTCCCGAATTATCAAAGGGAATTTCATAGGCTGCGGCAGAGTAATAATTGGCGTTTTTTTGCAAAAAGCTTTTCTCCACCGTTATTTTTCCGTCATTTCTGTACCAGATAGAATTGGCGCTTTTTATCCCGCTACCCAGATTTTCGGTATAATTTTTAAGATATACGTTGAAGTTTTCCTGAGAGCCGTTTTTAAAGAGGAAATTTAAAAGCTCGTCCTTGGTTTCTCCCTGCGCACCGTTTGAGCAAAGGCCCAAGGCTGTGCTGAGAGATAAAGGAGAAATAACGAAATTACCCTTTTGGCTACTTGAAATCTCCTTAGCAAAGGTAACCGCAATTTCATACTGAGAGAGGCTGAAAAGATAATCAGGCTTTTCCGTTACAATATTTTCGGCTTTTATGCCATTCATAAGATTAATCTTAGCTGAAGCGTTCTCAGAGCAACCGCAAATAAAAATACTGATACTAAAAACCAAAGCTATCGCTATCAGCTTTTTCAAGATTTATCCACTCCTATCTGCTCCATCTCTAAAATTTCAGTATTATAGAAAACTGATTTTTTTTGAATTTCCTTATCAAGCATTTCGAATCCGTACTTTTCGGTAAGGGTAGGCAATGAAGAAAAGAGATTTGTTCCAAGTCCCAGTCTTTCACCGTTTATCTGTACTCCAAGAGCCGCAAGAGTTGTGGGGAACATATCAAAAGTACCAAAACTGCGGTTTTTCTCCTGAACAGGCTTTACGGCAGAATTAATTATACAGTTATACACCGTTCTGGTATAATTTTCGTCAATATCCTTTAAATACTCAGGGTCCATTGTAAGATGGTCGCCGGATATTACAATAGTTGTATTTTCATAAAAAGGCTGTGCCTTTATCCAGTTTACAAACTCGTAAACCTGCCTTGAGGAACAGGAAATAACGTTAGAATATTGCTCCTCATATTTATCCTGACAGTCCTCGCAGATATAACCGTCGGGGAAATGGGTATCAGAGGTCAGCACCGTAAAGTTAAAGGGCGCTCCCTTTTCATAAAGCTTTGTGATTTCCTCTTTGGCAAAGGCGAAAACCTTTTTATCTTCAAAGCCCCACCACTCACGGTAATCCTCGGGAAGTCTGCCCTCGGCTTTAAGAGAATTAATGTCTACGATATTATAATTACCGTGTTCGGTAAAATACGTCTTTCTTCCGCCGAAATCAGCGTCACTTCCCACAAGAAGCGTCTGATTATACCCCTCTTTAGCAAGAATTTCGCCTATAGTAGTAGCGCCCGAGAGAAAGGTCTGACCCTCAGTTCCGTAGCCGGGACTTTCTATAGGCACCTTTATCATCATGCCCGAGGTCTGAGATACCATACCGGCAGAGGTCCATGTAGTACCCGTAAAGGAAAGGGCGCCGCCCACGCCGTTATTTGCAGAAAAGTTAATATTATTCTGGGCTAAAGAATAAAGCTCAGGCATAAAGTTTTCGGTTATACCGCCGCCGGCAGAGGTGTCCCAATAGGTATTTTCCATAGATTCAAGAAAAATATATATAAGATTTCTCTTTTCTTTAGGAAAGGTAATCGTGGCAGTCTGGGGATTTACGTAGTTTGCCTCAATAAAATCAGAATTCGTCGAGGTGGTCACAAGATAGCTTCCAACCTTAAGTCTTGCGACAAAAAAGGTAACGGCAACAAGTAGGGTTGCAAGAGCAAAGGGTAAAGCAACGTTTTTGAAAAATACGCACACCTTTGTAGAGGTATATTTAACATACCTTTCAAATTTACTCCATTTTCCCTTTAATGTCCCCGAAAGAACGATATATAAAAGAATTTCTATAACAGTAGTAAGAATTCCTAAACCGCCAACACGGATATAGGCGCTGACTAAAAGATTTTTATTAGCGCCAACCGAGGGAGATTTGAGCTGGAACAAAATCTGGTCAAGCAAAACGTTATCATACTTATTTACAAGCCATAAGGTCATAAAAAACAGTAAATTTCCGGCAAACAGAATTATAAACGCCCAAACAAGCTTTTTGTTTATAGGTTTTTTCTCTTTGGTCAAAAATATCACCCTTTTAAAAGTTTTCCTATACTATTTTATCGTTTAGAGGCAAAATAGTCAATAGCCGTAAAATTTTTAACAAATTGGACATATATAAAAAATTCCGAAGAATTTTTTATCCTTCGGAATTTTTCTTTAATTATTCTTTACAGCTTTTTCTTTTTAAAACTGCAATAATGAGTATCAGCACAAGGCTTACTGCGGCAATTATAAGCCACATTGTAAGGTTCATATTGTCCCCTGTCTGAGGCGCAGGCTCGGTATATACATTGGCAAACTCAATAGCCTCTGCTGTATCCTGACCCTTCTTGATTTGAGTGTCACAGGTAAGCTTACCCTTGTTATCGTCGGTTACCGTAACGGTAACGTCATATACCGTTTCGTCATAGGTAATACCTTTTCCGTTGCCCTTTATTTCCTTTACAGTATAGTTATAAACACCTGTTTTGGTGTAGTCCACACTAAAGGAGAAGTTACCGTCGGCATCGTTTTTAGCCGTTGCCAGTTCCTTACCCTCGCTGTCATAAAGAGCAAAGGTGAATTCCTCATTTTCAAGGTTTTTGCCGTCAAGAAGCTTTTTACCCTCTATCTTAGCGGAGCCCTTTGCGCTGTATGTATTTACAAACTCTACGGTATCGCTATAGGAAACCTCGGTTTTAAGTATACTTCTTGTACCGTTTAGTCCCTCGGTTACGGTAACGGTAACAACGTATTCCTTATCGGAATAGGTAATTCCCTCAAATACGCCGTTTTCTGCTGTATCAGGAATTTGCTCCTTAATTACGTAATAGTATACCCCTGCCGTGTCGTAGGTAATATATTTACTGCCGTTTTGTTCAGCAAATTTAAACTTACCGTCAGCGTCGTTTTTAGCCGTTAATACAGCCTCGCCCACAGCGTTTATCTTACCGTCAGCGCCCTTTAAAGCCTGATAAAGCTCAAAAGTAAATTCTCCGCCGGTAAGTTCTTTATTAAAGGATTTATCACCCTTGATTTCTGCCGTTACGCTTTCCTCGTTATAAACGTTCTCAAATATAGGTGTTGACACTTCCTGTTCGCCGTTGTCGGTAACCTTAATATACTTAGCGTTGGCAACAAGCACGCCGCTCAGGTTATCCGTAATGTCTATTTCAACCTTGAAAATCGTTTTGTCATATTCCATAAGAGCCTTATTTCCGGCTTTTTCAACGATTATAAAGCGGTATGCACCGATAGTGCTGAAGTTAAGCTCGTTTATCTGTGAATCGAAGTAAACCATACCGTCTGTGCCGTTGCTTCTTGTAGCAATAAGATTTCCTCTTACGTACTCGCCGTCAACAAGTACGGCAGAGTAAAGCTCGAAATCAAAGGTATGTTCAGCAATACTGTCACCTTTAAGGGTTTTCTTTACAGCTATATCAAAGGAAGTAGGCGTAACCTCGTATTTATTCACAAAATCGGGACTTGTAGAGCCGTAGTTTACGCTAGCCTCCAATTTACCCTTACCGTTATCGGTTACGGTTACAGTTACGGTATACTCATTTTTGTCGTAAACAACACCGTTTAATTTGTTGCTACTATCAACACCCTGAGGTACCTTTTCACGAATCTTATATTCGTAAATTCCTGCAGTATCGTAATTAAGGTTAAACTCGAAACCTGCCTTTGTATCACTAACGGGAACTCCGTTGCCTATCGTGGCGATAACCCTACCGTTCTCTATAAGCTCGAAATGGAAGGCGTTTGCCTGAAGCTTTATTATACCGCCCTCTAAGGTCTTAGTACCCGAGATTACGGCGGAAGTACCCTCAGCTCTGTATACGTTATTAAACACAATAGCGGTAGCGGGAGCTTCTGTTACTCCGTCAAACACCGTCATAGAAGCGTTTGCGACAAGTTTACCGTTAACGCTGTCACCTGTAACAACAACCTTTATGCGATATTCGTTTTTATCGTAGGTTACACCGTTATATACTCCGTCAACAGCGTCAGACGGAACATTTTCTCTTATTACATAGTAATAGGTTCCCTCTCTATCAAAGGAGAATTCACCGAAGTTGAATATTCCGTTATTATTATAATCGGCAACCTTGGTGTCGGGGGTTACCCCTGCAGTACTGTAGTTAGCGTTCGTTTCATAAAGGGCAAAGGTAAAGTTATCGGTAGACGTAATATTTCTTCCGAAAAGGTTCTTTATACCCCTTAGGTTTTCTGCTACCGTTACTTTTTCGGGAGTAAAGGTATTTTCAAACTCTATACCGCCCACCTCGGCAACCGCAATTAATTTGTCGGCAGAAGCAGTAGAAGAAGCTTCTGCAACCTTATTTGCGCCATCAAATATTTCCATATCTATGATGTAGTAACCGTCTTCTACCTTTACGGAGACAAGTACCTTATATTCCTTTGTGGTATAGGTAACGCCATTCATAGTTCCGCCGGATTCTTTAAGCACGTAGTGGTAATCCTTTGATATACCGTCACTATATACAACAGAAAGCCTTGTTGTACCTGCGGCGGCAGTTTCAGGGGAAGAGGCAATAGCGGCAGCGTTTACTATATTATAATTGCTGTCAGCCTCAAAAAGCTCGAATTTAAAGCCTGCAGGAAGAATGGTTGCAGTCTGATTGTAAATATTTTTAACCGTCTTCTTAATACCGATAACAGCCTCAGCCGCGCCGCTTATCTGATAGGTATTGTTAAAGGTTGCGGTAACGCTGTTTCCGTTTATAACGGTGTTGGCAATATTGTCAACCGACGCAATCTTTAATTTTCCGTTTCCGTCATCAACAACAGTTACCGAGAATCTGCCGTACGTAGTATCGTAAACAATACCGTTTTTAACGTTTTCCTCGTTTACCACTTCAATAATTCTATAGTAATAAACCCCTGCCGAAGCGTAAACTTCGTCTTTAAGCAGGTCGATATTTACGGTGTTTGCGCCGTTTTTAGAGTAGTTGATAACAGCAGAATTTTCGACCTTTTCATAATCTGTTCCGTTCCATTTCTGGAGAGCAAATTCAAAATCAATGACCTTGCCATCTGCAAGTAGAGCGCTGTTTATAAGGTTTTTGTTAACCGTAATTTCAATATTTGCCTTGTCGGTAGGCGATGCAAAGTAGGTATTTACAAAGTCAATATACTTGGTTTCACCCGATTTTGCCGTAGCATTTTGTGAAACGGCGTTTGCAGTAAAGCCTGCAGGCACGGTTTCACTAACGCTGACAACCGTACCGTCGGCAACGTCGTTAATATCAATGGATTCGTTGTGCTTTAGGGTTACGGTATCGCCTGATTTAAGGGTAAGCTTTGCTCCGTCGCTGTATACCGCGTCATATTCCTTTCCGTCAGAGAAATTAACGGTAAAAGTAAAATCATCGTCAAAATGACCCTCAATATCGCTTACAACCTGCTTTGTTATAACAACATCGCCTGTTTTAGGAACGGTATTAACGAACTCGGCTGAATTAATCACCGACTCGCTTACGGTCATTACGGCGCTGTCAACAGAAGTATCGCCGTTAACGCTGTATACCGCATAGCCTGCATCGGCAGGAACGTTCTCTTTTACAGTAACATCTTTTCCAATAAGAGACGAGCCTAATATATACGCCGATTCGCCGTGCTTTAGCTTTAAAGTGTAGCTTGTAGCAAAATCAATAGTGCTCTCTGCTCTCTCACCCGAAGCGTTCTCTTTTATAAGGGTAAGATTGGCGCTGACGGGCGCAGAAACGGTAAATTCATATTCAGCGTTTCTGTCGGTAATAGTTGCGTCGGCGATTTTGGTTATTTTAACACCCTCGTAAGCGTCAAATATAAGCATACCATTGTTACCCAGGTATGAGTCAACGTGATAGCCCACCTGTTCCTTCTTTCCGTCAACGGGAGCGTGAACGAAGGGCTTATCTGAGAAATTAATCGTACCTGTATTATTATCGGTTTTTTCTACTTGATAGTCTCCGAAATAATGATGTATCGTACCTGCCTTTACATACCAGGTGTTATCACTTCTCTTTACGAGAGCGTCTGAATTAGATAAAACATTCTGCGATACTTCCTCATAATACCACTCGGCAACGATATTACCGCTAACCTCTTTATAGATAAGAGTTCTGTGGTAAAGAGGCGAAGATGCGCTGTAAACGGGAGCGTTTGCGCTTACGTAAGCCGTTCCCTGCTTATTGGTAAATATATCGCTGTCGGTATTATAATAATAACGCTCGTTTTCCTTTGAAGGTTCAAAGAAAGAAATAGTGTTTTTATTAGTGGTGTAAGAATATGTATAACCGTCAATAGAACTCCACTGATTAGTATAGAAAACGTAATCTCCATCACTATTCTTAACAAGGGGTTTTTTAGCGGTGTTTTCTATATTTAAAACATCAATGTCGCTGTCAAGACCAACCTCATAAAGCAAACGGCTGGGTGCGCTCGCCCCCGAAATCGTCATAGAAGCAGGGTCTTCGGGGTCTAATCCGTTAAGCTCAATATTATATTCAACAAGAGGAATAAGGGAAGCGGGAAGCTTACCTATAACCCTTATATTGCCTACCTTACTTGCATCATATTTATCACTGGCGGTGTCTTTAAGGGTAGTACGCACCTGAATGGTAGCATACATCATATCGGTTTTTCTGTGTCCCTCTCCTACCGCATCGTAAAAGCCGTAGGATTTAATTGCAAATACGGCGCTGTCGGCTATTTCGGCAGGTACGGCAGAGGGAGAATCATCCTTACCGTCCCAGAAGCCCACGTATTCGCCTTTGCCGTTAGCGTACCAACCGATATAGTTACTATATTCGCCTGTAACAGCATTGTAGTAAAGCTGACCGTTAGCGTAGGCTTTGCCTATAAGCTCTCTGGCAACGTTAGTATCGGAAATTGCCATTCTGTCCTTTACAGCCCATACAAGATTGTTACCTACGTCGGTAGGATTCTCAACAGTACCCATACCGCCGCTGTATATCATTCTTGCCAGTGTAGAGCCGTCATACAGCTTGCTTCCAAGCTGGATTCCCTTAATGGCTTTTACTTCCATATTGTCGCCGATGTAATCGTCAAACTCTATAAAACCGCCGTGGTTAATAGTATCGCCGCCGTCAACAAGAGTGGGATAATAAAAGGACTGAATTGTTATCTGCTCTACTATGTCATTAAAGGCGTTTGTAAGAGAAGCAGTATCATTCGCGCCGAAATATTTTGTTACGTAGTACTGATTCCAACCCTTCTGTGCATTAACAGGCTCTTTATAGGTTATGGTTTTTCTTTCTGTACCTGCTACGTTAATTGCAACCTGCATCGTCTTGTCAGAACTGTTTGCCAATTGCTTGAAGGAATTCCAGTAGGAATTTGCGGAAGTATTGTTCGCAGGGTCAAGAAGGCTTAAAGCCGCCTGCTTAGAGCCAACGTTAAGACCTAAGGTGTAAACTAAAGGACTTCTTCCGTATTTCTCACCGATTTTATCGATAGAATAAGAAGCAGTGAGCTGGGTTAAGAAAGAAATTCCCACACTTCCGTAAACGTTTTCCTGTCCGTTACCGCTGTTGCTGTTACCAACGTTTGTGTAATCTGTTGTGGCTACGGTAGGTGAGCCGTCGGTCATAAGAACTACAACAGGCATACGGACAGTACCCGCCTGAACACCTCCGCTAATAGCGGTATCACTCACCTGCTCAAACATCTGCCAGGCCTTGTATATACCATTTTGTGTATATGTACCACCGGTAACCTGTTTACTGTTGCTGTCACTAAAGGTGCTTGTAACTCCAGGCGCTACAGTACCGGTAACACCGCTTGCTACCTTTACACCGTTACGGGTAACGGTATTTCTGCCCGAACGCTCGGTCCAGGAAGACGTAAGATAAACTCTTCTGTTCTGAGAGTCGATACCCTTTTCATATCTGCCCAGCGGTAAAATAACGGTTGCAGTCTGAGGCGTAGCCGCGCTGCCTGTACTCGTATTACCACTGTAAGCGATTACACCAACACGGTTATTGGGGTTAAGAGCAAGAAGGCTTTCAATAGCGTTGTTAGCCGAATTAACCATAGTCACATAAGGGTCAGTACCACCCGATACGTCCATACTTCCCGAAAGGTCAAGTACTAAAATTGAATCTGTAGGTAAGGTGGTGTAACCTTCTACGCTTTTAGATGAAGCTATGGTAGAAAGAGAAACAAGAAAATTATTTTTTCCTATTTCAAGGTTTAATCCGTCATCGTCCTCTGCCGTAGCGGCTTTGTAATCCTCGGCGCTTTTAAACACCGATTTATCACTCCATACGCCGCCAACCCAAGTAGTATCCTTTGCCGTAGGACCGAAAAAGCCTTTCCAACCGTTAACGGTAGAAGGGTCGCTGATTTTCGTAAAATTGCCCGTGTCGGCGCTTACACTGAACATAAAAGTTGGGAGCATGCTAAAAAGCATAATAGCCGTCAAAAAAACGGCTAACCACTTTTTGTATCTTTTAACGCTAAATATCTTCATTTAACATCCTCCTTAAAACATTTTTCATCTTTTCTCTTGTGTAATATTATACATTAAAATCGTACTTTTTTCAACATTTTTTTATATACTATATATTACTATGTTTTACGTGATTACCACTAAATTTTGTATAGGGGTTGAATGTTTGTAAATTTAAGTGTAAAATATAAGAAAAAATCTTATAAGGAATATTCAATTTATGATAATTATGAGTGTTGACAGAGGCAAAGCCCGTACCGGTATTGCCTACAGCGATAAAGGTGAAACCTTCGCCTTTCCTCTTGAGGTTATAACCGAATATAACGAGGAAAAACTTATTGAAAAAATTGCGCAAAAAGCCTCAGATATAAAAGCTGAGCTTATTGTTGTGGGACTTCCCCGCCGTACCGACGGAAGCCTTGGCGACAGCGCCGAGGAATGTATGGCTCTGGCTGAAAAAATAAAGATAAAAACGGGTATTGAAACCACCCTTTACGACGAGCGTTTTACTACCGTTTCAGCCCACTCCGCCCTTAACGCTACAGACACAAGAGGCAAAAAAAGAAAGGCGGTTATCGATGCCGTCGCCGCCACTATGATTTTAGAAGATTTCCTCAAATACCGTAAGAACAGGGAATAGTTGGAGGGTAACGCCTTCTGCGGAGGGCTACACCTCATACCAATTGCTGATGCAATGCATTCTCCCTTGGGAGAAAGGGTCCGCTTGCGGTGGCTGAGGGATAGTTAGGGATTAGCTTCCCCCTGCCTAAGCATAGCTAAAAGAGAAAAAGCTTCTCGCAAGAGAAGCTTTTTTCTATGCTATTTAAAACAGCGAGCATACCTTTTCGGCGTATTCAGAGGGGTTTTCTATAGGAAGTCCTGCTATAAGCAGCGCCTGACTGTAAAGAACCTCTGCCATTGTTTTTGCTTTTTCCTTATCCTCGCTAAAGGCTTTTGAAAGAGCTGAAAACGCGGAGTGGTTAGGGTTAAGCTCAAGCACACGCTGCGCCTTCACCTTTTCCTTATCTTCACCCGGAAGAGCGGCAAAATATTTCTCCATTTCAAGAGTTATTCCTCCCTTTGCCGAAAGGCATACAGGGTGGGTTTTAAGCTTTTTGGAGATTACGGCTTCTTCTATACCGAGGGTTTCTTTAACAAATGCAAGAAGCTCTTTGTTAGCCTCTGCCGTTTCCTCGGCTTTCTTTTCCTCGCTCTCATCTAAAAGGTCGGCATTATCTGAGTTTATAGAGCAGAAATCCTTGCCGTTTTCCTCTCTTAAAACGTTCATAAGGAACTCGTCAACCTCGTCGGTAAGACAAAGCATATCATACCCCTTAGCCTTCACCAGCTCACTCTGAGGCAGGGTATTAATCTTCTGTACAGTTTCACCGCAGGCGTAGTAAATATGCTTTTGGTCTTCGGGCATAGTCTTAATATACTCGTCAATGGTAATAAGCTTATCCTGATTAGAAGAACGGAACAAAAGTAAATCCTTAAGGGCATCTTTGTTTATACCGTACTGAGCTACACAGCCGTATTTAAGCTGAATTCCAAAGGCTTTAAAGAAGGTTTCATACTTTTCTCTGTCATTATCCAGCGCTTTTTTCAGCTCGGTATGAATTTTCTTGTCTATATTCTTTGAAATAGTTTTAAGGGCGGCATCCTGCTGAAGCATTTCACGGGAAATATTGAGAGATAAATCGTCAGAATCAACAACACCCTTTACAAAACGGAAATGCTCAGGCACAAGGTCGCCGCATCTTTCCATTATCATTACGCCGTTTGAATAAAGCTTTAAACCCTTTTCATACTCCTTTGTGTAATAATCATAAGGGGTTTTAGCAGGGATATAGAGAAGCGCCTTGTAGGAAACAACACCCTCGGCGGCAACGCTTATTGTGAAAAGAGGCTCTTCAAAATCAAAAAAAGTATCCTTATAAAAACGGTCGGTTTCCTCCTTTTTCTGCTCACCCTTGCTCTTTTTCCATACGGGGACCATACTGTTAACCGTTTCTTCCTCTGTATAGGTAACGGTGGTTTTGTTTTCGCCCTCGCCCTCTTCCTTAGTCTTTTCAATATCCATTTTTATAGGATAACGGATATAATCGGAATAGGTTTTAACAAGTCTTTTAAGGGTATAGGTTTCAAGATATTCGCTGTATTTAACGTCCTCGGTATCATCCTTGATATGAAGAATAATATCGGTTCCAACCTTTTCCTTTTGGGCGGTTTTTATGGTATAGCCGTCGGCGCCGTCGCTTGTCCACTCGTAAGCCTCGTTTTCTTTATAAGAGCGGGAAATAACGGTAAGTCTGTCACATACCATAAAGGCAGAGTAAAAGCCAACGCCGAACTGACCGATAATATTAACCGCTTCCTTTTCTTCGCTCTCGGTCATATTCTCCTTAAACTGCAAGGAACCGCTTTTGCATATAGTACCAAGGTTATTTTCAAGCTCCTCTTTAGTCATACCAACACCGTTGTCGCTTATTTTAAGGGTACGGTTTTCCTTATCGGCAGTAACCTTTATAAAAAGTTCGCCTGTTTCACCTCTGGCGGTTTCGTCGGTCAAGGAAATATAATGAAGCTTGTCGTTAGCGTCGCTTGCGTTAGAAATAAGCTCACGCAAAAAGATTTCCTTATTGGTATAAATAGAATTAATCATCAGGTCTAAAAGTCTTTTAGACTCCGCCTTAAACTGCTTTTTTGCCATTTTTTATTACCTTCTTTTTATTTTATTAAATACATTTTAACACAAAAAAATTAAAATTAAAGTCCTAAACCGACTTTTTTATTGACAAAATCTTAACAATATGATATTATAAAGAAAAAGTGTTCCATTTGGTACAGTATTTAGGTGGTGAATTATGGATGAAGTAAAGAAAATATTAAAAGAAACCTATCTTTTCAGCGATGCTGAGGATGCGGTAGAAACAACGGAATTTTCCCCTGTTTCCTCCTTTAAGAAGGGTGAAATTATTTATAACCCCGAAAACTTTAAAAAGAGTATCGGCGTGATAATAAAGGGTAAAGCCAAGGCAACCGAGGCTTCGGGAGAGGGACTTCTTACAAAATTTACTGTGGGAAGTGTTTTCGGCGCGGCGGCGGTTTTTGGCAATACGGAAAACTATATAAGCCGTATCGTTGCCACAAGTGACTGTATAGTACAGTTTATTGAGCAAGAAAAATTAACCGTCCTTTTCTCAAAATACAAAAAGGTTTGTGAAAATTATATTTCCTTTTTATCCTCCAGAATTCGCTTTTTAAACGAAAGACTTTCTATAATGATGCAGGAGGACGTTGAAGGCAAAATTTACTCTTTTCTTCTTAAAAATGAGGGTTATGACGGTAAAATGACCGCCCTTGCCGATACACTTTGTATAGGACGCACCTCTCTTTACAGAGGTCTTGAAAATTTGGAGCAAAAAAATTTAATTGTCAGAAATGACGGAAAAATAAAGGTGATATTATGAAAAAATTATTAGCAGTTGTTTTGGCACTTTTACTCCTTTTCTCCCTTACCGCTTGTAAGGAAGAGATTAAGACCGGCGAAATGAACGTTTACGTTCTTTCCGGCCCTACCGGTATCGGCGCCGTTAACCTGAGAGCTGATGCCGAAGCAGGAAAAACCGCCAATACCTATAACTTTAAAATGGTGGAGGCAAACGACGAAATCGTTGCCGCTATAAACGACGGTAAGGCTGATATTGCCGCCGTTGCAACCAATCTTGCAAGCACTATTTATAATAACTCGAATAAACAAGTAACCGTTCTTGCCGTTAATACCTTAAGCGTTCTCTCTATTCTCACTAACGGCGCCGAGCTTAACAGTATTGCAGATTTAAAGGGAAAAACCATTTTTGCTCCCGGTCAGGGCGCAAACCCCGAATATATCCTGCGTTTCGTACTCAAAAGCAATGGCATCGACCCCGATAAAGACGTAAAAATCAACTTTGTTTCCGACGGAAGTCAGCTTCCTGCCGTTTGGGCAAAAGCCGAAAACAAGGACGCCGTTATTCTTGCTCCCCAGCCCGTTGCAACCAATATTTTAAATAAATACGAAACTGCAAAGACCGCCTTTGATATGGGCGACGAATGGGCAAAGGTATCTACCGACAGTTCTCTTATGATGGGCTGTGTAATCGTTAGAAACGAATATTTAGAGAAAAACCCCGGCGCTGTAAAAACCTTCCTTAAAGAATATGAAGCTTCTATTAAAAAGGCTACCGAGGATATCGAAAATACTGCGCTTTTGTGCGAAACCTACGGTATTATTCCCAAGGCTGCCCTTGCCAAAAAAGCCATTCCCCATTGCGGTCTTACCTTCAAAACAGGAAAGGAAATGAAGGACGGCCTTTCGGGTTACTTGAAGGTTATGTATGACGCTAATCCGAAATCTATAGGTCTCGCTCTTCCCGATGACGACTTCTATTATGTTGAAAAATAAAATTGTCAGAAAAACTTTTATAGCTTTTTTCTGGATACTTTTATGGCAGCTTCTCTTTTGCTTTGTAAATAAAAATCTTCTTATTCCCATGCCCACCCCTGTTATGACAGTTAAAGCAATAATACGGCTGTTAGGGAGTTTGAGCTTCTGGCTCGCCGTCGCTTTTTCACTTCTCAGAGTAGTAATCGGCTATATCTCGGCGGTGGTAACGGGAATTTTTATGGGATATATTTCCTTTAAAGTAAAAACGGTATCTGAGCTTTTTTCGCCTGTTTTAAGGCTTATAAAGGCTGTGCCCGTAGCCGCCTTTATAATACTGGTATTTTTGTGGGTTGATACCGCGCATATACCTCAGCTTATTGCCTTTTTAACGGTACTTCCAATAATCTGGGAAAGCACCGAAAACGCCCTTTCCACAGTAGACAAAGGTCTTACTGAAATGGCAAAGGTAATGGGTATGAAAGGAAAAAACATATTAAGATATATCGTTTTTCCCGAAATAAAGCCTATTTTGACCGCCTCTCTTATAACCGGACTTGGCTTTGCCTTTAAGTCGGGCGTTGCGGCAGAGGTAATATGCAAAAGCGCGTCCTCCCTTGGCGAGCTTTTATGGGTAGGTAAGACCACTATTGCTTATGACGAGGTTTTTGCCGTAACGGCGGTAATTATCCTTCTTAGCATCCTCCTTGAATGGATTATCAAAAAACTGCTGAAAGGAGGGGTTTTACCGTGATAGAATTTAAAAAGGTAACCTTTTCCTATAAAGGCTCTGCCGATATTTTAAAAGATTTTTCACTCACCGTAAATAAAGGCGAACGGGTTCATATTTCGGCGCCCTCAGGCAAGGGAAAGACCACCTTGCTCAGAATCATCTGCTCTCTTGAAAAAGTAAAAAAAGGCTCCTTTTCTCTCGAAAACGGCGCTAAGCTTTCGGTAGTGTTTCAGGAGGACCGCCTTATCCCATATCAGACGGTAAAAGACAATGTCGCCCTTTTTTCAAATGAGAAAACGGCTGACGTTCTTCTTGAAAAATTAGGGCTAGAGGATGCCAAAAACCTCTTTCCCGAGGAGCTTTCGGGCGGTATGAAACGGCGCGTTGCTTTAGCCAGAGCGCTCTCAAAGGATTTTGATATTCTTCTTCTTGACGAAGCCTTTACAGGCTTAGATGAAAAAGCCCTCGAAAATGCCCTTAAAGTAACAAATGAATATTTAAAGGATAAAACCTTGGTGCTTATTTCTCACTCTGAAAAGGAAGCCGAATTCCTTAAGGCTAAAAAAGTAAATATATAGACTAAAAGCGAATCGAAAGAGGCGCACTTCCTTACGGAGTGCGCCTCAGTTTTATTCGCCAAAGGCGAGTTGTATTGCTTCGCAGTTATATTTGGACTTCGTCCAAGTTTTATTGCCTTCGGCAGTTTAGGGCGAATAAAATATCACTAAAACCGTAAGGTTTTACTATCACTTTTGATTTATCAAAAATATCACTGTGAGACCCGTCTCACAATATCACTTATTATTTTTATCTTTGAGATAGGTAATATTTTAAAGTATGTAACCCACTATGACACTTTCAAACAGAAAGTGTCAATTTTTATATGAAAAGAAAATTGGGAGACACTTCTTTACGAAGTGCCTCCCAAACGATTCGCTTTTACTGTTTCTTGCGGTAATAAAGAAGAACGTTAAACATAAATTCTTCAGTAACGTCAAAATATTCGGCTAAACTCTGATTATCATCATAGCCCTTATCTATAGCCTCTTTAAGCTGGTCAAAGGGCACAAGGCTTTCCACCGCCCACTTTTGAGCCTTAGCCTCTTTTTTACATCTTTCGGTTTTGTTTTCGCCGACAGAGTAAAGACTTCCCGTTTCAATATGCCCAAGCTCATGGGCAATAACCACCTTTTCCTGACGGCTTGAAGTGAAAACGGCAGGGTTAACACCCACGTAACAGCCGTCGCCGATTTCTATGGTAACAGCGGTGTTTTCGGGTAAATTAAAATCCATCACCTTTATATTATTCCTGTTTGCTATTTCATAAAGGTCATTTAACTCCATATTCTCTCTCCTTGATATACTTGGCGTATCGCACAACCTCGTCCCACATAGCGTCGGTAACCTCAGCGCCGCCGAAAAGAGCAACCTTTAATTCCTCTTTACCGGCTTTGCCCATTTCTCCTTTTATAAGATACTCAACACTGACCTTAAAATACTCGGCTATTTTAGAAAGAGCCGATGCTGAAAGGGTTTTGCTTCTGCCCTGTTTAAAATCAGACATAGTGGCTCTGGGGATTTGACACTCTCGGCACAGCTCGGTCACCGTTATACCCGCACCTTTGCACAATTCTTCAATTCGTGTATAAATACTGTCCATAAAAATACCGCCTACAAAAAATTAGGAAATTTTTCCTCAGGTCTTGACAATTACGGAATTCCGTAATATAATAGAACATGTGTTCGGGATTCCGTAACCATTATATAACGGGTCCCCCACTTTTGTCAAGAATTTTTTTGGAGGTAAAAAAGTTGTACTACTGTCCCGATTGTCGGAAAGAATTTGAATTTGTTAAGGTTTACTACGAAGAACGCGACGGCGGTTTTGAAAGAGTTCATCTCTGCCCTTTTTGCGATTCTACTAGTTTTGTTGAGAAAAAAGGGGCATACTGTAGATACTGCGGTATGCGCATAGGCGTTAAAGAGAGGTATTGCAGTACCACCTGCCGCAGAGCAGGAGAAAAGCTCTTTAAAAAGCAGGAGGAAAGAGAGAGAAAGCGAAAAAACGATATACTTTATAAATCTATAAGCGAGGTTGATAATTATAATAAAACCCATAACTGTAATTTAAGTTACGGACAATATTTTGCACTTAAGGGGGCAAATATGTTATAATGTTAGAAAACATTGAACAAAAGAAAGAATATTTGCAGATGTACCCCCTTTTACAAGCCCGTATACGAAGATACGATATTTTAACCCTTCGAAACAGGGATAAGAAAAACAAGTATCGGGAAATGTCCCGTCAGGCTCAAACAATGCGGGACTGTATCGAAAAGGATATTGAAACTGTGCGGGATAAAAGGGAGAGCGAAGTTCTGGCTCAGAAATATCTTTGCGGACTGTCCCTTGAAGAAACCGCCGAAATTCTTAATTACAGCAAAAGACAGGTAGAAAGGATACATATTAAGGCGCTTGAAAATTTGTCGCCTTCAATGGAGGATAAAGATGGAACGGGTAATTTTACATTGCGACCTCAATAATTTTTTTGCATCTGTTAGTCTGCTTTATAATCAGACCTTACTTTTGGAGCCTGTTGCCGTCGGCGGAAGCGTAGAAAACCGCCACGGTATAATCCTTGCAAAAAATGAGATAGCCAAAAAATTCGGTGTAAAAACCGCCGAGCCTATATGGAAGGCGAAGCAAAAATGCCCCGATTTATACATTCTGCCCCCTATCTACGATAAGTACGAGGAATTCTCGAAAAAAGCGAGAGAAATATATCTTCGTTATACTGATATGGTAGAGCCATTTGGTATGGATGAGTGTTGGCTTGACGTTACCGGCAGTACCCTGCTTTTCGGAACAGGGGAAGAAATTGCCGAAAAAATAAAAAGAGATATAAAAAACGAGCTTGGTATAACAGCTTCAGTGGGAGTCAGCTTTAATAAGGTTTTTGCAAAGCTTGGCTCGGATATGAAAAAACCCGATGGCTTAACCGTTATATCAAAGGAGAATTTTAAGGAAAAAATTTACCATCTCCCTGTGGAAAGTCTGCTTTACGTTGGAAAAAGCACTAAGGAAGCCCTTAATTCTAAAGGTATTTTCTCAATAGGCGACCTTACTCTCTGCGATGAAAATCTTCTTAAAAAGTTTTTAGGGAAAAACGGAGTTGACCTTAAAAGATATGCTTTAGGCCTTGATAATTCCCCCGTTCATACCCCTGCTGAAACCGATTTTCCCAAAAGTATAAGCCGTTCAAGAACCTTATCTGCCGACCTTGATAATATGAACGATGTCTGGGGAGAGCTTATTCTCTATGCCGAGGAAATTGCCAAAAAACTAAGAAGCCTTAATCTTTATGCCTTCGGTGTAACTCTTACGGTAAGGGATACCGATTTGAATTTCAAGGATTATTCCGCAAAAATCATAGGCGGAACCCAGACCGGCTTAACCCTGGCACGAGAAGCCTTGAAGCTTTTTGTGGAAAAAGCGCCTCTGCCCTGCCGAAGCATAGGACTTCGCGCCGCAAATTTAAAGGAGGGCATAAGCGCCGTTCAGACCGATATCTTTGAGGATTGTAAGACCGATTTAAAGGAACTACGTCTAGAGGAGGAAATAACCAACATCTGCGCCAAATTCGGTGAAAATAAACTCACCCGCGGGGTACTTCTCAAACGTATAAAGGAATATTCCTCAGGAAAAAGCCTACCCGGTTACGTAACAAGAAAATAAAATATCATGACCTCGATGGAATTCCATCGAGGTCCTTCTTTACTGTTTTGTTCCGCATTTTCCGCAGAAAGCATCGTCTGCCGCAATTTTATTTCCGCAATTAAAGCAGAATTTAAACTCCGGTGCAGACGCCTTCTCAGTCGGCGTGGAAACTGATTCGTTTTGTATAGGTTTTTCCTCTGCTTTAGTCTCTACGGGCGGAGTATAAACCGTTTTTTGTTCCTGTTCCTTTACAGGCTCAGCCTTAACAGGAGTAGGCTCAGGTGCGCTAGCAGTATTTCCGCTAACACTTTCAGCAGGGAAATTACCCTTTACAGGTTTAACGAAGCCTACGGCAGAGGGACAAATTCTGGCCGCCATTGTTTTCTTATCAACAAAAGGTTTTGCGCAGAAAACCTTACCATAATCATTACAAGATGAATCAATAGCGATGCCGCCTGCTTTAAAGCAAGCCACTATCTTATCCATACTAACGGCGCCGATAACCTGCTTTATAATCATATCACTGCCGTCTTTGTTAACTATTTTTAAGGCATTGTCCTTTTTAAACTTACTGTTTCTATAAGGATAAATCACCTTATCAATTTCCTTAAAATCATAAAAACCGTAACGGTTGCCCGAACTTAAAGCCTCAGCAGCCAAAGCGCCTAAAAGACCAAAGCTGGCGGCGGCAACAGTTTTACCTGCGCCCCTTATGTAAAGCATCATAAACTTATCGGTAAGAGTTATTCTTGCAAGTTCAGTGCCGGCACCGGTTCCGCTTATAACGTGACACTCTTGAAAATTGCATAATATTCTTCCGCAATTAGGACAAGAAGCACCTACAAGCTCTGCAGATTTACAATAATCACAACGAGCCATAATTATTTAGCAGCACCCCACTGATTATCTCCGTCAGATTCTTTGCAGTAGTAAACAATAAGAATGATAAAGCCTGCAAAAGGAATAAGACCCATAAGAATCCATGCCCAAGACTTACCAATATCGTGAAGTCTTCTGATATTAAGAGAAAGATTAGGAATAAAAAGAGCAAGAGAAATAAGTCCGCCTACAACGGGAATATAAGAAGCCGCAAGGTTTACAATACAAAGGAAAAGGAAAGCCCACCAAAATTCGCTTCTTGTTGCTCTGCCGGTAAAGTTAGCGTAGTTTTTGAAAAGAAGCTTAATAGCCTCAACAAAGCCAACCTTGCCACCATCAGCTGCTACAGGAGTAGCATAAACAGGAGCCTGAGTTTCACCTTCAGAAGCAGCCTTAACAGGTTCGCCGCAAGAAGTGCAAAAAGCAGTACCCTCTTTTACTTCGTTTCCGCATTTAGTACAAAACATAATCAATACCTCCAAATTAATTTTATATTTTAATTATACCTGATATGTCGAAAAAATCAAGTAAATTTGCAAAACAAAACTACCCTACACCAAAAAATTAAACTGCCCAAATTTGTACGGACAGTACAAATTGGGGCAGTTCATAACAGTCATAGGGTGTCTTCATTTGTCGTAAATGTGTCGTAAATCAGTTTTTGCAAGTTTTTGAAAACCTTGTAATACCGCTATTTTACAGCATTTTCGTCAGTCGAGGGGTTTCATTGTGGGGACCTCTGGCCCCGAAGTTATAAAACAATACCTAAGTGTACAAAACTCCAATGGTTTCAAGCCCTATCTTAAGACCATTTTTACAGCACAGAATACAACCCTTTGTATCTGTGCGGCATTTTGGCGTAGTGACTGGCGTACCATTGGCGTAGTAGATTAAATTTGCTTGTCCTTAAAGAATTCGCCCAAGCTTGTAAACTCTTTCTTTTTCAGTTCGTTGGTCACGTCGCAATAAATATCCATTGTTGT
>SVQC01000040.1 GCA_015065585.1 Oscillospiraceae bacterium
TGTCATTTTTAGAGCCGGCTCACATAGGCTGTGAATCGGCCTATGTGAGCCGAAAAAATTTTTAGCAATAATTTTCGTCAATAAATTTTGAGGCGAAGAAGATACATAACAAATAAAATTTTCGTACACAACTTTTATTCCCCTTAAAAATCTGTGAACGAAATTTTAGATATAGGTGCAAAGTTCTGGGAGAGCAGACTTGTGTACCAAAAATTTTTGAAGAAAGGAGATAAGTCATGGCTGATAAGAAAAGAACAAACGAGGATCAGATATTCGATCAACTGAATAAGGCGTACAAGCGTAATAATACCAAGAGCTTTGTGACTCAGAACGATTATTACAAGTATGCCAAGATGATGGGAAGCTTTTATGCTAAAAACTTCAACGGGCAGAAATTCGTTAATATCTCGGGCAAACATCTTCGCGCTTACGTTGAAGAGATGAAACAAAAAGGTCTTGCACCCACAACTATGAGAGCAAGACTATCGGGTATTCGCTTTTATTACGAGATTATGGGCGGTAAGAACCGTCTGCCTGATAATGAGTCGTTAGGCTTAGATAAGCGCAGACTTGGTAAAGAAGACAGAGCGTGGCTGAAAGAAGAAATTGCAGGCGGATTGGTACTCTCCGAAAAGCACGGCAGAATGGATGTATATTACAGCATTAAGCTTGGCGCAACCTTTGGACTTAGACGTATTGAGTGCTGCCGTATTCGTCTTGACTGCATAGAACGTGCATTACGCTACGATGAACTTACAGTTAAAGGCAAAGGCGGTCAGCGCCGTGCGATACCCGTTGTAACGAAAGAGCAGAAAGAACTTCTAATAGAGCTATACAATTTTGCAAAGAAAAACAAGCTGCAACCGATGGAGTATATTATTAGTCCTAACGGTAAAGGCGGCGTTAAGCACGAAAAAGAATCGTTAGAAAATTGGATGACTGCCCACAGAGATAAGTTTACGGTGCAAAACCGCGCCGAACAGACCAAGCCCGGTGAAAAACCGAAAAAGGATGTTTTAACTTGGCACGGACTTCGTTATTATTACGCACAGAATGAATATAAGAGATTAAAAGACGGCGGTTTTTACAAGCCGAAGCACAAGGCAAGCGAAGCACTTGGTCATCACAGACCGGATATTACAAACAGCTATCTTGCAGAAAAGCCTGTAAGAAAACGCAAACAATAACTTTGATTATTCATAGATGAAGGAGCTATTTAATTTATATACGAAAATCTTTGATTTTCATTTGTAATGGGAAGTATGAGTCAGGTACCGTCTCTCCACGATGCCTGACTTTTAAGAAAGAATTCGAAACAATTGCGTTTTGGTATAGAGGACAAGACGCAAATCATATTTTAATAAAAGAAAAACTCGCAAAAGGAAGGAGACGGACTGCATGGTAAATTATGTCGCAGAGTCTTGGGAACAGAAAATCGGCAACAAAATCGTGTCGATTACCAATTTAACCCCTCAATTTTCTGTGGACGAAAAAAGAGAAGTAAAATTACAAATAGAAGCAAAATTATATGATGTTTTTTGCAAATATATGTCCTGTAAACCTTGAAGAAAAAGGGCTGTTATGGTATAATATATATGTCAGCAGCTCCGCTTCTTTTTGCGAAGAAGGGAGTAAAAATTGAATCTTTTTGACGCAATTTATGCAAGACAATCGGTTGACAGGATAGACAGCATATCCGTGGAAAGTCAAATCGAGTTTTGTAAAAAGGAAGTGACAGGAGAAAGTTATAAAGTTTATACCGACAAGGGTTATAGTGGCAAAAACATAGACCGCCCTGCGTTTCAAGACTTGTTGCGTGATATAGAGGCGGGTAAAGTAAACCGTGTGATTGTTTACCGCCTTGACCGTATCAGCCGTTCGGTGCTTGATTTCGCCAATTTAATCGAAGTGTTTCAAAAGAACCGTGTTGACTTTGTCAGCACAATGGAAAAATTCGACACTTCAACGCCTATTGGCAAGGCTATGCTGATGATTGTAATGATTTTCGCACAGCTTGAGCGTGAGACTATCCAGCAGCGTGTTATTGATGCCTATTCATCACGTAGTAAACGAGGATTTTATATGGGTGGCAGAGTACCGTTCGGGTTTGAACTGGTTGAAACAACCATAGACGGAATACGAACCAAAATGTATAAGCCCATTGAGGAAGAAGCAGAGGTTATTCGATTGATATTTTCAATGTATTCAAAGCCTCAAACCTCATTCGGTGATGTAATGCGCTACTTGGAAGAACACGGCATACGAAAGCGTGACGGTAAACTCTTCAATAGAAGCCGATTGCGTGATGTGGTAATCAACCCCGCGTATGTAAAAGCCGATTATCAGCTTTATGAGTTTTTTAAAGCGCAAGGCACAAACATTGTTAACCCACCGCAAGACTTTATCGGTATAAACGGAGCGTATCTTTATTCGGGCGATAATCTTAAGCGAAAAACCATATCCTTAGTAGGTCACACATTGGTTTTGGCTCCCCACGAGGGACTTGTTGATTCGGCAACGTGGATTAAGTGCCGTTCCAAGTGCTTAAACAATCAAAGCGTTGCACGGCCCATCAAGGCAAAAGCAACTTGGCTTGCGGGCAAAATCAAATGTGCCAGTTGTGGATATGCTTTAACCGCTAAGATTTATAAATGTAAAACTAAGTCCGACAACCGCTATTATCTCTGCACAAACAAATACCACGCCGGTGGATGTCATTTTGGCTCACTGGATGCAGATGTTGTAGATGACATTGTTTTCAAAGAAATGCAGAAGAAATTAGCGGAGTTTCAGACACTGTCAAAGAAAAAGCAGGACGGCTGTAACCTGCAAGTTATTAAACTTAAAACACGCATAGAAGAGATTGACAAAGAAATATCCTCTTTGCTCGAAAAAATTGCTTCGGCAAATGATACGGTGATGCAGTACATAAACAACCGTGTTGCCGAGCTCGATGCCGAGAAGAAAGAACTCGGAGCTGAGATTGTATCGCTTGACAATAACCATACAAACGATGTGGGTGAAATCAGTGGGTATTTTGAGCATTGGGATGAACTGTCGGTTAGCGACAAAATCACGGTGGTTGACTGCCTGATAGAGCGTATAACCGCCTCAAAAGAAAGCATTGAAATCAAGTGGAAGATATAAAAAAATTGGGTCGCAAAAGCATTTCACCATTGTTGTTCTGGTGAAGCGTTACGTCTTACTGCAGATAAGTTGGATAGCAAAAACTTTTATGCTTGCAATCCAAGTTTTGATAAAAACTGCGGGAAATAAGTAACAAAAAAGCAGATGGGTAACCATCTGTTTTTTGTTTAATAAATTGCAGTAGCAGGGACGGTTTTATAGCACAATATAATCTTTGTTAAAAAATACCTTAGTTTATACCATATATCTCGAAGTACATATAATGTAATATAAAATCATATGTCGGTGAAAGACGCAAGCTTAAATATTACAATTTCTGAAAAGGAGGTGAAACAATGCCTAAAATATATCTTAGCCCACCCTATCATAAATGGAATCCCTGCGCTGTGACGGGCTGTGATGAAACTACCCATAATAATCTTTATCTTGACGAGCTTGAGGTATATCTTAAAGCAAACAATATTGATTATAAAAGAGGGCCGAGACGAATTCCTAAATCTGACGAGGACGGAACAGCACTTATGATTAAGGCGGTAAAAGAATCCAACGCTTATGCCCCTGATATTCATTACGTAAGTCATACCAATGCAAGTAATTCCACGGTAAAAGGGTATCGGCCTATTATATATCCTGGTTATAGCGAGGCAGAAAGATTAGCAGGGATTATAACCGAAAAGCGAAAAGAAATTTACGGCGGGCCTATAACCATAAACAAAAGTACAGAACTTTATGAGCTTTATGCTACCTCTGCAATAGCATATTATGAGGAGCATATTTTTCATGATAATAATGAGGATGCGAATTGGTTTCATAATAATATAAGAAAAATAGCGGAGCAGACCTGTAAGGCTTTTTGTCAGTATTTCGACATTTCCTATAAAGACCCTTATGAAGAAAGCAAGGCTAAATATAGGGTAAGAAAAAGCGCTGATGATATTGATAGTCAGGTAGGTGCATTTGCCGTCTTGCAGAATGCCGTTGAGAAGGCAAAAATAACCGGACTTAATGTATACGATTTAAGTGGAAATTTGGTTTGGGAATATAAAGAAGAACAAGGGGTTGAGCAAAATAAAGAGGAACCAAAAACACAAGTTAATGAAAAAAACGAGGTATCTTTCTTTTTATCGCTAATCAATAAGATTTTGGAATTCATTTTAAGTTTGTTTCATAAGAATTAAATATATGATAAAAAACCGCGGAATTCCGCGGTTTTTTAAAGAAAACTATTGACAGTATATGGGTATATAGGTATAATTGTATACAAATATACCGAAAGTGAGTAATTATAATGCTAGAAATTTCTCCTAAAAGTAATTTACTTGAACTTAAAAGTTATAAATATTCTTTGCAGGATGTAGCAGAGCCTAATCTCTACAGAAATATATATAACTATGAAGATGTGCCGAAAATAGCATTCAACCACAGAAGAGTGCCTATGAGTATGCCTAAGGAAATATGGATAACGGATACATCCCTTCGTGACGGGCAACAGTCTGTTGAGCCTTATACAGTTCAGCAGATAGTAGACCTTTATAAGCTTATGTCAAAGCTTGGCGGACCTTACGGAATTATTCGTCAGACTGAATTTTTTGTATACAGTAAAAAAGACAGAGAGGCTTTGGAAAAGTGCCGAGAACTCGGTCTTAAATTTCCTGAAATTACTACATGGATAAGAGCTAATAAGGAAGACTTTAAGCTTGTTAAAGGCCTTGGAATAAGAGAAACGGGAATTCTCGTTTCCTGTTCTGACTATCATATCTTTAAAAAGCTTAAAATGACCAGAAAGCAGGTTCTTGACCACTATCTTTCGGCTGTGTCTCTCGCTTTTGAAGCAGGCGTTATGCCCCGTTGTCATCTTGAAGATATAACCAGAGCAGATTTTTACGGCTTTGTGGTGCCCTTTGTTAACGAGCTTATGAAAATGTCCAAGGACGCAGGTATACCTGTTAAAATCCGTGCTTGTGATACTATGGGCTACGGCGTACCCTTTAGCGAGGTTGCCTTACCCCGAAGCGTACCTGGAATTATTTACGGTTTACAGCACTATTCCGATGTACCCAGCGAAATGCTTGAATGGCACGGTCATAACGACTTCTATAAGGCTGTTACAAATGCAAGTACCGCTTGGCTTTACGGTGCTTCTGCCGTTAACTGTTCTTTGCTTGGCATAGGAGAAAGAACGGGCAATATACCTCTTGAGGCTATGATTATAGAGTATGCATCACTCAGAGGAAGTCTTGACGGTATGGATACAACGGCAATTACCGAAATTGCTGAGTATTTTAAAAATAATATGGGTTATGACATTCCGCCAATGACTCCTTTTGTGGGCAGAAACTTTAACGTTACCCGCGCGGGAATTCACGCTGACGGACTTTTAAAGGACCAGGAAATATATAATATTTTCAATACCGAAAAAATACTTGGAAAACGTCCATCGGTAATGCTCAGCAAAACCTCAGGTCTTGCCGGTATCGCATATTGGATTAATGAAAACTATCGCCTTAGCGAAAGCGAGCAGGTTGACAAGCGCGACCCGTTGGTAATAGCTATGAAAGAGTGGATAGACAAGGAATATGAGGATGAAAGACAGACCTCTTTGTCTACTGCTGAAATAGAAGAAAAAATTGAAGAATTTTCTAATGGCAAATTTAAAAGATTATAATTTCGGAGGAAATAATTTTGATACATAAAACTATTTCTCTTGCCGACCAGGTTTATGAGCAGTTGGAAACAGATATCTTAACCGGAAAATATCAGCGAGGCGAAGTTCTTACCGAGCTTAAGCTTTGCGAAACCTTGGGCGTTAGCCGTACGCCCGTGCGTGAGGCATTAAGACGCCTTGCCGACGAGCATATTATTGAAGAGGGAACCAGAGGCTGTATCGTTCTTGGCATAAGTAAGGAAGACCTTTGCGATATTTATGAAATCCGCTGTGAAATAGAAGGTATGGCGGCTGCCCGTGCGGCTGAAAAAATCAATGAGGAACAAATAAGTAAGATTAAGGAGCTTATTGACCTTCAGGAATTTTATGCTGCAAAAAAGAATGCCGCCAGCCTTGAAACTATAGATAAAGAATTTCATCAGCTTATTTACCGTATTTCCGGCAGTAATACTATTTATAATACTCTTATGCCCTTGCATAAGAAGATACAAAAATACCGTAAATCATCGGTAGAGAACGAAATAAGGGCGGAACATTCTTATGAAGAACATAAGGCGATATATGAAGCTCTTAAAAATAAAGACAGCAATTTGGCGCGTGCAAAAATGACAGAGCATGTTAAAAACGCGTACAAACATATCATTAAGGAGTAATAAAAATGGGCCTTACAATAGCACAGAAAATTATAAAAGAACATCTTCGTAGCGGCGACATGACTGTCGGAAGTGAAATTTCTCTTAGAATCGACCAGACATTGACGCAGGATGCTACCGGTACTATGGCATACCTTGAGTTTGAAACAATGGGTATCGACAGAGTTAAAACCGAAAAAAGCGTTGCCTATATAGACCATAATACATTACAGTCAGGCTTTGAAAATGCTGACGACCACCGTTATATTCAGTCGGTTGCAAAAAAGCACGGTATTTATTTTTCCCGTCCCGGTAACGGTATTTGCCATCAGGTACATCTTGAACGTTTTGGAAAGCCTGGTAAAACCCTTATAGGCTCTGACAGCCATACACCCACCGGCGGCGGTATAGGTATGTTAGCCTTTGGCGCTGGCGGACTTGACGTTGCCGTAGCTATGGGCGGTGGCGCATACTTTATAACTATGCCTAAGATGTACAAAGTTAATCTTACGGGAAAACTCAATCCTTTTGTTACCGCTAAGGACGTTAGCCTTGAAATTTTGCGTATACTGTCTGTAAAGGGTGGTGTGGGTGCTATTATAGAATGGGGTGGAGAAGGTGTTAAAACCCTTTCTGTACCCGAGAGAGCAACCATTACAAATATGGGTACTGAGCTTGGAGCTACTACCTCTATTTTCCCCTCCGATGAAATAACCAGAGATTTTCTTAAAAAGCAGGGTAGGGAGGAGGATTATATCCCTCTTTCAAGTGATGCTGATGCCGTTTATGATAAAGTTATAGACATAAATCTTTCCGAGCTTGAGCCTCTTATTGCTTGTCCTCACAGCCCTGATAATATTGTTACTGTATCAAGCCTTAAGGGTACTAAGGTTGACCAGGTCTGTATCGGCTCATGTACCAACTCGTCTCTCTTTGATATGCTAAAGGTTGCCGCAATGCTTAAGGGAAAGACCATTAAAGACAGCGTTAGCCTATCGGTTTCTCCCGGCTCTAAGCAGGTACTTACTATGCTAGCTGACTGCGGCGCATTATCTGATATTATTGCCAGCGGTGCAAGAGTTCTTGAGTGTGCCTGCGGTCCTTGTATCGGTATGGGCTTCTCACCTAATTCAGCCGGTGTATCACTTCGTACCTTTAACCGTAATTTTGAGGGCAGAAGCGGTACTAAAGACGGTAAGGTTTATCTCGTTTCTCCTGAAACTGCCGTTGCCGCAGCATTGACGGGCGAAATCACCGACCCCAGACTTATCTGTGAAAATATAAAGGTTGATATGCCTGAAAAATTCTTGATAAACGATACTGCGGTTCTACCACCTGCTTCCTTAGAGGAAAGCAAAAGCGTTGAGGTACTGAGAGGACCTAATATTAAGAAGTTCCCTGATGCCCGTCCGCAGACCGACAGCCTTACGGCAGAGCTTGTATTAAAGGTTGGCGACAATATAACCACCGACCATATTATGCCTGCAGGCGCAAAAATTTTGCCCTACCGTTCAAACATTCCGTATCTTTCAAAATTTTGTTTTGCCGTCTGTGACGAAAGCTTTAGCGAAAGGGCCAAAGCGGCTGAACAGAGCTTTATTCTCGGCGGTTCTAACTACGGTCAGGGTTCTTCCCGTGAGCATGCCGCCCTTGTGCCTATGTATCTTGGTGTAAGAGTGGTTATAGCAAAGAGCTTTGCAAGAATTCATATTGCAAACCTTATTAATGCTGGAATTATGCCTGTTGCTCTTGAAAACCCCGATGATTATGATTTAATTAATCAAGGCGATATATTAAGTCTTGAGAATATCTATGAGGGCATGGACAGCGGAAAACTTATTTTAAAAGATAAAACAAGCGGTAAAGATATAAATCTTGTCTGCTCATTTACCGAAAGACAAAAGGGTATCTTAAAGGCCGGCGGATTACTTGCCTTCGTAGCAAAAGAAAATTAAAAAACAACGAGGATAACAGTTGTTATCCTCGCTTTCCTATTTTGTATAAATTCTTTTAATAGCGCTATTTATTTTTATTAAGTATGCTTATTGACATAGCATTATATAAGGGTATATAATGTGTAGCGGAATGATATTTGTGTCTTAAGGTGGTATTTGTATGAAAAAAATTATATCGTTGATAATTGCCGTTATACTTATTCTCAGTGCTTTTTCTGTGACCTCTTTTGCAGAAAATGATAATTACGCTGATTATAAAGAGTGTATTTACGGCGGCTTTTATAATGTAGAAACAGAAATTGATTTATCACGCTATAATTTTGAGTATAATGATTTAACCACTTATGTTAATTTTATATTTAATCAGCACCCTGAGATTTATTATATTGATTCTATATCCATAAGCCGTGATATGAAGACTCTTTACGTAAATTATACGATAGATAAAACTCAGGTACTCAGTGAGCGTGATTTTATAGACGCAAAGATTGAACCGATAATAAATGATATAAAATCCTCTTGGGATGATTCCTTAAAGGCTTTGAGAATTCACGACTGGCTTGTTTCTAACTTTATGTATGATTACCGTTTATATGAGCAGGAGGGTAAAGAAAACCACGATATTTACGGTTTCCTTCGTGACGGAAAAGGTGTTTGTCAGAGCTATGCATATACCTTTATGTATATTGCCCGTAAAGTAGGACTTGAAAGTTATATCGTTGTCAGTCCAGAAAAAGATACTGATAGCGACGGTGTATATGATGTCGCTGGTCATGGCTGGAACGTAGTTAAGATTAACGGAAACTGGTATCACGTTGATGCTACCTATGACGACCCTATTTTAGGTCAAAGCTTTAAATATGATTTAGTTGGCGAGGTTTCTCATGCTAAATTTATGCTTTCTGATACAGAGGTTGAAACTGACCTCAATCATACGGAATTTTATATTCCGGGTGTTGAGGAAGAAATTGTTTGCAATGCTTACGAGGGCGCAAATCTGTGGAAGTATGCAACCTCTTCAGTGCAGGAAATAAACGGCTATTGGTATTACCTTGACCGCAGAGCAGAAGCCGGCGGTTTAATGAGAACGAAAGATTTTGTAACAGCTGAGCGTATAAAGGAAATAGGTTATTTGTATGCGGAAAAAAACAGCTACTGGTGGGAGGTAGGAAGTTCTTTACACGATGGCTATTTCACCGGTATTTTCGAGTATAACGAGCATCTGTTCTTCTCAGACAGCGATAAAATTTACGTTTATGATACCCATCACGAAGTGATAAAGGAATTAGATATAACTTTACCTGAAAATAATCATTATTTCGGACTTAATATGAAAGGAAGAACCATAACCTATATAACCTCTCAAAGTAGTATAGAGCAGAATGTTGTTCAGGGCAGTTATACCTTGGACGGTCATACTTATATTACAGATTGGGAAACGGTTAAAGAACCAACAGATACAGATAGCGGTTTAAAAATCAAAAGATGTTATATATGCGGTGAAACGGTACAGCGCCAGACTATACCCAGTTTAAGCTTTATAAAACTCGGCGATATTGACGGCGATAATACTGTAGGTATAAATGACCTTGCAACACTGAAACTTTACCTTGCAGGTGCATTAAACCTAGAAACAAAGGGTGAACTTTCCGCTGACCTTGACGGTAGCGGAAAGGTTGAAATTGCTGACCTTGCTAAGCTTAAATTATATCTTGCCGGGGCAATAAACCAACTTTAAGAGGTAGGAAAACTACCTCTTTTTTATGAGAAGGGTAAGAAATGATAAAAAACAAAACAATGGATATGACAACTGGGCCTTTCCTCAAAAAGATTTTGCTTTTTTCTCTGCCGATAATTTTTTCGAGCGTATTGCAACTCTTTTTTAATGCGGCGGATATTGCTATTGTTGGCAAATTATCTATAGACGGAGATTTTGCAGTTTCGGCAGTTGGCTGTTCTGCTTCGCTTATAAATGCAATTATAAGTTTGGCGGTAGGACTTAGTAACGGTGCCAGTGTCGTTGTTTCTCAGTGTGTCGGAGCAAGAAATGATAAAAAAATCAAAGATGCCGTACATACAGCGATGTCTATATCGGTTATTTGTGGTGTATTTTTAGGTGTTGTGGGTTTCGTTTTAGCAACGCCTCTTCTCATTTTAATTGGTACACCCAATGAGGTTTTACCTTTGGCTCAGCTCTATATGAGAATTTATTTTGCAGGTCTTCCCGTGCAAATGATATATAATTTTGGCAGTTCTATTTTAAGGGCAATAGGGGATACCGTTCGCCCGCTTATATATCTTGCATTAGCCGGTGTGTTAAACGTGGGTCTCAATATCTTTTTTGTGTCGGCGTTTAATATGAGCGTAGACGGTGTTGCCCTTGCAACCGTGATTTCCCAGGGTGTTTCGGCTGTCCTTGTGGTGATTCATATGCTAAGGCAAGATAATGCCTGTCGGCTTTTCTTTAAAGAACTTGGCATTAAGGCTAAAATGTTAAAGCAGATTCTTTATGTAGGTATTCCTGCGGGACTTAACGGTATTATTTTTTCTTTCTCAAATACTATAATGCAAAGCACTATAAATTCTTTTGGTCCATATGCTATGGCAGGAAGCGCTGCAGCAAACTCTATCGCAGCTTTTGTGCTTATGCCTATGAACGCCATTCATCATGCATCAAGTAACTTTATAGGACAAAATACAGGGGCTAAAAAATTAGAACAGATTAAGAAGCTTACTAAATTAATGTGCAGGATAGTTACTGTTATTGGAATTATAATGTCAATGATAGTGGTTGTATTGAGGCGTGATTTAATTTCCATATATACAAATAGCCAGGAAGCTATAAGATTCGGCGTTATTCATTTGTTGGTTATATGCATACCGTATTTTGTATGCGGTGTAAATGACGTAATGGTGGGTTGCACTCGCGGTATGGGAACGGCCGTAGCACCTATGCTCGTATCACTAATTTGTATTTGCGGCTTCAGACTTGTGTGGTTGCTCGGATTTTTTCCATATATAAAAACTGTAATTGCAAGCGTTGATATACAGTATGCTGTTTTATTCTTGTCTTACGTACTAAGCTGGTCAATAGCTCTTATTTTCCAGACTCTTGTTTATAATAATACCTATAAAAAACTTAAAATTAAATTTGCATAAAAGAAAAAGAGCAATCCAAATTTGGATTGCTCTAAATTCTAATCTTAAAAGAATTAACTAATTAGATTGCGCGGGTAACCTTTCCGGAACGCAAGCAACGAGTGCAAGCGTAAATACGACGCGGAGAACCGTCAACAATAGCCTTAACTCTCTTAACATTGGGCTTCCAGGTACGGTTTGTTCTTCTGTGAGAGTGAGAAACCTTAATACCGAAAGTAATTTCTTTACTGCAGATATCACATTTAGCCATATGTTAAGCACCTCCTTCTGAAATCTTGCAACAAAATTTAACATTAGCAAAGGCAATTATAACAGATATAAAATAAAAAAGCAAGTCTTTTTTCATAAAATAATAATTATTATTTAAAAAGTAATTCTGATTGAAATTTTAAGTGGTTTGTGATATATTAATTTGTAACCGATATGCGCTTGTAGCTCAGTTGGATAGAGCACTGTCCTCCGACGGCAGGTGTCGGCGGTTCGAATCCGTTCAAGCGCGCCACGAAACAAGTCACTTTTGTCTACCGACAAAAGTGACTTGTTTCAATGATATCCGTTCCTTGCGGAACGGGTGATATATCTTCGATATGATATCCCCCTTCGGTGAATGATATATGCCTGCGGCATATGAATGGAACGGATAGTATATCATATTTGCAAAGCAAATATATCATACGGCAACGCTGTATATCATATCGCGTTAGCGATATTGTAGGTTTACAATAGATGTGTTACAGTAGGCAAAAAAATAAGTGACGAATGGAAAATCCTGTGTTACAGTTAAGTT
>SVQC01000041.1 GCA_015065585.1 Oscillospiraceae bacterium
TATCATCCATTTAAAGCCACCGATATCAACAATAATTTCATAATGCACACCTAAGAAGGTAACGGAAGTGACGGTGCCAGTAAGCATACCGTTTTTTACATCTACTATATCAACGTCTTCAGGTCGTACTACTACGTCTACCTTTTCACCAGGAGTGAAACCTGCATCAAGACACTCGAAAACCTGTCCTGAAAATTCAGCAACATAGTCTTTTTTCATTATACCGTCAAGTATATTCGATTCGCCGATAAAGTCAGCAACAAAAGCATTTGTCGGTTCATTATATATATCCTGTGGAGTTCCAATCTGTTGAATTTTACCGTTATCCATAACAACAACCCTGTCGGACATTGAAAGGGCTTCTTCTTGGTCGTGAGTGACAAAAATAAAGGTAATACCAAGCTGTTGTTGGATTTTTTTTAGTTCGTTTTGCATGTCTTTTCTAAGTTTTAAATCAAGGGCAGCAAGGGGTTCGTCAAGAAGAAGAACGCGGGGATTATTGGCAATTGCTCTTGCAATAGCTACACGCTGTTGCTGACCACCCGAAAGTTTATGAATTTTCCTTTTTTCCATCCCTGAAAGATTAACGAGTGAGAGCATTTCGGTGACTTTTTTCTTAATTTCGGTTTCAGGTATTTTTTTAAGTCGAAGACCGAAAGCTATGTTTTCAAAAACGTTAAGATGGGGGAAAAGAGCATAACGTTGGAAAATAGTGTTCACCTGTCTTTTATAAGCAGGCACATTATTAATTTTCTCACCTGAAAAAATAACATCACCTTGGTCAGGTTCCAAAAAACCGGCAATTATGCGCAATGTTGTGGTTTTGCCACAACCGGAAGGACCGAGAAGTGTTATAAACTCTTTATCATGTATATCAAGAGAAATGTTATCAAGAACTGTTTCGTTTTCAAATGATAAAGAAATGTTTTTCAGCTGTATAAGATTATCTTTCAATTCATATTTCCTCCATAATTAAAAAATAAAACGAAAAAACCGCTAAATCTGGACACAAAAAGAAAGCTAGAAAGTTACTTATCCTTCGGACTTTTTCCGGTGCAGAAAAAACGGTAATTAATCTCTGGATGTATTATTTTGACGAATTAAATATATTGCAAATCAAGTCTATTGTCAAGTGTTTTTTTTATATAATATGTTTATATAAAACGATATCTCTGAAAATCGCTTATTTTCTCCGTTTTATATATGATTTTCTCTTTTTTAGTAATTTTTTATTAATTTTCAAAAATAATAAAAATTTCGGTCAATATATATTGCTATAAATAATACTTTATGATATAATATAACCGTATATGATATGCGAGAAAGGGGAGTATGAATGTGAATATTTTAGGAATCGACCCTGGTTATGCGCTTATCGGTTATGGTGTGATTTCTTATGATTTAGGAAAATTTAAAACCATAAATTTTGGTGCAATTACTACTACTCCAGATTTATCATTTTCAAAACGGTTAGAGGTAATTTACCGTGATATGAATCAGCTTATAAATGAATTTAAACCTGACGCTCTCTCAATTGAAAAATTGTATTTCAACACTAATACAACAACCGCAATTGACGTTGCTCAAGCACGTGGTGTTATTGTTCTTGCCGCACAAATGAATTCTGTGCCGATTTATGAATATACTCCTTTACAGGTAAAAACTGCTGTTACGGGTTTTGGTAGAGCAGAAAAGCATCAAGTTATGGAAATGACGCGCTCGCTGCTGGGTCTTAATAAAGTTCCTAAACCCGACGATACAGCCGATGCTTTGGCAATTGCAATTTGTCATGCTAACACAGGTATCGGCGGATATGCAAAAATTATAAGAGAGGTAAAAAAATGATTGCTTCGTTAAATGGTATTTTAACTTATTTAGAACCTACATACTGTATTATTGAATGTTATGGTGTTGGTTACAAATGCTTTATCACCGGTAAAACCTTAGGTGCTATGCCAAAAATAGGTGAAAATTTTAAGTTATTTACTTTTTTGTCTGTCAGAGAAGATGCTATGGACCTTTATGGGTTTTCCGATATGAATGAACTTGAGTGTTTTAAGCTTATTACATCGGTTAGTGGGGTCGGCCCTAAAATCGGTATTGCTTTACTCACAAGTTTTTCCCCAGAACAAGTTTCTTTTTATATTTCTAATAATCAACCAAAGGCTTTAACTGCCGCTTCGGGTGTGGGAATTAAACTTGCCCAAAGAATTATACTTGAACTTAAGGATAAGGTTTCAGCATCGATTACCGCAAATGAGGATTTTTCACCATACTCAGCGACTGATAATAACGACACTTTAAAAGAAGCTGTAGCAGCACTTGTTTCACTTGGATTTTCACAGAGTGAGGCGTCAAACGCTGTAAAAAAACTAGATGGAGATTTATCCGTCGACTCTTTAATCAAAGAAGCGCTTAAACTTTTGTCAAGGCAGGTGTAACCGATGATAGAAACTAATAACTATGACTTTGAGGAAAATGATGGACGAGTTGTATCACCCGAGTATCATGGTATAGACGACGATAACGAGGTTAGCCTTCGTCCAAAATCTCTTAATGAATATATCGGACAAGAAAAAGCCAAGAGTAATCTTAGCGTATATATCAAAGCGGCATTAATGCGAAAAGAATCACTCGACCATGTACTTCTTTATGGTCCTCCCGGACTCGGAAAAACTACTCTTTCTGGTATTATTGCAAAAGAAATGGGTGTAAATCTTCGAGTTACTTCCGGTCCTGCTATTGAAAAACAGGGCGACCTTGTAGCACTTCTTACTAACCTTAACGAAGGTGACGTACTTTTTATCGACGAAATTCATAGACTTTCCCGTAACGTTGAGGAAATTCTTTATCCGGCTATGGAGGATTTTTCTGTGGATATTATTATTGGAAAAGGTCCTTCAGCGCGCTCAATAAGACTTGACGTGCCGCATTTTACATTAGTGGGTGCAACCACAAGAAGCGGCCAGCTTACTGCACCGCTTAGAGATAGATTTGGCGTCCTTTTGCGTCTTGAACTTTATACACCTGAAGAATTGGCTACGATTGTTAAACGTTCTGCCTCAATTTTACAGATTCCAATTGATGATGATGGAGCTTTGGAAATTGCTTCGCGCTCACGTGGTACGCCGCGTATTGCTAATCGTTTGCTCCGTCGTGTAAGAGATATTGCGCAAATTGAATATAATGGTGAAATCACCGCTAAAGTTGCAATGGCTGCTCTTTCTCGTTTTGAAATTGACGAGCTTGGCCTCGATGATTTTGATAGAAAAATGTTACTTACAATCATAAACAATTACGGCGGTGGTCCTGTTGGACTCGATACCCTTGCCGCTGCTGTAGGCGAAGAATCAATTACTATTGAGGATGTTTACGAGCCATATTTAATGCAAATTGGATTTTTAACTCGAAGTGCGCGTGGCAGATGTGTAACAAAACTTGCATATGACCATCTTGATATTCCGTATCAAAATCAGCAAATATCCGATTCACCTCAAGAAAACATATTGTTTTAAAGGAATTATTTATGAGATTTACCGAAAACTTTAATGATTATGAACTTATAGATGCTGAGGGCGGAGAAAGACTCGAACGATGGGGAAATATAATCTTAATTCGTCCCGACCCACAGGTTATATGGACCGGAGAAAGATTAAACCCTCTTTGGAAGAATGCTCATGCCGTTTACCACAGGAGCAGTTCTGGTGGTGGATATTGGGAAGCGCTTAAAAAGGTTCCGGATGTGTGGACTATCGAGTTTAATAAGCTTAAGTTTAATTTAAAGCCTATGGGTTTTAAACATACCGGGCTTTTTCCTGAGCAGGCTGTAAACTGGGAATTTGCTCAAAAAAAGATAAAAAAGTCCGGAAGAGAAATTTCCGTGCTGAATCTGTTTGCTTATACAGGTGGTGCATCTATAGCTTGTCTTGAGGCGGGTGCTAAGGTTACCCATGTTGATGCTTCTAAAGGTATGGTGCAATGGGCAAAAGAAAATGCCGCAACTTCGGGTCTTCAGGATAAACCAGTACGTTGGTTGGTTGACGATTGTCTGAAATTTGTTCGCAGAGAAATAAGAAGAGACAATAGATACGATGCGATAATAATGGACCCACCGTCATATGGTAGAGGCCCGAATGGCGAGGTTTGGAAGTTGGAGCAACAAATTGATGAACTTCTTGCTGAGACCGGTAAATTATTGAGCAATGAACCTCTTTTCTTCATTTTAAACTCGTATACCGGAGGTTTATCACCTACCATTTTGAATTATATGGTAAAGATGCATATTGATAAAGGTAATAATGGTTGTATTTTTACTGATGAAATAGGTCTTAAAATTTCAGAGCGAAATATTGTAATGCCATGTGGTAATACAACGATATGGACAAGGGAAAAATATGAATAATTTTATAAAGCTTGAAAATGTTTTTTATGAGTATAGTGGTGAGGAAAAAAACATTGTTCTTAAAAATTTTAATCTAACTATTGAAAAAGGCTCTTTTACCGCAATACTAGGTCACAACGGCTCGGGAAAATCAACCCTGGCTAAGCTTTTAAACGGTCTTTTAAAGCCTAATGCGGGTAGCGTCTGTGTTGACGGCATGTTTACTGATGACAACGAAAAAGAGATTGAAATCAAACGTAGAGTGGGTCTAGTATTTCAAAATCCGGATAATCAGCTTATTTCTTCTGTCGTAGAAGAAGACGTTGCTTTTGGTCCTGAAAATTTAGGATTAGCCCCAGATTTGATTCGTAAGAGAGTAGACGATGCCTTAAAGACGGTAAATATGTATGATTACCGAAAATCTGCACCTCATAATTTATCCGGCGGTCAAAAACAACGCGTTGCCATTGCCGGTATTTTAGCAATGCAACCTGAGTATATAGTTTTAGATGAGCCTACTGCTATGCTTGACCCTCAAGGTCGTAGTGAAGTTATTAATGCTCTTGTCGACCTTAACAGAAATCATAACATTACGATTGTTTTGATAACTCATTTTATGGAAGAAACACAATATGCCGATAGAGTTGTTGTAATGAAGGACGGTAAAATTACAGGTGATGGTACTCCAAACAAAATTTTTACCGATATAAAGCTATTAAAAGATGCCGGTCTTGGAATTCCTCAAACAACTGAATTGCTGGATTTACTTAGCAAAAGTGGCTTAGATGTAAAAAATGGTATCATTTCTATAGATGAATGTTGCGATGAAATTTACAGGTTAATTACTGAAAATAATTGTTAGTATGAAGAAAGGAAAATTTTAATGCCTATACTGGAAGTTAAAAATCTCAGTTATGTATATTCACCCGGTACGCCTTTTAAGCACGAAGCGTTAAAAGATGTTTCTTTTGCTATAGAAAAAGGCGAAATTATTGGTATTATCGGTCACACCGGTTCCGGCAAATCTACCTTGCTTCAGCTTTTAAACGGACTTTTAAAACCAACTGAGGGAAATATTTTTCTAAATGGCAAAGATATTTGGGATGAGCCTAAAAAAATAAATGAAATCCGTTTTAAAATTGGTCTTGTTTTTCAGTACCCCGAATACCAATTATTTGAAGAAACCGTTGAAAGTGATATAGCCTTCGGCCCCAAAAACATGGGACTTAGTAATGCTGAAATTACCAATAGAATATCTAATTCTGTAAACATAGTAAAACTTAATGAGGAACTTCTTAAAAAATCCCCTTTTGACCTTTCAGGAGGAGAAAAGAGAAGGGCGGCTATAGCAGGTATTATGGCAATGCAACCCGAGCTTATCGTTTTTGACGAACCCACCGCCGGTCTTGACCCAATTGGCAGAGAAACGGTACTAAACGCCATTTTGGATTATCGCAATAACAACAATGCTACCGTTATAATCGTCTCTCACAGTATGGAGGATATGGCTTTAATATGTAATAAAATCATTGTTTTAAATGACGGCGAGTTACTAATGCACGATACCGTTAAAAATGTATTTAAAAACGCTGATGTTCTTAAAAACATTGGTCTTTCTGTTCCTCATATAACTAATGTTTTATTAAAACTGAATGACATGGGTATTGATATTCCTACCGATATTTTTGATGTTTCACAGGCATCAAGTGCTATTTTGAATATTGTATCTGGGGGTAATAGAAAATGATTTCGGATATTACTTTTGGACAATATTTTCCGTGCAATTCGGTTTTACACAAGATGGACCCGCGTGTGAAATTTATAATTATGTTGGCTTCTATTGTCTTTCTTTTCTTGGTAAAATCATCGTTTGCGTTAGGTTTAGTTGCTTTGTTTGTTATTATATCTATTATCGCTTCAAAAATACCTTTGAAGCTTTATGTTAAAAATTTAAAAGCGATTTTACCTATTATTATACTTACGGCGATTATCAATTCCCTATATATTAATGACGGTAGGTTATTGTTTAGTTGGTGGATTTTTAATATAACGGTGGGCGGTATAAGTAGAGCCTTATTTATGGCTGTCAGAATAGCTCTTTTAATATTTATAAGCGCAACACTTACTTATACAACAACTCCAAACGACCTAACTGATGGAATTGAAAGCCTTTGTACACCGCTCAAATTTTTAGGGCTTGGTTCTCTTATTCATATTCTGACTATGATGATGACTATTGCTTTACGTTTTATCCCTACACTTGTTGAGGAAACACAAAAAATTATAAATGCACAGAAGGCAAGAGGCGCCGATATTGAAAACGGCGGCATTGTCAGCCGTGTTAAAGCACTGGTTCCGATACTCATTCCTCTTATAATATTATCTGTCAGGCGCGCATACGATTTAGCTGAAGCTATGGAATGTCGTTGTTATAATGGAGGAATAGGCAAACAACGAATGAAAAAGTTCAAAATACGTTATTTTGATATTTTAGCTTTAATTTTAACTACCATTTTTGGTACTGGTGTAGTTTTATTAAATATTTTTATGAGGTAAACCAATGCAAAGATATTTGCTTAAAATTTCTTTTGACGGTACATCTTATCATGGCTGGCAAGTCCAAGCAAATGCAATAACCGTTCAACAGCGAATTCAGGAATGTATGAATTCTTTATATGGATTTGCACCTGCTGTTACGGGTTGCAGCCGTACTGATGCAGGCGTTCATGCAAATGAATTTTATTGCCATTTTGACCTTAAAAAAACAATAGACCCAATTGGTATAATTAAAGGACTTAATGCTGTTTTTCCTATAGATATAAGAGCATTGGACTGCAAAACGGTGGATAATGATTTTCATTGCAGATACAGAGCAATTAAGAAAAATTATATATATAGAATTGACAGACGAAAAATTCCAGACCCATTTAATGCAAGATACAGTTATAACTATAGCGGAAATTTATCGGTTGAAGATATGAAAGAATTTTGTGCCGTGATTGTGGGAACCCACGATTTTTTCGGTTTTTCTTCGTCTGGACGAAGCGCGAGTGATACCGTAAGAACTGTATATGAATGTGATATTACCGAAGACGGTGATTTCTTGATATTTTCTATTACCGCCAATGGCTTTTTATATAATATGGTACGAATTATTGTAGGCACTGCTCTTTATGTTGGCAGGGGCACTTTGAATAAATGTATAGCAAATGAAATTTTTGATAAAAAAGATAGAAGTTTAGGCGGCTTTACTGCACCGCCGCAGGCTTTATTTTTAAACCGAGTTTACTATTGAGGTGAATTTATGCCTAAATATCTAAAAAACAAACGCAGACGCCGTCGCAATATCTTTGGCATTAGCAATAAACATATGACTCAAAATATTACTATGACATCTGATAAAAATGATTCTACAAAAAAACAGAAGCCAAAAAAAGAAAAACAAACCGCTTTTAAAATTTTAAGTGGCAAGAAAAAAACCAATAAAATAAAAAAAATCATTTTCGTCACTTTATCATCGATTCTTTGTATTACTGTACTAGTTTTAACTTTATCGACTCCCACCGGAATAATTGAGTCATTTACTAATTTTAGCGCTGTATTTTCCTTTAAATCGCATTTGCCTGTCACTTTGAATACTTCTGAAACAATAAATATTGCTTCTCACGGAAACCGAATTTTTGTACTTACCGATAATGATATTTCATGTTACTCTAAAAATGGTAAATTAAGTTTCAACGATGCGCATGGCTTTTCATCACCTGTTATCTGTAAAAGTGATGCAAGGTGCCTTGTCTATGACCAAAATGGTTACGGTGTTAAGATATATAATGCCAAGCGGCAAATTTTATCGCAGACTTGTACCTTTAATATTCTTTCTGCTGATATAACCAGAAGCGGATATTATGCCATCGCTACGAAAGCCGAAGCTCACACTTCTATGGTTACGGTATATAACGATAAAGGCAAAAATATATTTGAATGGTATTGCCCAAAAGAGACTATTTGCAATGTTGCAGTTTCCCCTAATGGTAAAAATGTAGCTATTACAACTGTATATGTTTCCGATGGAAAATTTAACTCAAAACTCTATGTAATAGGATTTGACTCAGCTGACCCCATTTTCACTAAAGAATATAACGGTGAATTTATTTATGGTATTAACTCGGAAAATAATAAAACATTTGCTGTAATAGGCGAGAATTTCTGTGACATTATTTCTTGGAGAAAATTTAAAGTAACAGAATTTAAAACCGATTATTGTGTTGATATGGTAAAAACAACATCAAAATATACAGTTATTGCTTCTTCCAGAGAAAATAATGATGGTAATACCACTTTTACTTTTTATAATAACCGCGGCAAAAATATTACATCATACACTTTTAACGGATTAGTAAACGATTTTGCTATAAAAGGGAAGACTGTTTTTATACTGAGTAATAATTCTATTTTCTCAGTTAATGAAGACGGTAAATTGCTCAAAGAGGGAAATTGCGGTTTCGGTGCCGTTAAGGTTTGTACGCACACATTTAACAAATGCATTTCTGTCGGAAATAATGATATTTCTGTCGTTAAACTACACAAATCAGGTGATTAATATGTCTTTTTTATTAGTTGATGCCGCCTTAGTTGTAATAATGCTTATTTGTATCATTATCGGTATAAAAAAAGGCGCTGTTAAAATAATTTTTACTTTACTTTCTTTAATACTAGCTGCATATCTGGCTTTTTTACTTTCTACTCCTGCAGCAAGAATAATTAATTCAACCTTCTTTGAACCTAAAATTGTTAATGCAGTTGAATCTTCAATTAACGGTTCTGCTGAATCTATCGTTGAGGCTTTGCCTGATTTTGTCGTTAAAAATTCGGTAAAATTCGGACTGGACCTTAATAATACTCAAATTATTGATGCCAATAATTTTGTTGATGAATCAATATCACCTATTATTATTGAAACTGTTTCAGGTATACTAATGTTTATACTATTTATTATTCTGACGGTTTTATTTGGATTTATAGTCAAAATAATTAATAAAATTGTTAAGATAAGCTTTTTGGGCAAATTTAATAAATTGTTGGGAGCTCTTTTCGGATTCGCCAATGGTTTGATTTTTGTGGCATTAGCAACAGTTCTGATAAGAGAAACTTTTTCTCTCAGCGGCAAGGGCTTATGGTTTATTCCCGAAGCCGTACTGAATAAAACATTTATATATAATTTTTTTGATAATTTATTTTAATTGCTGAAAGGAAGTTATTATGCGTCTGTGTTACAAATGTCAGAAAAGACCTGCCGTTGTTTTTATCTCTGACCCAACTAATAAAGATTCAGAGCCTAAAGGCTTATGTCTTGTTTGCGCTAAATCTGCCGGTATAAAGCCTATTAACGATATGCTTGACAAAATGAATATCTCTGATGAAGAAATCGAACAAATGAGCGATCAGTTTATGGAAGTTATGTCCATGAATGATGAGTTGGGTGGCGATATGTTCGATATGGGTACTGCACCGGCGTTTCCGTTTTTAAATAATATGTTTTCCGGAAATGAGGCTAAAGAAGAAAATAAAACTGACGGTAAAGATGAAAAAGATAAAACCGATAAAAATCAGCGTAAGAAGCGTCGTTTTCTTGAACAATACTGTACCAACCTTACTGAACGGGCGAAAAACGGACAGCTTGATGAAATTTTCGGTAGGGAAGAAGAACTTTACCGAACCATACAGATTTTATCACGTAGAACAAAGAATAATCCGTGTCTTATTGGCGAACCTGGTGTTGGTAAGACTGCAATTGCAGAAGGTCTGGCATTAAAAATTGCCCGCGGTGACGCTCCGGCCCGTTTGCTCGATAAAGAAATACATCTTCTTGACCTTACCGGTTTAGTTGCAGGTACTCAGTTCAGAGGGCAATTTGAAAGCCGCGTCAAAGGTCTTGTTGATGAAATCAAAGCGGCAAAGAATATTATACTGTTTATTGATGAGATTCATAATCTTGTTGGAGCAGGCGATTCTGCTGAAGGCTCTATGAATGCGGCTAATATATTAAAACCGGCTCTTTCCCGTGGTGAAATTCAAGTTATAGGCGCAACCACTTTCAAAGAGTATAGAAAGCATATAGAAAAAGATGCGGCATTAGAGAGAAGATTTCAACCCATTACCATAGAAGAACCATCCTTGCTTGAAACTGAAAAAGTTTTATTTGGTATAAAAAAATATTACGAAGGATATCACAACGTAACCATTCCTGATAATATCATTTCCACAATTGTTCGCTTATCTGAACGCTATGTAAATGATAGGTTTTTGCCAGATAAAGCAATTGATCTTATGGACGAGGCTTGTGCCTGTGCCAGCCTTGCCAATACCGCTGTTGACCAGTTATATATCGCAAACAAAAAAATTGCAGAAGCGCAGATGGAAATTGAGCGTCTTGAGGGCGATGTTGAAAAAATCGATTACGAAAAGCTTGCACTTGTTAAAGCCGAACTTGAAAAATATAAAAAACAGGCAAATGATTTATATGTTCCTGCTTCAGATAATGTTGTAACCGATATGGATGTTGCAAAAGTTATAGAGCTATGGACAGGTATTCCTGCATCAAAGGTACAGGAAAATGATTTAAAGAAGCTCTATAATTTAAAAGACGAAATATTAAAACGAATTATCGGTCAGGACAGGGCAGTAGACCTTGTAGTTTCGGCGGTAAAACGTTCAAGAGTTCAGCTTTCTACAAAACGTCGTCCTGCATCATTTATTTTTGTCGGCCCTACCGGTGTAGGTAAAACCGAACTCGTCAAAGTACTCTCTGAACAGCTATTTGACACCCCTGAAACTATGATTCGTCTTGATATGTCGGAATATATGGAAAAACATTCTGTATCCAGACTTATCGGAGCACCTCCGGGATATGTAGGTTATGATGAAGCGGGTCAGTTAACCGAAAAAGTACGCCGTAAACCTTATTCTGTGGTTTTGTTTGATGAAATTGAAAAGGCTCATCCTGATATTTTAAATATACTTTTGCAAATTCTTGATGACGGAAGAATTACTGATGCGCAAGGAAGAACTGTTAATTTTGAAAACACTATAATTGTAATGACCTCTAATGCCGGTAGTGATAAGCAGTCATCTCTTATGGGATTTGAAAAATCTACGGCTCAAGCCTCTGAAGAAAAGGCGCGAAAAGCACTTTCGGAATTTTTACGTCCCGAATTTATCGCGAGAATTGACGAAATTGTTGTGTTTGCACCTCTTGAAGTAGATACACTTTCAGGTATTTCTGCATTGATGCTGGATGAAATTAAAACTGCAATGTCGTATAAAGGTATTGAATTTATCTATGACAAATCCGCATGTGACTTTATTGCAGAGAAATGTGTTGGCGGTAAATCCGGTGCGCGTGAACTTCGAAATTTCATCAGACGAAATATTGAAGATAAAATAGTTTCATTACTTATTAACGAGGAAACTTTAAATATCCGTAAAATTTCTGCAACTGTTAAAAGTGAAAAAATCGCTTTAGAATATTAATAATTTTTTTAGCGCCGTCATTATTAAAATGACGGCGCTAAAAAATCTAAAAAAAGACTTGACTAAAAGATGTTTTTATGTTAATATACTTAGGTCGCAAGATTATGCGGGTGTAGTTCAATGGCTAGAATTCCAGCCTTCCAAGCTGGCCGTGTGGGTTCGATTCCCATCACCCGCTCCAAACCGTCAATTTTTTGGCGGTTTTATTATGTAAGCTTCAATAGCTCAGCTGGATAGAGCAACCGCCTTCTAAGCGGTAGGTCAGGGGTTCGAGTCCCTTTTGGAGCGCCAAAAAACACTCGTTCTCTTGAACGAGTGTTTTTTTGTATAACGAAAACCACGCGATAGTCGCGTGGTTCAAAAGAGGTTAACCGATGAGAAAATCCTCCGTTTG